>NZ_JAABRP010000119.1 GCF_011390875.1 Thiocapsa sp.
ATCAGACTCACGGGCGTATCGACCGCCAGTGGCTCTTTCCAGTCGACCCGCGCGGCACGAAATGCGCCGGCGGTCGTATCCGGCCGGACTGGGGTCTTCTCGGCCAATGCGATTCCGGCCGGGATGCCCGAGCGCAGTGCCGCAACAAAGGCGACCGGCTCGTCCGGACGCCAACCGTGCTGTTTGAAATAGTTGGCGACGCTCCCTACGACGTCCGCGTTGCTGCCCCACAGGTCGCGCCGACCGTCCCCGTCGAAGTCGACCGCATAGTTGCGATAGCTCGACGCGATGAATTGGGGCTTGCCCATCGCCCCTGCATAGGAGCCGACGGCCCGGCTCGGATCCACCTGCTCCTCGCGGCTCAGCAGGAGAAACGCCTCGAGCTCGCGACGGAAGAAGTCGGCCCGCCGCGGATAGGAGAACCCGAGCGTGGTCAGCGCATCGATCACCCGATGCTTGCCCGTATTGGCACCGTAGTTGGTCTCGACCCCGATGATGGCGACGATGATCTGAGGAGCAACACCGTAGTCGGCCTCGGCACGCGCGAGCAAATCGGCATTGTCGCGCCAAAAGGCGACACCGCCGACGATCCGCTCGGGCGTGACGAACAGCCCTCGATAGTCGCGCCAAGGCTTGGCCTCGTAGGGCCGGTCCATGGCATCGACGATGGCCTGACTGTAGCGGGCATCCGCCAGCACGGCCTGCAGCTCGGCCGAATCGAACCCATGCCGCTCGACCATCTCGCGCGCGAAGATATCGGCCTCGGCCACGTAGTCGTTCGGCTCGGCGTGCAGCTGCGACGCGGCGAGCGCCACCCATCCGGCGAAGAGAAGTCGGTAGGCGATAGTCATGGGGCGTACCTCGTTGAATGTTCCGGAGCTCGGACCCGACGCGCGGGGCGTGCTTCAGGGGTCGTAGCGGCCATCACCCGACCGGTGAGCCCTCGGATGAACGCGAACGTCAATGCCGTCGAGCCCTTGCATGAAGCACGAAGCGCTCACTGCCGGATTTAAACCGCGTCCACGTTAAGGGCCGTTGATGCTCCAAACGTCGAGCTCACTCGAAAGTGAGCATCTCGCTCTGGACGCGGTTTAGGATTATCCGCGCGAGCGAATCCGATGGGTGTGAATCCCCATGATGATGCCGAATCCGGCCATCAGGGTCACCATCGAGGTCCCGCCGTAGCTGATCAGCGGCAGCGGAACCCCGACCACCGGCAGCAAGCCGGTGACCATGCCTGTGTTGACGAAGACATAGACGAAGAACACCAGGGTTAGAGCGCCGGCCAGCAAACGCCCGAAGCGATCCTGTGCCCGTGCCGCGATCACCAGGCCGCGCAGGATGATGAAAAGATAGAGGGCGAGCAGGGCCAGGATCCCGGTAAATCCGAACTCCTCGCCGATCACGGCGAAGATGAAGTCGGTGTTGCGCTCGGGTAGAAACTCCAGGTGTGACTGGGTGCCGTTCAGCCAGCCCTTCCCGTCGACCCCACCCGAACCGATCGCGATCTTGGACTGGATAATGTGATAACCCGACCCGAGCGGGTCGGACTCCGGATTCAGGAAGGTCAGCACGCGGTCGCGCTGATACTCATGCAGACCGATCCAAACGAGCGGGGTCACCGCGGCAACGACGGCTGCAAGCGAAAGGATCATGCCCCAACCCATGCCGGCCACGAAGAGCACCATGACGCCCGCACTGGCGACCAACAGCGAGGTTCCCAGATCCGGTTGCTTTGCGATCAGCACGACCGGGATCATGGTCGCCAGGGCCGCGAGCACCACCCACATGAGCTTCGGCGGCAAGGCGCGAGCACTGAGCATCCAGGCAAGCATCATGGGCACCGCAAGCTTCAGGATCTCCGAGGGCTGAAAGCGAACGACGCCGAAATCCAACCAGCGCTGCGCCCCCTTGCCGACATCCCCGACCAGGAGAACCGCAATCAGCATCGCCACGCCGACCCCATACAGCAGCGGAGACCAGCTGCGTAAACGCGCAGGGGAGACCTGTGCAACCGCGATCATCAGGCCAAATGCGACCCCGAGCCGAACCAACTGTCGCTCGACCGCGGCAGGATCCTGGTCGCTCGCGCTGAAGAGCACCATCAAACCGAAACCGCACAGGGCCAGCAGTGCCGCCAGCAACGGGGCATCCAGGTGGATCCGTTGCCAAAAACCCGGACGCCCCTGGTCCAGGACATCGTCCGAAAAATAGCTGCTCGACCTAGTCGCCACGCTCGCCCCCGGAATCATTCGGCACGCTCGGTACGCTCGCGCCGCCGAGGTAGGCGTCCATGATGCGACGCGCGACGGGTGCCGCGGTGGCGCCGCCCCCGCCGCCGTTCTCCACGATGACGGCAAGCGCGATACGCGGATCCTCGACCGGCGCGAAGGCGACGAACAGTGCGTGGTCTTTGAGATGCTTGGGGAGTGTCGCCGCGTTGTAGCGTTGGTTCTGACCAAGGCTGAAGACCTGCGAGGTCCCCGTCTTGCCGGCGATGCGGTACTCGGTGCTGCGGATGCGCCGGGCGGTGCCGGATTCGACGACCTTCGCCATCGCGTCAATGATCAGCTCCCATTGATGTTCGTCGGCGAGAGCGATGGTGTGAGAGACCATCGGCAATTGCTCGGCAGCGGCCGCACCGGGAGCCTGGGCTGCGCGCGCGACCTGCGGGCGTATCACCTTGCCGTGGTTGGCGACCGCCGCCGTGGCGACGGCCAATTGCAGCGGCGTCGCCAGAAAGGAGCCCTGCCCGATCCCTACGATCAGGGTCTCGCCGGGATACCAGGACTGTTTGCGGACCCGTTGCTTCCATTCACGCGTCGGCATCAGTCCGCCCAGCTCGCCGGCGACATCGATACCGGTTAAGGCGCCGAAGCCGAAGTCCGAGAGAAAGCCCGAGAGTCGGTCGATCCCCAGCCGGTTGGCCAGATCATAGAAATAGACGTCGCAAGACTGCACCAGCGCTTGCTCCAAGCTCAGGGCGCCATGACCGCCGCGACGCCAGCAGCGAAACCGATGGGAGTGTCCCGGCAGACTGAAGGCACCCGAGCAATAGGTTGCACGTCGCGAGGTCGTCACCCCGGCGGTAAGCCCTGCGAGGGCGACAAACTGCTTGATGGTGGAGCCCGGCGGATATTGTCCGCGGACCGCTCGGTTGAACAACGGCTTGTCCGGCGAGCTCAGCAGTGCCTGATAATCGGCCTGGCTGATCCCCTCCACGAAAAGATTGGGGTCGAAGCTCGGGTTGCTCACGAGGGCCAAGATGCCGCCGTTGCGCGGATCCAGGGCGACCACGGCACCACGCTCCTCGCCGAGCGCCTCCTTTGCAACCTGCTGCAGACCGATATCCAGGTACAGATGGAGATCCTTACCGGACACGGGCGGCTGACTCTCGAGTGTGCGGATCACCCGGCCGCGGGCGTTGACCTCCACCTGCTGGTAGCCGACCTGACCGTGCAACAGTGCCTCATGGGCCTTCTCCAGACCGCCCTTGCCGATGAAGTGGCTCCCGGCGTAGTTGCTCTTATCGATCCGGGCGAGCTCCTGCTCGTTGATCCGACCGACATAGCCGAGCACATGCGCGGTGTCCTCGCCGAGCGGATAAGTGCGCACCAGTTCCGCACGAATGTCGACACCGGCGAAACGATGCCCGTCGACCGCGAATCGCGCAACCTCCGTCGGCGTGAGATTCAGCCGGATCGGCACGCCCTGAAACCGCATCCGCTGTTGCTTTTGCCGCTCGAAACGGGCGCGATCCCGGGGCTCGATCAGGATGACTCGGGACAGCTCCTCGATGGTGGCATCCAGATCGTCCACCTTCTCGATCGTGATCTCCAGCGAGAAGGACGGGTGGTTGTCCGCAAGCAGCACGCCATTGGCGTCGTAGACGAGTCCGCGTGCCGGCGGCAAGGGCTGGACCTTGACCCGGTTGTCGCGGGACAGCACCGAGAAATGGTCATGTTGATCGACCTGGAGATGCGTCAGGCGCACTACGACGAGCGAGAGCGCAACGATCACCAGCGTTGCGGCGATCCATGTTCGGCTCGCGACCAAGCGGGCCTCGCGCTTACGGTCTTCCAGGTTCGCTTCGAGCATTAAACCGCGCTCGGTGATGCAGCACCAAACGTCGGGAGGTGCCCCGTGGCTTTGCGGCCTCGGTGAACCTTGGAGTCGGCGCGGTTTAAGTCAAAAAGATTCAAAATTTTAGACCGCGTTAAACCGCGTCCGGAGCGAGATGCGTCGTTTTCATTTTGCGTTTGGCTTCGGAGATGTCATCGACCCCGGTGAGACGCGGTTTGGCTGAAACGGGCGTTGGTGCGACGACGCTATGACCGAGACGAGGTGGGTGCATGCCATGCTGAACGCGGTCTAGTCTAGACCAAACCTGCGCGGCGACCGAGGTCGTTGAGGATCACGAAGAGCCAGGGCCAGAGCAGAAGACCGAACAGGGTGGGCACCCAGTAGATCAGGAAGGGCATCGGCTGCCCCGTCGCCGCCAGGACCCACAGATTGAGCAGCCGCTCGACCAACAGCAAAACCCACACGAAAAGCGCCTGCTGCCATAGAGGGAACAACCGGATTCGTTGGTGAAGCTCGACCGCCGCATAGGCGATGAGCGAGAGCCCCAGGGCGTGCTGTCCGAATAACGAGCCGCTGACCACATCCACCGCCAGACCCACGCCGAAGGCTGCGAAAACCCCGAAACGCTCCGGTATGGCCAGACACCAGAACAGGGTGACGAGCGCCACCCACTGCGGCCGGAAAGCATCCGCCGCGGCCGGCATCGGCAAGATCGTGAGGAAGAGGGCGATCAGCAGACTGACGAAGATCAGCCAGCCGCCTCGCGGTGCTGCGTCCGTCATGGCGTGGTGCCTTGGTTCGGCTCTGCGCCGGTCAGCGCCTCCTGTTGCATGTGCGGATCAAGGGTCCAGACCAAAAGGACTTCGCGGCTGCGGTCGAGCCGCGCGGTCGGCTCGGCCAACACGGTCGTGAAGGGATTGTCGGGATCCTGGCGCACCGTGGTCACCCGTGCAACCGGATAACCCGGGGGGAAACGCTCGCCCATTCCGGAGGTCACCAGCAGATCGCCCTCGCGGATGTCCGCGTTCTTGGGGATGAAGAGCAGATCGAGCCCCTGCCCGACGCCGGAACCCGCGGCGATCGCGCGCAGACCGTTGCGGTTGACCTCGACCGGAAGCGAATGATCCGAGTCGGTGATCAGAAGCACGACGGACGAGAAGGGGTTGGTGCGGATCACCTGTCCCATCACGGCATTGGCATCCAACACCGGTTGCCCCACGAAGACGCCCGAGCTCGTGCCCTTGTTCACGATCACCTGCTGACGCGAAGGCGTGAGATCCACGGCCAGAATCTCCGCGATCAGGACCCGCTCGCCGATGTTGAACGAGGAGCCGAGCAGGTCGCGCAGGCGCATGTTCTCGGCTTCCAACGACTCGAACTGCTGCAGACGGGCCTTCAACAGCAGGTTCTCGCGACTGAGTGCCGTGTTCGTCGAGCGCAACTGCGCCGCGTCCGTGAGACGCTCACGGGTGGCGCGCACGAGTGCGGCCGGCACGTTCACGGCCAAATGCAACGGGTAGGCCAAGACGGACAGCAGCGAGCGCACGCGCTCGAGGTGGTCGAACCGATGGTCGGCGATGATGAGGCCCAGCGCGAACACGACCGCCAGGATCACCCGGAGGGTCGGCGACGGCCCGCGAAGGAAGAGCGGTTTGATGGGATCACTCGGTCGTAAAGAGGTCGATCCCCCGTGCGTCGAGCATCTCCAGCGCCTTGCCGCCGCCACGCGCCACGCAGGTCAACGGGTCTTCGGCCACGACCACCGGCAGACCCGTTTCTTCCTCGACCAGACGATCGAAATCCCGCAACAAGGATCCGCCTCCGGTCAGCACGATGCCGCGCTCGGCGACGTCCGACCCAAGCTCGGGCGGCGTCTGCTCCAAGGCCATCTTCACGGAGCCGACGATCGCCGCAAGCGGCTCCTGCAGCGCTTCCAGGATCTCGTTGCTGTTGAGTGTGAAGCTGCGCGGAATGCCCTCGGCGAGGTTGCGCCCGCGCACCTCGATCTCCAGCACCTCGTTGCCCGGAAAGGCCGAGCCGATGCTGTGTTTGATCCGCTCGGCCGTGGCCTCGCCGATGAGGGTACCGTAGTTGCGCCTGACGTAGTTGATGATGGCGTCGTCGAAGGTGTCGCCGCCGACCCGGATCGATGCCGAATAGACGATACCGTTGAGCGAGATGATCGCCACCTCGGAGGTACCGCCGCCGATATCGATCACCATGCAGCCGCGCGGCTCGTGGACCGCGAGCCCGGCACCGATCGCCGCCGACATGGGCTCCTCGATCAAAAACACCTCGCGGGCCCCGGCGCCGGCCGCCGACTCTTTGATGGCGCGACGCTCCACCTGGGTCGAGCCGCAGGGTACGCAGATGAGCACGCGCGGGCTGGGGCGAATCAGGCGTGACGCGTGCACCTTGTGGATAAAGTACTGGAGCATCTTCTCGGTGATGGTGAAATCGGCGATCACACCGTCCTTGAGCGGGCGAATCGCCGTGATGCTCTGCGGCGTGCGCCCGAGCATCATTTTGGCTTCCTCGCCGACGGCGACCACCGTCTTGCCCCCGCCTTTGCGCTCGTGGCGGATCGCGACCACCGACGGCTCGTTGAGTACGATCCCTTGGTCACGCGCAAAGATGAGCGTATTGGCCGTACCCAAATCGATCGAAAGATCGTTCGAGAAGATTCCACGAAGACTTCTGAAGAACATCAGGTGCATACCTTGCGGGAGAAGGAGGAGATCGCCGGCTCTCCCGCGGGCATCCTGGACGAGGATCCGTCGGGAAATCCATCGGAAAACGGCGAGCTAATCTAACAACGCAAGGGAGGATCGGCAAGGCGGTTGATCGCGCACGCGAGCCCCCGCAACCTCGCCGAGTGAGGGGACGGGGCGACGAGATCCGTACAACGAGACGGGGACAACGCGATCGGCGGCCGGCCCCGTGCAGGGTGCCGGCGCTCGCCGCTAACTTTTGGGCGGGACGTAACCCTCTGGCATCTCGGCGCCTTCGCCGAAGAAATACTTCTCCATCTGCTCTTCGAGAAACTTGCGCGATTTGGGATCCATCGGGCTCAAGCGATTCTCGTTGATCAGCATGGTCTGGTGGCGAAGCCAGTCTTGCCATGCCTGCTTGGATACGTTGGCGTGGATGCGCTTGCCGAGTTCGCCCGGATAGGGCGCCCGATCCAACCCCTCGGCCTCGCGGCCGAGCTTGACGCAGTGAACCATGTGAGTCATGAGACGTCTCCGTGTGGTGACGGACGAACGGGCGGTTGCGCTCGGCCGGCTTGAAAGTGGTCCAGGATGCTCTTCACAGGCGCGGGCATGCCGAGAGCGGCGAGATCGCGCGGATTCAGCCAGCGCCGATCCACGTCGTCGGCAACGCGAGCCGGTACTGAGTCGAGCTCTACGCGCGCGATTCGAATATCCAGACTGAAGTGGCTGAAGGTGTGACGGCGTGCCCCGATCATTTCAACCCGCGCGGGCAGGATGCCGAGCCGGGCGAGACACCAGTCGCGCGGATCGGCGCCCGGCAAGATCTCGGGCAGACTCCAGAGTCCGCCCCAGATCCCGCTCTTGGGCCGGCGCTCCAGCAGGATGTCGCCGGACGGATCGACGAGGAGCAGCATCAAGGTCCCGCGCTCCGGCGGGCTGCGGCGCGGGCGGGGTGTCGGGAGCTCGCCCTGACGGCCCGAGCGGCGTGCCATACACCGCTCCGAGACCGGACAGCGCTCGCAGGCCGGGACACGACGGGTGCAGAGCGTGGCACCCAAATCCATCATGCCCTGGTTGAACGCGCCGACCCGGCTCAGCGGCGTGAGCTGTTCGGCCAGCATCCAGAGCCGCTCGAGGACAGGGCCTTGGCCAGGCCAACCCTCGACGCCGAAGGCACGTGCCAGCACCCGCTTCACGTTGCCGTCGAGGATCGGATGGCGTTGGTCCAAGGCGAGGGAGAGCACCGCACCGGCCGTAGAGCGGCCGATGCCGGGGAGTGCCAACAAGGGTTCGATCGCAGCGGGGAAGACCCCGCCGTGCAGATCCCGAATCAGACCGGCGGCGCGATGGAGATTGCGGGCACGTGCGTAGTAGCCGAGCCCGGACCAGAGGGCCATCAGGCGATCCTCCGACGCATCGGCAAGATCCAGCACCGTCGGGAACTGCGCGACGAAACGCTCGAAATAGGGAATCACGACCGCGACCTGGGTCTGCTGGAGCATGATCTCCGAGACCCAGACCCGATAAGGCGTCGGGTCGCGCTGCCAGGGCAGATCCTTGCGTCCGTGCCGATCGAACCAGCCGAGCACGGCCTCGCTGAACCACTCCGAGGGGCCTGCACTCATGGACTCGCCCCGTCCTCGGTACGCGAAGCCGGACGTACAGCCTTCACGATTCGGTCTCGGCGCGCGGCTGCCCGCAGTTCCAGCAGAGGTCGAAATCACCGTCCACCGACTCTCCGCAACCGCTGCAAAGCCAGGTCGCGGCATTGCTCGGACGCCCCGCATCGGCCTGAAACCGACCGAGAAGCTCCCGACCACGTTTCAGGTCGTCATCTTCTACGACCCAGAGCGTGGGACCGATGTCGGCAGGCAGACCGCCCGCGGCACCCGAGAGATAGTCGCCCAGGATGACGGCCTCGACGAGATGCCGATCCAAAAAGTCCAGCAGGAGTTGGGCCTCGATGCGATCCCGAGCCTGATAGAGACGTCGCATGTGGCTACGGGAACAGCACGATCGCCACGGCGGCGGAGTGCGGAGCGGGGGAAGATGGAGCGGGTGATGGGAATCGAACCCACGCTATCAGCTTGGGAAGCTGAAGTTCTACCATTGAACTACACCCGCATTGAGTGGTTAGTGTAGGCGCTGCCCGCCGCGCAATCAAGATCGCGACCGGATTCGCCCCCGGTTAAACCGCGCCCAGCGCAGTATGGGCTGTTTTTGAATGGGATCGGTCCCGGCAGATCAGAGGGCCGCTGGAGACCGCACGGTTTAGATCAGGCATCCATCCCGTACATCTCCTCGATCTCATCGTGATAGCGCGTGACGACCATGGCGCGCTTCACCTTCATGGTCGGCGTCAGCAGTCCATTATCGATAGACCAGGGCTCAAGCGTCAGGGTCGCACGTCGGATCTTGGCATAGCCCGGAAAATCATGCAGTGCCGAGCGGATGCGCTTGAGAATGAGCTTATTGAGCTGAGGATCTCGCAGGCTTTCGGGCCGCTCCGGATCCAGACCATGCTCGCGCGCCAGTCCGGGCCAGAGGTCCGCGTTCAATACCAGCAACGCTGTGAGATAGGAGTGCCCCTCGCCGAGTACAACCACCTGCTCGAACAAAGGGTCCATCGCGATCGCCATCTCCAGGTCGGCGGGCGGGACCTTCTCGCCGTTGGACAGGACCAGAATGTCCTTGAGACGTCCGGTGATGTAGATGTGTCCGTGCTCCAGACGCACCTGATCGCCGGTGTGCAGCCAACCGTCCTGCGTCAACACCCGAGCGGTGGCCGCATGGTTGTTCCAGTAGCCGAGCATCACGTTCTCGCCCTTCACGAGCAGCTCGTCCTCTGCCCCGATGCGCAACTGGAGCCCGCGCAGCGGCACGCCGACGCTTTCCGGGATATTGTCCTTGAGCGGATTGAAGCTGATGACCGGGCTCGTCTCGGTCAAGCCGTAGCCCTGCAAGAGGGGCAGGCCCAGACCGATGAAGGTGTGCGCGACGGGTGCCGGCAGCGGCGCACCGCCGCTCACGGCGACACGCAGCGCCCCGCCGAGCTTGGCGAGGACTTGACCGGCAACCTTGCGGCGCAGCAACGGCCAAAGCAGTAGTAAAGGGTGCCAGCCGCCGCGTCCCTGCTCACGCAGGAAGGACCGCCACCCCGCGGCGACGGCGAGCCGGAACAGCCAGCGTGCGGGCGCCGGGCGTGCGTTCAATTGGTCATGGATGCGCTGGTGGACCCGCTCGAAGACCCGCGGGACGGCGATGATGACGGTGGGGCGAATGGCCTGCATATCGTCTGCGAGCTGCGCGACCGAGCGCGCAAAGGCGACCGTCGCCCCGGCCATCATCGGCAGGTAATAGCCGCCCGTGCGTTCGAGCATATGGGACAGCGGCAGAAAGGAGAGAAACCGATCCTCTTGGTAACAGTCGATGACGGTCAGAGCACCGTGGGCGTTGCCCATGATGTTGCGGTGGCTGAGCATGACGCCCTTCGGACGCCCGGTGGTCCCGGAGGTGTAGACGATCGTCGCCAAGGCATCCGGATCGCCGGCACGTTGGCCGGGGTCCGGTGCGGTCTCCGGCAGCCAATCCTCGGCGATCACCACCCGCGGATCCGCCTCCGCCAGCTCTCGCGCTGCGGGGCTCGACTCCAAGATCACGACGCGTGCCGGAAAGGGCGCATCGCCGAGAACCTCGGCCAACCGCTTCCAACGTCCGGCGTCGTGGATCAACAGCAGCTTGACCGCCGCATCCTGCAGGATATAGGCCGCGTTCTCCGCCCGGTCGTCCGTGTAGAGCGGCACCGTAACCAGTCCGAGCGACAGCGCCGCTTGGTCGAACACGACCCAATCCGGGCAGTTACGCAGCAGGATCGCGACCCGGTCCCCTCTTGCGAGCGCCTCGCCCGCGAGCGCCCGATGCCAGCGCGCCACCCGTGCGCCGGTCTCCTCCCAAGTCAGCTCGGTCCATCCACCGCCGCGCTCGAAATGGCGGTAGGCGACCCGCGTCGGCGAGCGCCTGACGCGTTGAACAAAGAGCCCATCCAGGGTCTTGGCACGGTCGATCGGGATCAGGTCCTCGGACCATCGGCTCACGGGGCTATCCTCTTGGTCTCGCCGACCCACGCAGAGAGGCGGCGTCGTGTTTCTCCGGCGCGGGCCCGCGATCGGGGCGACGCTGCTCATGCCCGGGCATGCGAGCATGAACGGGTTTCCGGTGTTCGCTCTTTCGCTCTATTGTCACTGTGCAGGGCCTTGCGTACCAGCATCGGCGGGAGGTCGAGATGCGCGGCGGGACTGAACGGCAAGGCACACGGGGCGACACCCGAAAAACCTCCGGCAAACGCCAAGCGTCTGCTACCCTCCGGACGGGCCGAGACAGCGCATTCAAGTCCCCGACCCCGATCAGTCAACGCCCGGGTACAGGCCTGCCAGCTCATCAACCACCTTGTTTTGCCAATAGATTCTGTTAATATAAGAAAAATCTAATATTTTAGAGGACCGCCACCATGCCCCTCATCCCCTTGATCATACCGGCACTCGCGGGCCTGATGGCGCTTGCCGCGCTGAATCTTCAAGCCGCCGAGACCCTCGCGCTCGACACCGCACCGGCCGAGTACCAAACCCTGCCGCGCGAATATCGACTGGACGGTGTCGTCGAGGCCATCAATCGAACCACCGTCTCGGCACAGACCTCGGGCCAGGTCCAAGAGATCCTGTTCGATGTCGAGGATTTCGTCGAGAAGGACGTCATTGTCGCGCGGCTGAAGGATACCGAGCATCGCGCTCGGGTGGCTCAAGCCGCCGCCGATTTGAGGTCCGCCTCGGCGCGATTGGAGCAGACGCAGGAGGAGTACACGCGCGTTACCGGTCTGTTCGAGAAAAAGAATGTCTCCGAGTCCGCCATGGACCAGGCGAAGGCGGATCTTGCCGCGGCCGAGGCGGAGCTGGAATCCGCCACCGCGCGGCTCGAGCAGGCGCAGGAGCAGTTGGAATACACCCAGATCCGCGCTCCTTACTCGGGTATCGTCACTCATCGCCATATCGAGATCGGCGAGACGGCGAGCCCCGGCCAGCAGGTCATGAGCGGGATCTCGCTCGATCAGCTGCGTGTGATCGTCGACGTCCCCCAAAGCGTCATCCCCTCGGTGCGCGAGGGCGGGACCGCTCGCATTTATCTGGGTCCCGAGGAGATCATCGAATCGAATCAGCTCACCATCTTCCCGTTCGCGGACATGGGCTCCAACACCTTCACCGTGCGGCTCGATCTGCCGGAAGGAACCAAAGGGCTCTTTCCCGGTATGTTCGTGAAGACCGCCTTCGAGATCGGCGCCAAGCGGGAGCTGACAATCCCGTTCGAGGCCGTCGTGCAGCGCTCCGAGGTGACCGCCGTGTATGTGGTCGACGACGACGGGCGAGTCGGCTTTCGCCAGATTCGGCTCGGACGTGCCGTCGATGGCGGCGTCGTCGTACTCGCCGGGCTCGGCGAAGGCGAGCGGGTCGCGCTTGATCCGATCGCCGCGGGCGTCGCCTTGAAGTCGCAGTCGAGCGCCGGCGCCGAGGCGGGACAAGATCATGGCTGAGCAGCTCGGCATCTCGGGCAGCATCGCCCGGCGTTTTCAGAACACCGAGATCACGCCGCTTCTGGCCATCGTCGGCCTGCTGCTCGGCTTGTTCGCGATCCTCGTGACGCCGCGCGAGGAAGAGCCGCAGATCAACGTCACCTTCGCGGACATCTTCATCCCCTTCCCGGGCGCCTCGGCGAGCGAGGTGGAGCACCTGGTTGCCGGACCGGCCGAGCAGGTCTTCTCCGAGATCAAGGGGATCGAGCACGTCTTCTCGGTCTCACGGCCCGGCATGGCGGTGGTGACCGTCCAGTACAAGGTCGGCGAAGACAATACCGACGCCGTGGTGCGGCTCTTCAGCAAGGTGTTGGCCAATCAGGATTGGCTCCCGCCGAACCTGGGTGTCGGTACCCCGATCGTCAAACCAAAAGGGATCGACGATGTCCCCATCATCACGGCCACACTCTGGTCCCAAGACTCCACCGTGGGGGCCTTCGAGCTGGGGCAGGTCGCCCATGCGCTCGAGCAGGAGATCAAGCGTGTCCCCGGCACGCGCGACGTCTACACGGTCGGCGCGCCATCCCAGGTCGTGCGGGTGCTGCTGGACCCGCAGGCTCTTGCCGGCTACCAAATCGACCTGAGTGACCTGCGCCGCTCCCTGCAGGCGGGCAATGTCATCAAAGACAATCTCATGGTGACCGCCGACAACGAGGAGATCCTCGTGCAGGCCGGCACCTTCCTGACCTGCCCGGAAGAGCTCCATCAGCTGGTCGTCGGCCTGCACGGCGGGCGACCGGTCTATCTCAGCGACGTGGCGACCCTGGAGCGCGGCCCCGAGCAACCGGAGGCTTACGTGCGGATGGGCACCGGCGCGGGCGCGGTTCATACGGATCTCGACCTATCCGGCAGCACCCCGGCCGTCACCATCGCAGTGGCCAAGCAGGAGGGTGTGAATGCCGTCGCGGTCGCCGAGCAGGTCATCGAGCGTTTCGCGCAGCTCGAAGGCACCTTCATCCCGGACAACGTCCAGGTCACGGTCACCCGCAACTACGGCGCCACGGCCGACTACAAGGCGCAGAAGCTGATCACCAAGCTGGTCTTCGCGACCGCCTCGGTGGTGGTGCTGGTCTGGCTTGCGATCGGCTGGCGCGAGGCCATCATCGTCGGCGCGGCCGTCGTCGTGACCCTGGCCCTGACGCTCTTCGCCTCTTGGGCATGGGGCTTTACGCTCAACCGGGTCTCGCTGTTCGCGCTCATCTTCTCCATCGGCATCCTGGTCGACGACGCCATCGTGGTGGTGGAGAACATCCACCGACACATGGCGATGAGCAAGGCCAAGCTGCTCGACCTCATGCCCAAGGCGGTCGACGAGGTCGGCGGACCGACCATCCTCGCGACCTTCACCGTCATCGCCGCGCTGCTGCCGATGGCCTTCGTCAGCGGCCTGATGGGGCCCTACATGAGCCCCATCCCCATCAATGCATCGATGGGGATGCTGATCTCGCTCGTCGTCGCCTTCGTCTTCACGCCCTGGATGGCGAACGCCATGCTCGGCAAGCGCCACGCCGCGGGCGCCGGACATGCGCAGCACGGCGACGATCCGGATGCGGCCCATGCGGGCGGGCGTCTCGACCGCCTGTTCCACACCGTCATCGGGCCGTTCCTGGTCGGGCGCAAAGGGGTTCTCAACCGCTGGCTGCTGCTGGCCGGGATCCTGATTCTGATCGCGGGATCGATCTCGCTGGTCACCAGCCGGGTCGTGATCCTCAAGATGCTGCCCTTCGACAACAAGAGCGAGTTCCAGGTCGTGCTCGACATGCCCGAAGGGACCAGCCTCGAGCAAACGGCGCGGGTGCTCGGCGAGATGGGCGATTTTCTGGCCACCGTCGACGAGGTCACCGACTTCCAGATCTATGCCGGCACTGCCGCGCCCATCAACTTCAATGGCTTGGTGCGCCAGTACTATCTGCGCGAGGGCGCGCACCTGGGCGATATTCAGGTCAATCTGGTCGACAGCCATCACCGCGACCTGCAGAGCCACGCGATCGCCGCCGGCATGCGCGCACCGCTGCAGGAGATCGCCTTGCGCCACGGAGGCAACGCCAAGATCGTCGAGATCCCGCCCGGCCCGCCGGTGCTCTCGCCACTGGTCGCGGAGATCTACGGGCTGGACTACGACGGACAGATTCGCGTCGCCCGCGAGGTCCGCGGGATCTTCGAGTCCACGACGGACATCGTCGATGTCGACGACTCGGTCGAATATCCGTCGCGCAAGCTGGTCGTGGTCGTGGATCGCACCAAGGCATCGCGCCTGGGCGTGCCCCAAAGTACGGTCGCCCAAGCACTGTCCACGCTCATCGACGGCGAGGACATGAGCTATCAGCACTGCCAGAACGTCAAATACGCGGTGCCGATCCGCGTCGAGCTCAGCGAGGCGGACAAGGCCGATCTGGATCAGGTGCTGGCGTTGCGGGTGCTCTCGATGTCGGGTGCACTGGTGCCGCTCTCCGAGATCGTCGAGGTTCAGGAGACCCAGCGTGCGCACAGCATCTATCACAAGGACCTGATGCCCGTGGTCTATGTCACCGCCGATATGGCCGGCGAGACCGACAGCCCGCTCTACGGGATGTTCGAGATCTCGGATCGGCTCGCGCAGGAGCAGGGCTTGGAGCAGTGGTTCATCCAGCAACCCGCCAACCCATACGAGTTCAGCCTTAAGTGGGACGGCGAGTGGCAGGTGACTTACGAGACCTTCCGCGACATGGGCATCGCCTACGGGGTCGGACTGATCCTGATCTATCTGCTGGTGGTCGCCCAGTTCCGCAGCTATCTGGTGCCTCTTGTGATCATGGCGCCGATCCCGCTGACGATCATCGGCATCATGCCCGGCCATGCGCTCTTGGGTGCGCAGTTCACCGCGACCTCCATGATCGGCATGATCGCGCTCGCCGGCATCATCGTGCGCAACTCGATCCTGTTGGTCGACTTCATCAACCAGCAGGTGCGCGAGGGGAAAGGGTTCGAGGAGGCCGTCATCAACTCGGCCGTGGTGCGCGCCAAGCCGATCGCGCTGACCGCGGCGGCGGCCATGGCAGGGGCGCTCTTCATCCTGGACGACCCCATCTTCTCGGGGCTCGCGGTGTCTCTGCTGTTCGGTCTGTTCGTCTCGACCGTCTTGACCCTGGTCGTCATCCCGGTGGTCTATTACGGCGTGATGCGCACGCGCGTGGAGTGGATCCGTACCGCGACGGGCTGATCCTAAACCGCGTCCGGATCGAGATGCTGACTTTCGGGTGAGTTCGGCGTTTGGTGCATCTACGGCCCTTAGCGGGGACGCGGTTTAAAATGATATACTTTTTAATATCTTAAACCGCGCCGCCTCCAGCGGTCGTCTAATCTGCCTGGGCCGATCCCATCCGAAAACATCGCATGCCTCGCTGGGCGCGGTTTAATCGAAGACCGGGCGAGATCCGGAGCGTCCTGCCATGGATCCCGATCGATTCGATATGACCGCTCAATCCCCCCGAAGCAGGATAACGGCCGCACCGTCGGCCCGCTCGATCCGCAAGGTCAGCTCCAGATAGCCATTCACCCCGAAGGGC
>NZ_JAABRP010000120.1 GCF_011390875.1 Thiocapsa sp.
CGAGATCATCGTGAGCCAGAATCTAGTCCTGTCGATCGACTATCTCGGCAAGCAAGACCCTGCCTGCAAGGAGCTTCTCGATGCCATCGGACGCTCACGGCTGGTCAAACAGCAACAGGTCGACCGTCAGGTGGCCAATCTATACCATCATCTTTAGTTCGAGGTCGTGCCGGGCCTGCATGCCGTTCGATCTGCGCGGATCATCGGGCGTCGGGGTTCTTGCTCGAGCGCGGGTCGAGCACCGTCGCGGTGAGGAACTCGCGTACCGCTCGGTGATACGCCTCGGGTTGCTCGATCATCGGCAGATGGCCGCAGTCATCGAGGCGAACCGCGCGGACGTTACGGATCCGTGCAGCAAGGGCGCGGGCACCGGATGGCGGCATCACGGCATCCGCATCCGCGTTGACCAACAGCGTCGGCGTCGCCATCGTCTCCAAGGCCACCGGGAAGACCGGGCTCCCGGCACCGACGGCACACTCGAGCGCACTGAGCGGATCCGTGCTTAAGAACTCCCGTACGCCGACACGCACCATCTCGTCGTCCGCGGGGAGCCGGCGCAGGACGTGTGCCGCGATCGCCCGATACACGAGCGGCTGAGCGCCGAACCAGGCGATCGCCGGGCGCGAGAGCGTGAGCCATGGCCGGGACATGACCAGCCAGGGCCGCCAGAGCGACAGGGCGAGATTCATCTGCCGGTAGGCCTGGGTTAGGGCGAGACGCTCGAGCGCGTTGCGGGCCATGCCCAAGCTGGTCAGCACCAGTCGATCGACCCGCTCGGGCCGATGTGCCGCGACCAGGATCGCGACGGCAGCACCCCAAGAATGGCCATTGAGGTCGAAGCGATCCAGGCCCAGGCGGTCGGCGAAGTCGATGACCAAGCTCGCCATTGCTTCGGGTCCGGTTGCGCCGGGTCTTCCGGGAGTGTCCCCGTGACCCGGAAGATCCAGGGCATAGAGATCGCGGATGTCCGAAAGGTGTTCCGCGGTGTGCTGCCAGTGTCGCGAGGTTCCACCCCAGCCGTGGACAAGCAGGAGAGGGGGTTTGCCGGTGGTGACCTTCCGATAGGCGACAGGGCCGTCGGCGAGCATCAGGCGATGCCGGGTCGAGAAGTCCATCGGCGTTGCTCCATCAAAGCGGGCTGCGAGGCCGGGGTATGCGGCTCGAGATACCCCGGCGATGAGCGGCGCAGCATAATGTCCGTCCGACGGGCTCGCAAGAGCTGCCTGGCTATTGCGCCAGCCCGGATCTAGGTTAAAGGGTACGACCATGACAAAACGAACCACGGCTTCGCCGGGAATGATCGTCGCTCTCGCCACCGCATCTGTTTTGGTCGCGAGCTGCTCGGGCTCGCGCGAGGATGTGCGCGTGAGCTTCTGCAAGAAGTTGGTGGCGACGCAAGTCGCATCGCCGAGCTCGGTGCGCTGGACCGACGTGCAGACACATCCCCGCGGCCATTCGGGGCTTTCGGTCGTGCTGGGGTTCGAGTCCGACGGATTAAGCGGGCCTCGGCAGGCGACCTGTCGCTATCGCTACAATGCAGTGGAAGACACCGCGTTGATGCTGAGCGATCCCTTGTCCGCCTATTCGACCTCCCCGGAGACCATGACGATCGACGGCGAGTCGCTCTCCAGGTCCGCACTCGCCGAGGCTGTCAAGCAGGCGATGATCGCCCAAGGCAAGGCGATCATCGACCGCGCACAGCAGGGGATCGAGGATGCCGCCGCGTTGGCGCGCGACCGGCTCGGCTCCGGAAACGGCAACTGATGCCTCCAGGCCGGTTTTGCGAACAACGCCGATCGGTCGACGGTGCTCAGAGCAAGCGTTCGATGGCCTGGATCATCTTCTCGCTCTCCGGGCCGGTGCGGCTGGGGAAGACCTCGACGACCTTGCCGTCTCGGTCGATCAGGTACTTGTAGAAGTTCCACTCGGGGTAGACGCCGGTCTCCCCGGCCAAGTGCTCGAAGAAGGGTGCCGCCGCACCCTGACGGACTTGCACCTTCTCGAACATCGGAAACTCCACCGAGTAGGTCAGACGGCAGAACTCCTGGATCTCTTTCTCGGTGCCGGGCTCCTGATTCGCAAAATCGTTGGACGGGAAGCCGAGCACCACCAACCCGCGATCACCATATTCGCGGTACAGGGCCTCGAGGCCCTCGTATTGGCCGGTGAAGCCGCATTTGCTGGCGGTGTTCACCGCAAGGATCACCTTCCCCTGATAGGCATCGCAAAGGCGCAGGGTCTCGTCGCCGGCGAGGCGACGCATCTCGAAATCGAGGGCCGGGGCGCAGGAGGCGGAGGCCGCGGTGGGCAGCAGGAGAGCCCCGAGCATCGGGAGCAAGACGAACATTCGCATTTTCAACACCTCATCGGGTTGTTCATGACCTAGACAAGGTGCGAGATATGGCGGTCAATCCCTGAACGCAATGGTCTGCCGTCGCGGAAATTTGTCCCGGCTCGGCGCCATGGCGGATCAACTGCCTTTTCACAAAGAGTCGACGCTGTTTGCTGCGTCCGCCCTGCTCGTCGGGCTGTCGTCGGTCGCGCCGAAGGGCGCATCGACGATCCCATCTTCGATCCGCTCGAGCAGGTAGGGGAAGAAGGGATTCCAGGACAGGCGCACCAGCGAGTCCAGACTCATGACCAGGACCCCGCGCTCGCCGCGGATGGCCAATGCCCCGAGGTGGGCACCGAAATCCTCGTTCTCGTTCGGCTCCAGACCGTAGAGCGAATCGTCGATCGGAAACGGCAGCGCGACGTGCGAAAGCGAAAAGACCTCGCGCGGATAGGTCAAACCCAACGCTCTAACCTGCTCCTCGGTCTCCCCCGCGTCGATCACCCGCTCGACCACCTCGCTGCTGTCCGGGTCGGCGTTGGCGATGACGGTGGTCTTAAAGCGGCGCGGTGTCGGCGGGAGAAGGCGCTCGAGCGCCGTCTCGGTGCCCGGCCGGATCAGCGGCCCGAACTTGGTGTTGCGGTTGATATCGAACAGCACCAGCTCGCTGCCGTTTTGCGGGAGCTGGGCGTAGAGGCTCGTCACGATGGCGCGCGTGCTGACGGTGAAATCGACCACGGATTGGAAGGTGATGATCGGGGGCAGGGCGTCGAGACGCCCGTCGCGGGCATGGCGGGCGATGCGTGGTTGCAGCGCACGGGTCAGGAGCGACGATTGGCGTGCCCCGTTGACCGGAAAGGAGTTGTATTTGAACGGATTGAACTCGGGGATGACGCCGAGCCAAGCCGCACTCGCGAACGCCGGAAAGATGGCGGGCAAGCCGGCGAATCCCGCGAATCGGGCCATCTCGGTGATCCCGATCATCGGCGTGATCAGGATGACCCGATTCGCTTGCCGCAGGGAAGGATCTTCGACGGCGTCCAGCACATACTTCATGGCGAGCGCTCCGCCGTTGGAGAAGCCCACCAACTGCAGGGGTGCCGAGGGTGCGATCCGGCGCACGGCCTCACGCACCGCCAAGCGTGTCGCGGCCGACCAATCCTCCCACTGCACGTTCGTTAGCCCGGCCGGGACGGTTCCGTGTCCGGGCAGGCGGATCCCGATCACGACATAGCCTGACGCGCGGTAGCGTTGGCCGATGTGACGCAGGCTGTAGGGGGAGTCCGTCAGACCGTGAAGCAGGACGACCGCACCTCGGGGCTCACCGTCGGGCTCGAGGACATAGGAGCGGTTCCAGTCCCGGGCGAAGCGCCCCGGATAGAGCGGACTCCCTTCGAAATAGCGATTGGAGAGGATGCGTTCCTCCGGGGCGAGCCTGTCGGTGACCTCCGTGCGCACTTGGTCGAAGAGCGTCTGCTCGCGCTCCAGATACGCCGCCCAGTCGGACCTGTCGAGCTCCTCGGCGACCATTTCGTCGGGGGTGAAGGTGTGCCACGGGGCGAGCGGCGCGCTTTGGTAGGCGTCGAAGGTGCGCACGGCGAGGAAGGTCAATACGCTCACTGCAATGAGCTGTGCGACCAATTTCAGGATTCGGGCGGTCCTCGCAAGCATCGGACGGTCCTCGTTTGGAACGATAGGCGGTGTTGCGGAGCAAAATCAGGCTTCCGAGGCGTCGCGGACACTCTCGAAGAGATCGATGTCCCAGGCCACCAGATCGCGTCGGACGGCGTCCGCGCGCATTCGCGGCAGCAGGCGGGCGAGATCCTCGCCCCCGACGACGCCCACGAGCGCGCCCGGTGCCTCGCGTGCATACTCAAGCGCATGCCAGGCCAGGATGGCGGCGCCGACCGCGGTCGGATAGGAGATGTAGGTCGCCCCGGCATAGGGTGTGTTGAGCAGGTCATGATAGCGCAGGTAGCTCAGGCCGACCGTCTCGATCACGGGCCCGTTGAATTCCGGCAATGCGGCGTTGACCACCATGGCCGCACCCTTCAGTGCGCTCTCGTATCCGGGCTCCAGCGCAAACACCGGCGCAAAGTCGGGTACGCCGATGAACTCGATTCGGTCGAAGATGCGCTCGGCATGAAAGAGGGCATCGCGCGCGGCGTCCGGGTTCACCACACAGACAACGAAGCGCACCGGGACGTCGTCGCGCTCGGCAAGCTCGGAGAGGCAGATCAGGAGCGCAGACCCGACAGCACCGAGCCCGAAAAAAACGATCTTGGTCGGCTGGCAGCTTCCTCCAGTCGCAGACCCCGTCACATTGGCGGCCGGCATCGTCACCCTCCTTCCGGAGAATCTGAGCTATGATCGCGGAGCCGGATTCCGGCTCGAAAGGGTCGGAACCCCCCGAAGGGATGCACCTACGACCGCCGGAAGATACGCCGAAGGCCGTCGGTGAACAAGCCGACCCGGGTTGCGATGCTTCGGCGACACGCCGAACGTCGCCGCCGAGCGCGTGGGTCACCGGCGTGGACCGGATCCCTCAGGGCGACCCGTCAGACTCGCCCGAGGATACGCATCCGAGCGCTTTAACGTGAAGGAAACTGCCCGTTCGCGGGGCGTCGAGACTGAGATTAGGAGAGACCAACTTGAAGACGATCGCTATCCCTTTGATCCTCGTTGCGGCTGCTGCACTTTCCGGCTGCGGAAACACCACCGGGGCCCGTGTCGGAACCGGCACGGCGCTTGGCCTTGCGACCGGCGCCGCGATTGGGTCATTCACCGCTCAGGCCGGAGCAGGCGCGCTGATCGGTGCCGGTGTCGGGGCGCTCGGAGGCTATCTAATGGACGAGCATAAAAGGGGCAATCTGTAATTCCGTAGTGCGGGCCCACAACGTGCCCGCATCGAACCGATCCCGAGACTTCCGAGGTTTTTTGGCTTAGCGCGCGACGGTTTTCGCGCATGACCGGGAACCGCTCGAGCCGCCCTGTGCACCCTGATCCTTAGAAACATCCACGAGGCCAAGTCCATGAGTGATCTGATTGTCGTTTCGTTCCCCGAGGAACATCTGGCGTTCGAGCTGCGCGCCGAGCTTGGCAAGATGCAGAAGGCTTACCTCATCGACATGGAAGACGTGGTCATCGTGACCAAGGACGATTCAGGTAAGGTCAAGCTTCATCAGGCTGTGAATCTCTCCGCGGTCGGCGCGGTCGGCGGCGGCTTCTGGGGGATGTTGATCGGTTTGGTGTTCCTCAACCCGCTTCTCGGCGCGGCGGTCGGTGCCGGTGCCGGTGCGCTGTCCGGCAAATTCTCGGATATCGGCATCAACGACGACTTTATGAAAGGCCTGGCGCAGAACTTCCAACCCGGATGCTCCGCGGTCTTCATCCTGGTGCGCAAGGTCACGGCGGACAAGGTCCTCGAGGGGCTCGCGGAGTTCAAGGGCAAAGGCAAGGTGCTGCAGACCTCGCTGGAAAAGGATCAGGAAGAGAGCCTGAAGGCGTTTCTGGAAGGGGCGAGCTGAGCCACACCTCGAGTGGAGGACGGCGCGGGCAATCCGCGCCGCTCGTTCCTTCGGCGCTCGACAACTGGACCGGCCGACGCCGGTCATTCGCCGACGATTGCGCCGTCCGGGGCGGGTTCCATCCCCGTTTTGCCGGACCTTGCCGGTTCGAAGCTCCAAAACAGATCGACACTCGGGCGCTGGCCGCTCTGGGCTTCCAGCTGGATGCGGTCGGTGAGGTTGCGGCGCAGCCTGAATCGATTCCGGGCATCGCCGAGTCCGGTTTCGTATTCGAGGAAGGTCCCGGGTGCGATGTAACGGCCGAAGGCGAGCGCTGCGCTTTGGTCCGCATCCGTGCCGCCGGGAGCAATTCCGGTGACCAGGAAGGTGATCGCGTCGGATTGGCTCATCGCCGGATCCGTGTTCGAGAAAAAGGTGAACTGCGGGTCGGCGAGTGTGCCGATGACCCGGACGTTGGCCGTTGTCCTGCCGCTCCCGCGTTCGGCAAGAAAGAGCAGCCCTGGATTCCGGATCGGGTTTCGGACCCATACCAGCTGACCGCGTGAAATCGCCAAAGGTGCAACCAGATCCGCCGCCGGCCCGAGCCCGGTCGGAATCCGGTAGCGGCCGCCGAGGATCTGCAACTGTCCGTTGCCCAAGAGGTCGCGGCCGGGCGTTTGGATCAGGTTGAGGTTCCCCACGAGTCGTCCGGACAAACCGAAGGCATCCAGATTGACCCCCTCGCCGACGCGCAGCCCGATTACGAGGTCGATCGGATACCGTGGCGGGCGGTCAGTCCCCTTGATGATGACGTCGTTCGAGGGTCTCACCGTTCCTTCGGGAAGCGCGCGCGGGTTGATCCGTGCCTCGGGGATGAGAATCTCGCCCCGCACCCGAGCGCCCTCGGCCGTTGCCTCCAGATCGAGCCTCGGCGAGACTCTGACGAAATATTCGTTCGTGTCGATCACGACGAGGCGCTCCCCGGTGGCTCGAATCCGCGCACTCGGGCCAGCGGGACCGAGACCGCCCTCGCCGCCGATCTCCAGACGCTCGCCGCCGACGTCGGCGCCGCCCGAAAGGCGGATGCGCTCTGCCGAAGCAGCGTTTGCCGAGAGTGTCAGGTCCGCGACCTCCAGACCGATCAGCGGAACATTGAATCCCGCGTGCTCGACACGGACATCGCCGCGAACGCCGGGTTGGCCGAGCGTGCCGCCCAGCGCGATATCCGCGCCGAGCGTGCCGCGCAAGCGGGTCAGTTGGGGAATCGGGTCCGCAAACCGTTCCAATCCGGCGAATTGCGCTCGGAACCGACCGTTTACCGGCTGTGTGGAGCGGAGCGGATCATTGAGCCGCCACCCGGCCAGCTCCAAATCGACATCGGCTTGGCCCAATCCTTCCAGCGGCAAGACCAGCCGACCGCGCAGGTTGGCGGGCATTGCATCGACATCGAATCGTGCGCCCGAAAACACGAGGACCTGATCCTGGCCGCGTGCGGACGGGAGACTCACGCGAGCAGACGGAAGGTTGGCCGTCGCGCGTCCTTCCAAGCGCGTCCCGGCGGCGACGAAGCGCCCGTCGAACGCTGCGCGACCGTCCAGCGAGAGCCCCTTCGGCAATAAGGGCGCGAGGAGGTCGAGATCGAGTCGGTCAAGAGCGACCGCCACCATCAGGGCCGTGCTCGCGTCCCGCGAGACCTCGAGACAACCGCCTGATCCGCGCTCGTGCCGCAGGCAGAAGGGTCCCGCGGCGAAGGTTGGCCAGGCGACCTCGATCGGCCCGGCTTGTTGGAGCCTCCATGCCTCGAAATCCCGGCTGTCCAGACGCAGCTGTGTGACCTGTCCGCGATAGTGGCCTGTTTCCGCGAGACCGCCCGCGAGGGCCAACTCGACCGAGAGCGGATCGCCCTCCAGCGACAGACCGAGCCGGTGGTCCGCTCGGCGGCCCTCGCCCCGGATCGAGAGACGCTTCCAAGGCCGACCCTCGATCAGAAGATCTTGTCCATCCAGGCGGATCTCCAAAGATCCGTCGGGCGAGAGATCCAGGTCGGCACGGGCGGATAGACGTCCGGTGGCGTGTCCGGCCAACCCCAAGTCCCCGGCGTTGAGCTTGATCAGCATGCGCGCCGAGCCGATGGATCCCGAGACCGAACCGGAGGCTTCTAAACGCCCGGCAGCGCCCGGGTAGAGGCTCGCCAGGTCGGGCGAGTCGAGTGCGAAGCGCAAATCGAGCGACCTATCCAGCGCGCCGTCGATGCGCAGCGTGCTCGGCCCGGATCGGGCGCGAAAGCCATCGATGACCAGTCGGCCCTCGGCGAGCGCAAAGTCTCCGGTCGCGGAAACCGGATAGCCGCGCAGCTCGCCGCTTAGTCCTTCGAGTGCAGCCGTCAACGCAGGCCCCGTCTCGGTGAGCCGGCCGCGGCTCGCGAGCTGCAGATCGAGGAGGCCCGACCAGAGCTCGGGGTCGGCATCCGCGACGAATGCGGCGAGCAACTCGGCAGGGTTCAGCGCCGCACCGCTCAAGTACAGATCCCAAGCCGGTGCCGAGACCGAAGGGGCGGGTCCGGTCGCCTCCGATCGTGCTCGGACTGCATCGACATCAACGCCGGTGGTTGCGTTCAGGTCGATCGTACCCCTCGCGGAGAGTTGCATGCCCGAGCCGGCGCGGCGCAGATCCAGGGACCGGATCTCCACGACGGGATCCTCCCACAGCAGATCCACCGAGGCGGCGAGACGTCCGAGAGCGGGTCGCTCGGCGGGCTGGGCTTGGATCTCGCCGGTTATTGCGGTCGACGCACTATCCCCGCGGATTGCGAGGGTGCCGCTGACCGCGACCTCGCGCAGACCGGCATCGAAGGCGGGCAGATCCAGAGCCACAAGCTCAAGCGTGCCGCTCCACCGTGGACGTCCAAGCGGATCGCTGAGCTCGACATCGAGATCCAGGTCGGCGGAGCCGGTCACCGTGCTCAGGACAGCGAGATCCGCCAGGTCTCCGTCCAGACGGGTGTGCCCCAATACGCGGGCGCCCGGCGTCAACTGGAGCTCCCAGTTCACGTCAAGGTCGAGCGGGTAAGCGCCGGTCAACCGCGCGGTTCCGCTGCCGAGCGCCTCGAACGCCGGATCAATCAGGACGACACCGACGCGTTCAATGGTCATCAGGCCGTCCTCGAGTCGCCCGGAGAGCTCGGCGCGATCGATCACGGCAACGGGTCGGTCGCTGTCCGCCGCGAAGATTCGCAGGCGCTCCACGCGTGCGGCGCCCAGCTCGAGGGACAGCGGCAAGAGAAGATCGGGCAGAACAACAGCGTCCTCGGAGCCTCGCGCGCGATCGCTCCAAACCAGGTCGACGTCCGTGGCATGGATTTCGGCGAACGACAGGGTTCCGCCAAACGCCCGGAGGGGCGACCACGCGAGATCGATGCGGCCGATGCGGATCGCGACGGCCTGCAACTGGATCGAGAGATCGGCGACGGCGATACGACCGAGTAGCCGCCCCTCAACCTGACCGACTTGAAAATTGTCCGGGACCAGCTCGGCAAATAGATCGAGAAGCGTGCGCAGACCGGACTGAGTTGTACCAAGCCAGAGCAGGAGCAGCAGGAAGACGAGAGGAAACCCGGCAAAAGGCCGCGGATTCGGGATGCGAAACGGACGCTGCCGCCGAGGCGGAAGGAGCGCGAGTGCGGCAGGATCGGCGTCGGATGCCCCGGCGGGGAGCGGTGCCCGCGGACCCTCGGTGTCGGGCAGATCGGTCATCGGCGTCCGAAAAGAAGGCTGTGGACGACCGCCGCGTCGGCGCGGCGCGCGACGCGGCGGGATGACCGAGCGGGCAGACCCGGTCTAGACGACGACTTTGCCTCCGCCGTACTCGGGCGAGCCTTCGGTGACTCGGAACAGCAGCCAGAGGCTGAAGACCATGACGACCAGCTCGGCCAACAGGGTCATGACCATGGACATGAGGCTGAGCATATCGACAGCCGAGACCCAGCTCGCCGGACCCATACCCGTCGTCTGAATAACCGGAACGCCACCTTGCGGCGTTGAGAGGAAATAGAAGAGAAGATGGGCGACCTCGATGAACATCACCACGATCGTGAAGAGGATCGCCACGCTGCTCGCCACCAGACCGACCCAGACGGTTCCTGCAAGGTCTTCCTCCGAGGGGGACTGCTCCGGACCGGCGATCCGCTTGGCAATCCGCGTATAGCGATAGAACCAAAAGGTGGTGAAGACCAGGATCGCCAGGCTTCCCATCGTCAAATACTCGACAATCGGTAAGCCGGCACGCGGCCCGCTGGGTGACTGTGCGAAGACGAAGGTGTAGCTCATGAGCACGATCGGGATCGCCCCCACCACGATCTGGATCCAGAGTCCGGTCCAGCCCAGCCGCGCAAACGATCTCGCCAAACTGATGCGCGGCAAGGTACGGGTCTTTCTCAATGAATTCTCGATGAACTTCTTGAACATGTCGATCTCATCCTTAACCGGGGTTGGCTGTCATAAAACCCGCGAGCGGGCGGTTTTCGTCAACAAGCTTCAAACACCTTCGACGTGTCTCCGGCCGTCTCGCATTGCATGCTGAAAACAAGACATCCGATCCCTGCGCGACTGCGTCGATCGCCGGTTCGGCGAAGGACTTGGACGGGACGCGGCCGGCCAGGCTCGGCGGGCGATTCGACTCTCTCGAAAACCCCCGGATTGGCGGGGCAAAAGCATAGTCGGGCTCCCGCATCGCCGCAAGGCGTTTGTGGATTTGGAAAGCGCGCTCGACGGCGGCTACCTGTGTCGATCCGCCTCGCAGCAGGCAGAGGGCTGCGGTGTTCGCGTATCGGATCGCCCTGTCGATTTTTACGCATGGGCCCCTTTGGATTGCCGCTGCTGCATCGCCGCTGCGGCACATGCGCCGAGCGGATCGACCGTTATTGCGAGTGCTTGATCCGGTCCGTCGCGGGCGCCTCGCCCTTGTCCTCGAGATCGAGCCGCCGCGCCAGCCACGGGACGGTCCAGCCTTGCAGAACGAGCGAGGCGATCACCACCATGAAGACGACATTGAAGAAGTTCACGTCCACAGGGCCGGGGCTCATGACCGGGATGATCGCGAGAAAGATAGGGACCGCTCCCCGCAAGCCCACCCAAGAAATAAAGAGACGCTCTTCGAGACTAAATCTAAAGGGTGCCAGACTGACGGCCACGGCGAGCGGTCGGGCGATGAAGATGAGGAGAAACGCCACTCCGGCCGCGTGCATGATCTCGCCGGAAAACTGATGCGGCGTGACCAGCAAGCCGAGCATAAGGAACATCAGGATCTGACTGAGCCAGGCGAGGCTCCCGTGCGTGATGTTCAACTCTTCCCGACGCAACCCGCCGACGCGATCCATCAGGACGACCCCGCAGAGATATACCGCCAGATAACCGCTGCCGCCGATCAATTGGGTGCCGCCGAACAGGGCCATCGCCCCGGACAGGGCCAACACGGCAAAGAGCCCGCTCGCCAGCTCGAGGCGGTTGATCAGCCAGGCGAGGATCCGCCCTCCGAGAAGGCCCGCGACAGCCCCCACCCCCAACTGCAGCGCGAAGGTTCCGCCCAGCGACCACGACAGCTCGGCACTCCCGGCATCGACGAAGGACACCAGGACGATGGTCAGAAAAATCGCCATCGGATCGTTGAGGCCGGACTCGACCACGATCGTCTCCATGACGCGACCTTTCAGGTTGATGCCTCGCCCTTGCAGCAGCAGGAAGGTTGCCGCCGCGTCCGTCGATCCGATGACGGCGCCGAGCAACAGGGCCACCAGCAAGGAAACCCCAAGCAACCAGATCGACACGCCGACCACGGCAGCGGTGATGACCACGCCGACCGTCGCGAGCATCAGTGCCGGACCCCAGCAGACGCGGATATCGTGAACGCGGGTACCCAAACCACCCGCAAACAGGATCACCGCCAGTGCAATGCTGCCCACATGATAGGCGAGCTCGAAGTCGTCGAACGCGTAACCCCCCGGCCCGTCCTGACCAACGAGCATGCCGATCCCGAGGAAGATCAGGAGGATCGGCGCGCCGAGGCGGATCGCGAGCGGGCTTAGGAGAACGCTCAACAGAACCAAGCCGGCGACCACCAAGAGTGCCCATTCCAATGACTCGATCACGCGCTGCCCCTTCTCATTTTTACTTGACCTCGCAGGCGTCGGGCTTTCACCCCGCGGCGTTCCGCGCGCTTTGGACAGTGGTGAACCTACCGCGATGACCTTTGCCGAGGCAATAAGAATCAGCGACGACCTTCGCACGCGAACGCGAGGGGACCACAGGGACGGACCAGATCGATGCCGAGGAGACCAACATCCCGCCGTTAGGGTCGCGGATCTGGCCTTCGCTGTTGGCTGTCTGACCGGATGGCCGATCTCCAGGCGGCCGTCCCTCTTGTCGTGGTGTTTCTGTTTTCCTTTGGACTCATGTGGTTGGCCTCCAGCGAGGAGCAACGCCTCGGCTATCTTGACGCAATCGACCTCGGGCAGTGGGCGCGTTCTTTGCCGGAAGTGGATGACCCCTTCGAAGTCTTGCCCATCGCCGGTCGCTCATCTGCGCAGACGCCATTCCTGATTCCGGACGCCGAACCCCACGCGCAAGGCCCAGCGTGAGGTCTATCGCTACACCGACGATGCGGGCCGAGCTGTGTTTTCCGATCGCCTCAGTAGCGCTTCAATAGATCGTCGTAGGCATCGAATCCGACCAGCTCGCGGAGCGTGCGGAAGTCGACGCGGCGCTGCGGTGTGCGGCCGGCGGCCAGCTCGGCGAGGGCCTCGCGCATCGCGAAGACCGCGGCGCTCAACAGGGTCAGCGGGTAGGCGGTGATGCCGTATCCGATCTGCGCGAGCACTGCGGGCGGCAGGATGGGCGTGATGCCCTCTTCGAGCATGTTGGCCATCTTGATGCCGGGGACTTCAGTGCAGAAGCGGCACATCTCGGCCTCGTCGCGCGGTGCTTCGAGAAAGAGGATGTCGGCGCCCAGGTCCGCGAACGCATGCATCCGCCATAGCGCTTCATCAAGTCCGAGGACGCTGCGTGCATCGGTGCGCGCGACGATCAGGGGGCCTGCGCCGGCGTCGCGTGCATCCACGGCGGCGCGCACCCGGCGGATCGCCTCTTCGCGGTCCACGACCTCCTTCACCCCGGTGTGGCCGCAGCGTTTCGGCGTGACCTGATCCTCGATCATGACGCCGGCGAACCCGGCACCGGCGTACTGATCGACGGTTCGTCGGACGTTGGCGGGATTGCCGTGGCCCGTGTCGCCGTCGCCGATAACCGGGATCCGCACCGCATCGCAGATGGCGCGTCCCTGGTCGAGCATCTCGGTCACCGAGATCAGCCCGGTATCGGGCAGGGCGAGGCGGCTCGCCGAGACCGCGAAACCACTCATGAAGGTCAGCGGGAACCCGGCCTGCTCGATTAATCGCGCCGACAGGGCATCAAAACAGCAGGGCATGACGAGCATGTCGCCGCGATCTAGGAGCATGCGCAGCCGGGCGGCGGGATCGTTCAAGTGAGTCGGTCCTGTCGTTTGTGCCGAAGGTCGAGTATAGCCGCCGACGGCGACCTGCGCGGTTGCGGCCCAAGATCATCGCGCCGTTTGAGTCTCGAAGCGAACCCTGGTGGCCAACGATATCCATGAGTTTGCGCGGCTCGAGGCGTTACGGGTCGAGCAGTGGGGTTGAGCGATCGCGCGTGTGCATCCATCTCCGCCCCATCCAGAGCACCATCCCGGACATCGACGCAACCACACCATGACCGCATTCACGGCCTATTTCGACGGCGGCTGCCCGCTCTGCAGCAAAGAGATCGCCCATTACCGCAGAATCGACAAGGCGGGGATGATTCATTGGGTCGACATCACCGATGACGGCGGCGCATTGGCCGACGCCGGGATCGGCCGCACGGACGCCATGCGCCGCATCCACGCCAAGGAGACCGACGGCCGCATACTGATCGGAGTGCCGGCCTTCGTCGCGATCTGGCGTCGACTTCCGGGCTACCGTCGTCTCGCGGCCTTGGTGCAGGGCCTGCGCCTGGTGGGGCCGCTCGATTGGGGATACGCGCGCTTTGCGGACTGGAGGTTGAGGCGCCGGTGCAAGGACGGCGCCTGTACATTGACGCCGTGAGCGACGATTCGGAAACAAGGTAAACACCTTAGATCACCGCGTAGGATGGGTAGAACGTCAGCGAAACCCATCCTCCAAACCGCCGCATCGCCGGTTTTGGTCTGATGCGCTTGGCGCGGGATGGATGGGTTTCGCTTCGCTCTACCCATCCTACATTTTTGGTTTTTTGAATTTTTCCGGAAGGTTGCGACGAGCTGACTCCGTCCGAAACTAAAGAAGTCCTCGCTCGGCCAAGGACGTTCCCTCGCCGTCGCCGATGATGACGTGATCCAGAACGCGCACGTCGATCAGACTCAGTGCTTCCTTGAGCCGCTGCGTGATCCGCAGGTCCGCCTGGCTGGGCTCGGCCACACCCGAGGGATGGTTGTGGGCAAAGATCACGGCGGCGGCGTTGGTGGCGAGCACTCGCTGCACGACCACTCGAGGGTGAACGCTGGCCCCGTCGATCGTGCCCTGGAACAGCTCGTCGTAGCTGATGACGCGGTGTCGGTTGTCGAGGAAGAGGCAGGCGAAGATCTCGTGCGGCGAGCCGTAGAGGCGCAGCTTGAGATAGTCGCGTGTGGCCTCCGGGCTGGTCAGGACATCTTGACCTCGAATCCGGGATAGCAGGTAGCGGTGGCTGAGCTCGAGGACCGCCTGAAGCTCGGCGAACTTGGCGGTGCCGAGACCCTTGCCCTCGCAAAACCTCTTCTTGTCCGCGGCGAGCAGCCCGACGAGACCGTCGAAGTCCGCGAGCAGCTCGCGCGCTAGATCCACCGCACTCTTGCCGCGTACGCCGGTGCGCAGAAACAGCGCCAGCAGCTCGGCGTCCGAGAGTGCGCCCGCCCCCCGCTCCAGGAGCTTCTCCCGCGGCCGTTCACCCTCCGGCCAGTCCTTGATCGGCATGCGACCTCCGTCGATGGGTTGCGTTAAACTGCGGCCTGTTCCACAGACGCAGTGTACACGTAAAGGTCATGGATCCAAGCCCCCGCAATCAGGTGCTGCTCGGTGTCGGTGGCGGTATCTCCGCCTACAAATCGGTTGACCTGGTGCGTCGCCTGCGCGAGCGCGGCTATGTCGTGAGGGTGGTCATGACACACGCGGCGACAGCGTTTGTCGGCCCTTTGAGCTTTCAGGCGGTCTCCGGTCATCCGGTGCGGACCGACCTGCTCGACCCGGCGGCCGAGGCGGGCATGGGACATATCGAGCTGGCACGCTGGGCGGATCGGCTGCTGATCGCCCCGGCGACCGCAGACCTGATGGCGCGCCTGGCGGCCGGGATCGCCGACGACCTGCTCACGACCTTGGCCCTTGCGACCGAGGCGCCACTGATCCTCGCCCCGGCGATGAACCAACAGATGTGGCGTCACCCCGCAACTCAAGACAACCTGGCCCGGCTGGTGGCCCGCGGCGCGCGGATCCTGGGTCCGGGTGTCGGCAGCCAAGCCTGCGGCGACCAAGGCCCGGGACGGATGCTCGAGCCGCTCGAGATCGCCGAGGCGCTGAGCGGCTCCGACCTGCAACCGCTGGCCGGCGTGCGCGTCCTCCTGACCGCCGGGCCGACCCGCGAGCCGCTCGACCCGGTGCGCTATCTGGGTAATCGCAGCTCCGGGCGCATGGGATATGCACTGGCGGCCGCGCTGACCGATCTGGGCGCACGCGTGGTCCTGGTCAGCGGACCGAGCGCCTTGACGCCGCCTGCGGTGGCCGAGCTGGTCAAGGTCGAGACGGCCTTGGAGATGCACGCCGCCGTGACGGCGCGCAGCCGCGACTGCGACATCTTCGTCGCGACCGCCGCGGTGGCGGACTACCGGCCCGCCGAGCCCGCGGGGAGCAAGATCAAGAAGGCCGCCGATGCGCTGGAGATCCGGCTGGTGCGCAATCCGGATATCCTGGCCGAGGTCGCCGCTCTGCCGACGCCGCCTTTCACGCTGGG
>NZ_JAABRP010000121.1 GCF_011390875.1 Thiocapsa sp.
AATCGACCTCCCCCAGCGGGCGATCATCGAGCAGCACTTCAAAGCGCGAGCCGTCGGGCACGAGCAGCCGAGCGGTCCATCGCCCCGCCTCGCCGAAGGACTCCCGCGGGGTCCAACAGCCCATCGCCAGCACCTGATCGATCGCCGGCTCGGCACCCGGATGGACAATCAGACCACGACCCGGGACGGTACGCACCAGATGATGGAACTGGCGCTGGATCTGACCGAGATCCTCGAAGATGTCCGCGTGGTCGAACTCGAGATTGTTGAGGATCAGTGTGCTGGGTCGATAGTGGACAAACTTGGAGCGCTTATCGAAGAAGGCGGTGTCGTACTCGTCCGCCTCCACCACGAAGAAGGGTGCAGAGCCCAACCGCGCGGACAGTCCGAAATCCAGCGGCACGCCGCCGATCAGGAAGCCGGGCGCGAGACCCGCGTCCTCCAGGACCCAGGCGAGCATGCTTGCGGTCGTGGTCTTGCCGTGCGTGCCCGCCACGGCCAGCACCCAGCGATCGGTCAACAGATTCTCGCGCAGCCACTCCGGACCCGAGCAATAGCGCAGACCGCGATCCAGCATGGCCTCCACGGCCGGAATGCCCCGTTTCATGGCGTTGCCGACCACCACCACATCGGGCGCCGGATCGAGGTGGCTCGGATCATAGCCCTCCATCAACCCGATGCCGGCCGCCTCGAGCTGGGTGCTCATCGGAGGATAGACGCTGGCGTCCGAGCCCGTGACGCGGTGACCGAGCGAGCGCGCCAGCAGGGCGATGCCGCCCATGAAGGTGCCGCAGATGCCCAGGATATGCAGATGCATGCGTGTTCCAGCTCCTCAGGCGCCGCCGAAGGCGATGCCCATCAAAAGGACCACGCCGACCTTGAATGCCACGGCGATCGCCGCGCCCTGACCAAGCGTAATCTGAAAGGTGTGGCGCAGGATGTGACCGGTCACCACCACGCTCCACACGAAGACCACCAAAAGCAGGAGGGCGCCGAGTGCGGCCAGATCAGTCTCTTGCGAGCCGGTGGGATTGAAGCTGAGCGGAATCAGCGCGATCGCACCGATCACGACACCGCTGCCCAAGAGCGCCGTCGCGGATTGAATGAAGCGCGCATCCAGACGCATGACGCGCAAGGCGACAAAGAGTGCCCCGAGCGTCATCGCAAGCTCGAACAGGGTCTGCGCAAGGCTCGCGGCGATCGACAAATCGGCGACAAGACCGATCATCACCCCCACGGAAAGGCTCGCGACTCCCACGACGGCAAGCAGGATCTCCGAGGCCGGAAGGTCCTGCGGGGTCCTGCGCAAGGCGCACAGCTCAACGAAAAATAAGATCAAGGCCTGCACGGTCACATCCTTCGGCGAAACCTGATTCAATCATAACCGCCCGAGTCGCTGCTGCGGCAACCTTCATCTCGATCGGGCCACGTCGGAGCGCGAGGACGCACGCAGTAGGAAAACCCAACCCACAGCGAGCAGCACCATGACCGCCGCGAGCCCGATCGCCGGAGCGTTGCCGAACCGCACATAGGGCGTCGCGCCGGAATAGGGTCGGACCTGTGCCGCAAAGTCCCCGCGCACGAACGCGGGCACCGTCCCGAGCACCAGTCCGCGCTGATCGACGATCGCCGAGATCCCGGTGTTGGTGGCACGCAGCAAATAGCGCCCGTTTTCGAGCGCCCGCATGCGCGCCATCTCGAGATGCTGATGCGGCGCCAGCGAATCGCCGAACCAGGCGTCGTTGCTGACGTTGATCAGAAACTCGGCCTCGGGCATGGCCTGCGAAACCTCCGCCGGAAACGCGTCCTCGTAACAGATGGAGACACCCGCCAAGCGATCGCCCACCGCAAGCAAGGGCCGCTCGGAGCTGCCGCGACTGAAGTCGGACATGGGGACCTCGAAGAGATCCACCAACGGCCCCAGCCATGCCTTGAAGGGCATGAACTCGCCGAAGGGCACCAGATGGCGCTTGGCGTAAAGATCCTCCCGGCTGCCTAGACTGAGCAAGGCGTTGAAGTGACGCCCGGTGTCCGAGTCCATGACCGGGATGCCGAGGACGATCTCGGTCCCCTCCTCCCGTGCGCGGGCGGCCATGGGCTCGATGAGGACGTCACGCACACGATGCAGAAAGTCCGGGATCGCCGTCTCGGGCCAGACCACCAGATCCGCATCCAGATTGCGCTCGGTCAGCTCCCAGTAAATCTCCATCGTCGAGACGAGCAGGTCGGGATCCCACTTCATTGCCTGCGGGATACTCGCCTGCACCACCACGGCGCGAAAGCTCGGCCCGGACGGCGCGGTCCAGGACACCTGTTTCAGGAGCATCCCGCCGCCCCAAACCAAGACCAGCACCGCGGCAGCCGCAACGCGCCCCCGTCCGGACCAGTGCAAGAGTCCCCAAAGCAATCCCGCCGACAGCAGGATCAGCAGACCGACGCCGTAGACGCCGAGGATCGGGGCAAAACCGCCGAGCGGACCGTCGATCTGGGTGTAGCCCAAGCTCAGCCAGGGAAAGCCGGTAAACAACCAGCCACGCAGCCACTCGACCAGGAGATAAAGACCCGGGAACACCAGGAGCGGAACCAGCCAGGCCGGCCCCCGATCCAGGCGCCGAACCATCCAACCCAGAAGCCCGAAAAAGAGCGCGATCGCCGATACGAAGACCCCGGTCAGCAGATGGGCAACCCAGGTGTCCATGTTGCCGAACTCGTTCAGGCTGATCCGGATCCAGAAGACCCCGAAGCCCATCAGACCGACGCCGAAGAGCCAACCCACGAGAAGACCGATCCGAGGCGAGGCGCCGCTCAGCGCGGCCAAAAACCCCAGAAGGCCGATCAAGACGAACGGATACCAACCGAAGGGGGCGAATCCAAGCACCATGACGGCGCCGCTTGCGCAGGCAAGCAAGGATCGCAAAACGAGGGCATGACGCGGCGAGGGCGAGAACATCGAGGGACCAGTGGGTTGGAGACACGCGCGGCGGTTCTAACAGTCGCAGCTGTCGGGGTCAACAGGCCGCGGCGCCGACGGTGCCGGCTGACCCGCCGCGGGAAGCGGCAGTGGCATCTCAGACCCGTAACCCTGCGCGAAGTCGACACCGATCGACTTGAGCTCGGCGATGATCTGTTCCGTCTCGGCAGACTCGCCGACCGTCTTCACACCCATGAGATGACCGACTCGGTTGATCATCTCCACCATGGTGCGATTCAGAGAATCCGTCTCGATCTCCTGCATGAAGCTGCCGTCGATCTTGATGTAGTCCACCGGCAGGTTCTTCAGGTAGCCGAACACGCTCGTGCCGCTGCCGAAATCATCGAGGGCGAAGTAGAAGCCGAGATCTTTGAGGTGATCGACGAACTGCCGTGTACGTCGAAGGTTATTGATAACGGATGTTTCGGTCATCTCGAAGCAAAGCGCCCCCGGAGGGAGTCCGTGAAGACACGCCTGCTCGTGGATAAACCCGGGCAGCTCATCGGAATTGAGCGACGTGCAGGAGAGGTTGATGCCGCATGTCAGAGGAGCGCCCAGGAACGCGACGAGGTCGGCATAGCGGGAGCACGTTGTCGCGATGACCCAGTTGTCGATCGCGGAGATCAGAAAGTAGCGCTCTGCTGCAGGCAAAAAACGCCCCGGCAGAATCAGATTACCGTCCTCGTCGATCAATCGCAGCAGTATCTCGATGTGCTTGACGTCGGCGCCTACGCCTGTGGTCGCCAACGCGCGGTAGGACTGATAGAAGAGCACGAAACGGTCCTCGTCAAGCGCGCGACACAGTTTGGCCGCCCAATCCATCTCCCGGCGGCGCTCGGCTACCGCAGCGTCGGTCCGGCGAAAGACATGGATTCGGTTCCGTCCCTGTTCCTTCGCGGCATAACAGGCTGCGTCCGCTGCGCTGAACACCTCCGTCTGGGTATCTTGCCCCCCGCTGATGCCGACCAAGCCGATGCTGATGCCGACGGAAAAGGCCTGCCCTTCCCAGTTCAGCCGAAAGCCCTGTACGGCGGCCAGCAGGTCGGCGGCGATCAACTCGGCGCGATCGAGGGGGCAGCTCTCGAGCAGGACACCGAACTCGTCGCCCCCCAGCCGCGCCAGCGTATCGGACTCGCGCAGCTTCTCCTGCATCAGCGCTGAGATCTCCTTCAGCAGGGCATCACCGACGGCGTGCCCCGCCGTGTCGTTGACGATCTTGAACCGATCCAGGTCAAGGTAGCCGAGCGTATGGTGCTTGTCGGAGTTGCGGGAGGTCGCGAGCGCCTCCTCGACGCGGCTTTCAAACTCCCGGCGATTGACCAGCCCCGTCAGCGCATCGTGGGTCGCTGCCCAGCGAATACGTTGTGCAATGCTGCGTGCAACCGTCACATCGTGGAACACGAGCACGCCCCCGATCACCTGGCCCCGCCGGTCACGAATGGGCGCAGCACTGTCGTCGATCGAGATCGTCGAGCCATCGGGTCGCCTGAGCGCGGCCGGCTTGGAACGCGACCAATGATCGTTTTCGCGCAGTGCCTGCGCCATCGCGTCGGGGGCCGGCTTCAGCGAGTGCTCGTCGATCAACGGCATCACAAGAGCCAACGGTTGTCCGCGCGCCTGCGCCAGTCTCCAACCCACCAGCGATTCGGCCACCGGGTTGAGGTAATCGATCCGCTCGTTGCCGTCGGTCGTGATGACCGCATCGCCGATCGATTGCAGCGTGACACGCGCGCGTTCCTGCTCCTCGTAACGTGCCTCCATGATGCTGTGCTCGCGAATGCGCAGCGTCCGAATAATGCCGAAGACAGACCCGGCAAGCAGTAACCCAAGGAGGCCGGTCAAGGCGGTCTTGATCGCCACCGGCTGCAGCGAGCGCTGCAGCTCGATGCGACCGGCAAGGACCCCGGAGTCGAACACGGGGGCCTCGCGCAGCACCACGGGCACCGGAAGCGGCGTCTTCGTATCGACCAGGACGACACCCGTTGCGTCGCGGATCAGGGCGCGCTCGGTCTCGAGCGTTGTCGGAAAGCGGACCAGCATCTCATTTAGGCGATGAACCTGGAACTGCCAGAGCGAGGGCTCCACACTAATCAAACGATCGATCAACTCGGCCTTGATCATGGTCTCGGCCTCCAGCGTGGAGACCAGCGCGGTATAGCTGACGGTGAAGTAGCCCAGGGGGAGAAGCAGCGCAATAGCCCCCGACAGCACCAGACCGAGCACGTCGATCAGGCGCAGGAAACCCTGACCCGCCGCCGGTGCATTCGGACTCCCGCTTCCGGCCACCTACTGCACCCAGTGGCCGGTTCGCGTCAAGATATCGGCTCCCGCGACAGACCTCACGAACGAAATGAAATCCCGCACCGCGGTGGAGGTTTCGGACCTGGTCACCATGAACAGCGTCTTGTCGTACGGATAGCTGCCGTCGGCGATGGTCGTCCGGCTGGGCTCGACATCGTCCAGCTCCAGCGCCTTCAGCGCGCGTTTTTCAGAGAGAATCTGAGCCAACGTGGAGGGTCCAAGGGCACCGGGGATCCTCTCGAGGTTGTCGGCGGCATCTTGGTCGGTGACGGCGAACGCCATCCCCTTACGGGTTTCCGCCCGCGAGAGCGCCAGGTCCATGGCAGGCGACATGCTTTTGATCATGTCGCTGTCGGAGTCGCCGGTCGGACGCATCACCAGTCGAATGCGCCTGCCGTCGGGCCAATGGACGGACCTGCCGGCATAGATCTCAACCAGCTCCTGCAACGACAGTCCCGTTGTCGCGTTCGTAGAGGCGGTGGCGAAGACGAACGGCGTCCGAGCGTAGGCAATTTGCACCGCGCCCGCGCTGATCTCGGTGTCGGTCAGCGCCCGGCTTGTCACGGCAATCTGGATGACGCCCGACAGCATGGCCTTGATGCCGCCACTGCTGCCCAGGCTCGGCAGCACGGTGATCTCGGTGCCGGGCTGTGCCGCGGCATAGGCCTCGCCGAGAATTCGCATTGTTGCCAGCGCGCCTCCCGTGCCGCCAATCTTGATCTCCTCGGCATGCGCGAGATCCGGGCCGCAGGACAGCGCCGTGACTCCGGCCAACAACAGAGCGGCCGCGGCGGACTCCCGAATGCGCCGTGCAATTGCATCGACGACGAGTGGTTTCATGTTGGTCCCTTCCGACGATCGAGTCGCCGTCCTCGCGGTGTCGTACCGCGTCCATATCTTGCGCTTTTCCCGTCGGCGGCTCGGTGCGGAAAGATCCGGTGAATGTCCCACCGCGACGCTGCCGGGCGGCGGAGTCGACCGGAGTCATGCCGTCGATGCACCGGCCGCTAACCAGGAGGATAGGCCTGAAGCGGCACAATCGCCAGCATCGAGGGCCGGCAGGTCGCCCTCGGTGGGCGCACACGGGCGCTCCGGATCGGGCCAAGCGCATGGCCGGCGTGAACCGTATCACTCCAGATCGCAGATGCCGCCTCGTCCCGGCAAATGCCTGATCAACCGACGGCACGCCTAAACCGCGTCCGGAGGGAGATGCGTAGTTTTCATTTTGCGTTTGGCTTCGGAGATGTCCTCGACCCCGGTGAGACGCGGTTTAGAATTTAATATTTTTTAAGACTTTAAACCGCGCCAGCTCCGACAGTCGTCGGGGCTGGCGCGGCCAAGCCATTCCAACAAATGACGCATATCGCACCGGGCGCGGTTTAATCGTAATGATCGTCCTTCCACTGCCGCAGCGCCCTGAAGACCTCGCGGGCAGAGCCGAGCGGGCGTCCCGCGGCACGCTGGGCGGCTTCGACGACCGCCGGCACACGGCTCCGCAGGAAGGGGTTGGTCGCCAGCTCCAGCTCGAGACGCGACGGGACCGTGGGTATGCCCATCGCCCGTCGTGCACGATCGGAGTCCATCCGCGCACTCAGGGTCCGGCTGCCGGGTTCGACCCAGTCTGCAAAACCGAGATTCGCGAGCGTGTACTCGTGTGCGCAGTACACGAGGGTCTCGGGCGGCAGCGCGGCGATCCGGTCCAAAGAATCCGAGAGCTGCTCGAAGGTGCCGTCGAAGACGCGTCCGCAACCACCGGCAAACAGCGTATCGCCGCAGAACAGGCTGCCGGCTCCCAGGTAGGCAATGTGTGTGGAGGTGTGACCCGGCACTTCCATAACACGAAAATCGACGCTCAGGCCCTGCGGGCGCACCACCGCCCCCTCGCCCAGCGGATCGGTCAGGTCGCGGATCCTCGGGTCGACGGGGCCATAGATGCGCGCCTGGGGAAAGACCGAGCGCAGCTCGCTCAATCCGCCGATGTGATCGCCGTGGTGGTGGGTGACCAAGACGGCGGTGAGGACCCGATCCTCCGCGCGTAGGAGCTCCAGGACCGGATCGGCATCGCCCGGGTCCACGACCACTGCCGTTCCCGACGTCTCGGTCAGCAGCCAGATGTAGTTGTCCGAAAAGGCGTGGATCGGGCGAATCTCGATCATATACGGCTCCCGTGCGTCAGTCGTCGAAGGGGAGGCACCGAAAGACCTCGGCGTCTCGGCATGCGAACCGCACTCGCTGGGAGCGTCGCAAGTCGACGCGACGATCCGGGCGGCCTCGTGAAACCCGGTTATGATCACACGAACCAGGCTTCGGAGGAGTCTTGTCACCCTAAACCGCGCCAGCTCCGACGGTTGTCGGAGCTGGCGCGGCCAAGCCAATCCACCAAATGACGCATACGGCACCGAGCGCAGTTTAGGTCCGGGCAGTTGAACGCAATCGTCAAGGTCGTCGAACCATTGCATGGAGCACGAAGCGGCCGACTGCCGGATTGAGGGTCGCCGATACACTCGTTCCGTTCGGCACTGAAAGGGCTCGCGGCAATAACCCGATTATTGCTGATGTTGGACAGGGGTATTCGGGCGTTACAGTTACAATTCGGGCGCGCGGCTCGATCCTGAGCCCGCGGCGTCCTTGTCTTCCCCATCCGTTTCCGGCGAGGACTGGTTATGAGCTCGCACCCTTTGACACATCACGAGATCTTCACACTGGTCGAGCCCTTTACGCGGCGCTCGCGGCATGTCGACCTCGCCGCGAGCGACCGTCTCGAGCGACGCCTTCTGTTCAAACCCTTC
>NZ_JAABRP010000122.1 GCF_011390875.1 Thiocapsa sp.
CCCTTCGAGCACGGCGAGGAGAAGGCGGAGCTGAGCGGCGTGCGCGAGATTCTGCTGCTCGAGAACCCCAAACCGGACAGATTCCGGCTGACACGCACACTTCACCATCCCGACGGCTTGGAGGCCGATCTCGTGATCGAAGGCCCGGATCCCGGCGACCTTCTCGAGCGTATCGAGTCCATTGATCCAAGTCGCCATTTTCGCGAGAAAAGCGGATACCGGATCGCCCGAAGCTACCGGTTGGAATCCGCCACGGGAGGTGCCGTCGACGCCGCCGCTCCGACGCGCCTGCTCCTGACTCGCGGCGCGGCCCACGTCGCGGGTCTGACCCTGACGATGAAGGCACAAACCGGGCGCGGTATGCCGGCCGAGCTGGAGCTGCACACCGAGGACGGCGATACCATCGCGTTGCCGGAGGACATGCTGGCGGTGATCGGATGGGACTGGCGTCGTCTCAATCGTCTCAAGGCCTGTTGGAAAAGCACCCTACGCTTACGCGGGAAGGAGCCCGATCGCAGCCGCGACGCCGAGGTGAAGCTGACCCGAACCGTCGAGCATCTGGCCGAAACGCTCCGCGAGCCGCCCGCGCGCTACCATGAGCGGCTGGTCGCGGCACGTTGGAATGTCGCCTTTCGGCGCGCACTCCCGCTGCTGATCGGTCTAGGTCTGATCTTCGGCGCACCTGCGATCCAGTTCTTGGAGCTCTCTGAAGGGTCGCTGATCCGCATGCTGATCTTCCACTCTCCGCCTCTTCTCATGGTGCTTTTCTTCTCGATGAAGGAAATGCCGCGGATCGAGATCCCGCCCTTTCCCAAACCGTTGACCGTGGCCTCTTGGCGAGAAGAACCCTCGAGCCCGCCCGGCGAGATCCCGAAGACCTCGACGCAGGAGGCTTGAAAGGACCCGTAGGTTGGGCAAAGCGCAGCGTGCCCAACACACACCGCCGGCTTCTCGGACAGGTAGAATTGAACGACACGGCGTCCGATGTAAACCGCGCCAGCTCCAGCGGCCGTCAAGTCTGCCGGGGTCGATCCCATCCAAAAACATCGCATACCGCGCTGGGCGCGGTTTAAGGCGTATTGAGATCATGAAAAGCCGAGCCACCTCATAGGTGTGCATGTGGTACCAGGACGCGGTTTAACCTCGGAGAGAAGTAGTCACGATGCTCGGCAACCCGATGAATATCCCCCCGGTCTCGATCGCCGCGGCCAAGGCCGCGCTGGTCGAGCAGTATTCCGATCCGACCCTGCGACGACGCGCATCCATGCTCTGGGGCACACGCGGTGTCGGCAAGTCCTCGATCGTGCGTCAGGTCGCCGACCACTTCGGGGTTCCTTTGGTGGATCTGCGCCTGACCACAATCGAGCCGGTCGACATCCGCGGCGCCATCTATGCCGACGACAACCTGGCCAAGACGGTCTGGTTCCCGCCGGAATTCCTGCCCTCGCCAGACCAGCCCGACGGCATCCTCTTTCTCGACGAGCTCACGGCCGCGGATCAGCGCCTGCAGATCTCCGCCTACTCGCTGATCCTCGACCGTCGGGTCGGTCACTATCGGTTGCCGGACGGTTGGCAGGTGGTGGCCGCGGGCAACGCCAGCTTCCACGGCGCGGTCTGTCACGACATGGGCACGGCCCTGGCCGATCGCATGTTCCATTTCAACGTCCAGACCGTCATCGATTCCTTTCTGGCACATGCGATGGCCATGGATTTCGCACCCGAGGTCATGGCCTACCTCAAGGTCCGCCCGGACAAGCTCGACGACACCCAGTCGCAGCTTGCCAACGACCACCTGATCGGTGCCAGCCCGCGGGGTTGGGAGGACATCTCCAACGTCCTGAAATCCAAGCTCTCCGAGAACGCCAAACGGGTCTTCGTGCAGGGCCGCATCGGGGCCGCCAACGCCGCGGAGTTTTTCGGCGTGCTTCGCGAGATCCAGGCCGGTACCGACGTAGTACGCCTGCTGGCGAGCCGCCAGGGCCCGGAGACCGCCGCCTTGCTGCCCCGCACGCTCGACGGGCTCTACGGCATGATCTATGGCTTGCTCGCCGCCAGTACGGACGCCGACACCATGGCGCGAGCGCTCGAGATCGTCGAGCAGTTTCCGGACATCCGCAGCGAGGTCCCCCTGCCGATTCGCGAGTCACAGACGCTCGCGATGGAGCTTCTGATGCAAAAGGCGTTGGAGGTCGGATTGGAGTCGACCGTTTTGGACAGTGCGAGCTACCGGCATTACCTGGAGGAGCGGCGGAGTGGCGAGTGAGTGGCGAGTGAGTGGCGAATGATGAGTGGAGAGGGGTGAGGGGTGAGTGGCGAGTTGAATCCCGATGACTGATCTTTACCGCCACCGCGGGACGCGCGCGATACAGCAGATGGTGGAATTCGCGCCGTCCACCGGCGGGCTGGCGCTCTGGGTCAAGCACCGGGATCTGCCGCCCGAGATCGACCCCGGCCCGGTCGCAACCGACGGGGATACCGTCTATTACGGCGCCTCCTTCGAGCGGCTGTCGCTGCACGCGCAGGTCGGACTGGTCGCGCACGAAGTGCTGCATATCGCCTTGCGACACCCTCAACGCTATCTGGATCTGCAGCAGCTCTTGGGCGATGTGGATCTGGAGCTCTTCAACATCTGCGCGGACGCCATCGTCAACAGCGCCTTAAGTCACCTGAGCTGGCTCGAGCTGCCGGTCTCGTCGGTATTCCTCGACAAGCTCCTGCTCGCTACGCTCGGCATCGATGTCGGTGTCGACAAGGCCCTCCTCGAATGGGATGTCGAGCGCCTCTATCGCGCCATCGACGACCGTCGGGCAGCGGACAAGGGCCGCCCCCAAAAGATCCGCAGACGTCGCCGCGGCGGCATCGGCGACAGCCAACCGGGTGAAGATGGTCGCGCGTCGCGCAACCCGGTCGAGGACTCGACACGCTCGGAGGCGCGGGAGGACGGCCCGATGTCGGCACGGGTCAGGTCACTCGGCGCCGAGACCCATGCCGACCTCTTCCCCCAACCGGATGCGCAGAAGCAACCCGAGTTGGAGGCCGAGCAGGCACGCGAGTGGAGCGAGCGCATCCTACGTGCCCATGCCGGAGACGGTGCGCACTCCATGCTCCGCGCCCTGATCGCGGATCTGCCCAAGATCCGCACGCCCTGGGAGCAGATCCTGCGCACCCAGCTGGCACGCGGTCTCTCGATTCAGCCCAATCTCTCCTGGTCCAGACCGGCCCGATCCTACATCGCGAATCAGGGCCGGATCGGGCCGGGGCGACGCCTGCCCTGGGAGCCCGGCATCAGCTCGGCGAAGTCAGTGCCGCGACTGGTGGTGATCGTCGACGTGTCGGGCTCGATCGAGAACGACCTGATGGAGCGCTTCGCCGGCGAGATCGAGGCGATCACGCGACGCTTGGAGGCCGCACTGGTGCTGGTGATCGGAGACTGCCGGGTGCAACGGGTCGCGCATTTCAAGCCCGGACGATCGGATCTGCGTGACATCGAATTCAACGGCGGCGGCGGGACCGATTTCACGCCCCTGCTCGAAGAGGCCGACAAGTACGGACCGGATATCGGCGTGGTCCTGACCGACCTGGATGGTCCCGCGAGATTTCGCCCGGGCTGGCCGGTGATCTGGGCCGTACCCGAATCCTACGCTACGCCGGATCAACCGTTCGGCCGCAAGCTGCTCTTGAGCTGAGCCGCATCGAGTGCGAGGATTCGAGCTCAAGCCGACAAGCTTGGCCTGAGGGAGAAACGGTTGAAGAATAAGGAAAAAACGCGACGAGAGAATACCTTTGCCACCGTTGTCGTTTACGATTATGGCTAGGACAAGGTTTAGATTCGGGGCTCGGCTTATTTCCGACGCCATGCCATATCGGGATTTGCGCCGTGCATATCGCACCCGCCAAACAAAAAAGGGCCAGGCTGATGCCTGGCCCTTTTTTGTGCCGATGCGCCCGAGGCGCACCGGCATTCAAGCGGATCTTACTTGACTTGGGGCTGAGCCGGAGCAACAGGCGCCATCGGGGCGACCGGCGCTGCGTAGGGGTAGGCGTAAGGGTAGCCGCCACCGTAGTAAGGCGCACCGTAGCCGTAGTAGGGGTTGTTGTAGCCGTAGCCATAACCGCGACCCTGACCGCGGCCGTAGCCACGACCACTGCCGCCGCCGCTCATGCCGAAGTTAAAGTCACCGTAGCCGTCGCCGAACATGTCGCCGAAGGTATCGCCGAGGCCGGAGCCGTAGCCCGGGCCGTACCCGCCGGCACCCGGACCCCACCAAGCGGACGCGGAAGCGGAAGCACCGAGGAGGGCGGCGATGGCAGCAGCAGTAGCAAGCTTGTTCATTCTATTCTCCGAATCGATTTATGTTGTTGGCAGCAAGCGTGAAGTCCGTATCGGCCTCCACTGGCGAGCAGTATATTAGAAATAACTAAATTAGCAAGTTCTAATTTAAGATCGGATTGCGGTTCGTCATTGTTCAACCCGGCGGCCTGAATACCGCCGGCTCCTGTGCACGATCGGGCGATTCCGGACCGGCGCGCCACAAACGCCAACGCAGGCCGGGCTGGGTCGCGATCCCGACGACGGCATCGCGGATCCGGCCGGAGGGATCGACGACGAAGGTGGCCGGCACACCGACCACGCCCCACCGATGCGCAATCTGCCCGGTCGGGTCGGCGATGACCGGGAAGGCGTGCCCCGTCTCCGCCATATGGCGGCGCAGCTCGTGCGGATCGCCCGATTGCATCGCGACGGTCACCACGGTGTGGTCCTCGGCGATCGCGGCGACGGCACCGTCCATCAGAGCGCAGACCGGGCACCAGCTCGCCCAGAAGTGCACCAGCACCGGCCGTCCTGCAAGGTCTGCGAGGTCGAACGCCTGTCCATCCAGGGTGACGCCGACGAGCGGCGGTGCAGCGCCCGTGGCCAAAGGTCGCGCCTTCCACCATTGGACGGCGCCGAAGATCACCAGGATCAGCAAGATGTTGATGATCCATTCGCGCAGACGTTTCGATCGCCGAGCAGAGACGCTCGGGGTCTGATCACCGGACATGCGGCAGACCCTCGAAGAGGCCCTCGAACCGAGACTCCGGGTCGAGGTCCGCGAGCCCGGCGATGCGCAGGAGGTCGGCCGGGCCCTGCGTTTCTCGGCGAATCCCGCAGATCGGCGGACTGCCCGCCCAGATCTGAACCGAGCACATGGGTCCGGACAAGGGCCGCAAGATCTCGGCACCCATCGGCGGCAATCCCAGCAGACCAAGTGTCGCGGCATCCAACACGCCGCCGGTCTTGCGCAGACCGTTGCGCCACTGGAAGGCGTCGAACGCGGCGAGTGTTGCCGTGTCGACCTTGCCCGCGAACGGGATCGTCGTGTAGGACACGCGCTTCTTCTTGTTCTTATCGCGCCAAACGGACTTCCGGGTGGGCTGTTTCAGAAGCTCGCGCTCGGCCAAGGCCGTTTGAAGCTGAACCAGGTGCGGCGCGGCGAATCGCTGCAATCCGCTCGGCAGTGTCTTGATTCGACTCAGATCCGCCGAATCGGACAAGGACACCTGCTGGCCCGCCTGCAGCGCGGCATAGCGCGCGATGCGGCGATCGTAGATCTCGAGCGCGACCCGCTCGGTCGGCATGAGGCGGTGCCGATGCTCCGGATCATCCGGCTCGGCCTTACCGACCGCTTCTCTGAAATCGCGCAACGCTTTCTGCACCGCGGGATCGCGCGTATCGGTCCCCGACGCCGTCGCGGCCAAGAATCCGAGGTGACGCAATGCCGCTGCTGCGCGCGGCGGCAGCGTCTCCATCGGCATGTCCTCGCCTCGGCCCACCAGTGCGGCAAGTAGCGCCTTGTAATGGCGGGTTTCGTCTCGATCGAGCGGCCCGGTCACCAGCGCCGCCGGCACCGTCACGCGCCGCTCCGGCCCATGGCTAAAGTTCGCCGGAGCGACCGGCTTCGCCGGGTCGAAGGCCCGCTCCGGCATATCGCCGCCGGCCAAATCGAAGCCGACACCGTATTTGGCCCGCACCATCGACGGCTGGCTCTCGGCCCGCACGCGTCTGGCCAGATGATCCAGGAACTCGCCCCAGGTGTAGGGCTGCGTCTGCCCTCGGCCGTCGCGGTAGAACATCCCGAGGTTGCCCGTGACCGTCGGCGAGTCGGCGGGCAGCCCCCACTGCGACGACATTGCGGGCGGGGCGTCGAAGGCAGAAGGAACCCCGAGCGCGGGCGCATAGGCCGCGTCCATGAGCGCCGGCCTGGACACGACGACATCGTCCGAGGGTCGGCGTGCGCGAATCATCACATCCGCACGCTGCTGCAGCGACCCGGACAACCGATCCGGCCGGCGCAGACCGAGCGGCTCGGAGCCATCGCGAACCGAGCCGAGGCGCCGATCCGCGGCGGCCCACGCCGCGGGATCACGCCCGATATCCGTCTGCAGGCTCGCGATGTCGCTACCCGATGCCGCGCCGCCCGGCCAATCCTGCAGGGGCGCCGTCGGCTCTTCGACAGGTTTCACGCAGAGCGTATCGCGCGCCTCGCCACGCGCCAGCGCGAGGACCCGTCGACCTTCCCCGGCACCGAGAAAGTGAAAGAGATAATCCTCCTCGGGTGTCGTCGCCCCCGAGTCGAGGCTCAGGTAGTGCTTGGCAAAGGCAAGCACCGCAAAATTGTGACGCAGCAGTTGCACCTCCTCGTCCTTGGCATCGCGCTCGCCCTCGATCGTGTCTCGGATCAGGCGACGGACCAGCGCGTCGGAGAACGGGCCTTCCCCCAGGTCCATGGACTCGCGATCCGCCGCGGCCTCGGTCGCACTCAGTAGCTCGGCGCCGTACTTTTTGATGATTCCGTGGAAGGTTGCGGGCAGGAACTGCCACACACCGGTCGCCGAACCCAGCCGGCCCTCGGCGATGGTAGGCCGCACGTGGTCGTTCCAGGTGTAGGCGCTTTCCATCTCTCCGGTGGCCAGCGCCTGCCCGAGATTGGCCCCGGTCCGCTCGGCGACCTCGAGCAGAACGAGCATCTGTCGGGGGGAGATATCCTGTGTTCGGTCGTAGTCGCGCCACCGGGTCTCCGACCAGGCGCGATAGGCCGCAAGCATGAGCTCATGCGAACTGCCGTCCGTGGTGTAGACGGCATCGGTCACCGAAACCGAGCTCGTCGCCTCCTCGCTCGACTCCGCGGCAACCGACCAAGCGGCTGCCGACATCGAGGCCAGCGCCCAAGCCGCGACCCCGACGAGATCGCGCATGAAGCCGAACTGTCTCATCCTCATTTACGCTCGCCTCCTTTAAACCTAGATCCGGCAGTTGAACGGCCCCTGGAGTGCGTCCCGCGCGGTGTCCGGCAAGGCGCGACGAGGCGGCGTAGTGGTTCTACGCCAACGAGTTGCAACGCAGTCGGGCGCCGCGCGGGGCGTGCTCCAGGGGTCGTAGCGGCCTTCACCCAGCCGGTGAGCCGTCAGACGAGCGCGATCGTCAAGGCCGTCAAGACCTTCCATAAAGCACGAAGCGATCAACTGCCGGATCTAGGTTAAACCGCGTCCAGAGCGAGATGCTGACTTTCGAGTGAGCTCGACGTTTGGTGCATCCACGGCCCTTAGCGGCGACGCGGTTTAAAATGATCTATTTTTTAGC
>NZ_JAABRP010000123.1 GCF_011390875.1 Thiocapsa sp.
GATCGCGGTCGCCTTCTTCCAGAAGGTCCACTCAGCGTTCATGACGCGCGGCCGCGCAGTTGGGAAGACCACGCACTCCACCAGCCCGGCGGCCTCGCAGGTGACATCGCGTGGGCTCGCCGGCTCTCCGGTTGAGCGCGCGCCGAATTCGAGCATGACACTCGGCGCCACATAGCCCGAGCCCGCCGTCGTCGCCTCGTACTCGATGAAAAGCTTCTCGCCGGCGGTGTGGATCGCCGCGGACAGGGGACCGCACGCCAAGGTTTCGGCGATGACCGGCTGAACGGCACCCGCTACCCATTCCGGCAGGCGCTTACGCAACTCGCTCGTCCAGCGCTTTTCTTCGCTCCGCGTCTTCGGCAGCGCTTCGCCGCAATCTCCGACAAGGTCGGGCGCGAGCTTGCGAATGTCGTAGGTCAGATCGACATCCTCGGAGAACCGCCGGATGACCCCGTAGGCCTTCGACAGCGAAGTGCCGCCTTTGAAGACCAAATGTTCGCCGAGCGGCGAGCCGTAGAGCGTCGCCAGCGCCCACACCACCCACGCATCCTTCTCGAGAAGGTGCGCCGGTCGGCCCGAGCGGTCTGCAGCGACGCTCAGTGCTTCCCGACGATCCTCGGCCGGAAGGAGGAGGAAGGTGTCAGCCATGCGCAACCTTCCCTATGCTGCGCGCAAGCCAGGTCGGAAGCTGGGGCGCCGCCGCCACCAGCTCGCTGAACGTGGCGGGCGGGAGCTTCCGCTTCAGGGTGCGCAGGGCGGCGTCGGCCTTTTCCGGTCCAAGCCAGGCAAGCGCCCGAACCGCCTGACCCGCTGGCCGATGCGGCATAGCGAGCTGCCATCGCGGGGCGTGGCGAAGCTCGACGATCTGTTTGCCGAGGCTCATCTTCCGGGAACGTCCGGACGTCAGATAGACCGACCTGACCGGTACCTGCGTCGTGAGGCCGAGGCTGTTGGCGGCGGCGGCTCCGCTCGAGACGATGACCTCGCCGCGCTGGGCGGCGATCGCCTCGACGGCCTGTTCCACCGATGGCGCTCGGGTCCCGAACCGACTCGTAACCGGCAGCAAGTAAACGCCGCGCCCAGCCCGAAGCAGTTTCCCCCTCCCGGCCAGGCGCGACAGGGCTTGGTCCACCGCCGCGCGATTGCCAAGGTGAAGCAAGCTCTTAGCCGCCACGGGCGTGCCCTCCGGCAGCCGCGTCGCATGCTCAATGATCTGTTCGGTCAGGCGCTGCATGGCGGTTCTCCTGTCAGAAAAATACGAGGTTTTCTGACAGTTTTCAACCTCGGGATGGACGCTCCGGCTAGATGAGTGGCGCGCCCTTATCGAGAAGACCGTCGAGAAAATCCTCCCGGGATGAAATGGACCCGGCCCGGGTGTCAGATCCGGGGACAGTTTACTTAATTCCGGTGTTCGCCCGAGAGAAGGATGAGAAGAAGTTGCCTAACACGCCCGCAAGCTTCGACGCCAAACTGCGGCATCCGCTCTCGCTCAAGCCGCGGTTTGGCGCGGGTTGTGGTTGACGTTAGCCCGCAGAGAGCGCGACAGCGCGATTCGGGAAGGTCCGCAAAGACTTACCGCTTGTTCAAATGAAATATCTTTGCGCCGTATGTACCCGGCCAGAATGCTCCTGAATTCGCTCCGCCAAAGAATCGGCGCGGCCCAGTCTGGATCTCGCTCCAGCAAGGCTTCCGCGGCGGCCGTGTGTTCGCCGGGCAAGTACAGGTACGCCATCACGTTGGAGTCAACAACGATCATGGCCGTCCTTCGCGCTTGCTCGCATCAATGTCGTCGGCTGGGAAGTTTTGCTTGCTCAACGCAGCCCGCAGCTCCCGGGCACGGGCCAGTCGCTCGCTAGGGGCCATCTTCGTCGGCATCAACACAGCCTCCAGGCACACAATCGCCTCGCTGTTCAGGCTCCGACGGTGCATCTCAGCGGCGGACTTCAGGCGCTCGTACACCGCATCGGGAATATTCTCCAATGTCAGAGTCGTGGGCATCTTGTTCACACCAAATGGCAACCAAGGTGGTTCCATTGTGCCGCATGCCCCCGATTGCCACTACGGACGCACAGGGGAGAATAAGCCATCATTGAGCTGACCCCGCGCAAAGGCACGACCTGTTTTCTCGTGCCTGGACACGCGCTCGATCATGCCGCGAAGTGACGTCCCGTCGCCGCAAACGCGCCGTCGTTTCTCCCCAACGGTTCTGATACGCATGCCGGACGCCGTTTAGGTTTCATCCCAGGGATTCTGCAGCAAGACCCCCGTGTTCTGGATATCCTTGGCGTTGCGCGTCATCAGATGCTGGCCATGGCGTAAGGCCGTGCCGGCAATGAGGCCATCCGCGGAGGCCAAGACAACACCCCGGCGCTGTGCCACCGCCGTGATTTCACCCCAAATCGCCGCCGTTTCCGGATCGACCGATAGGATCCGGTCGGTGTGGGCATGTTGCAGATTGGCGAACCAGGCCGATGAATCCTGTCTGCGGCGGCTATCGGGGAGCAAGGCAATGCCTTTGCCGATCTCGCCCAGTGTGATGACGCTGAGAAACAGATACTCATCGGGCAGGCGGTTGACCGCCGCGCGCACGGATTCCAGTGGCGCCGGTCGGTAGAGCTCGGACAATACGCAGGTATCGAGTAAAACCCGCATTACTCAAATTCCCGCATGGCACTTGGATCTCGCGCGACGTCGATCTCCGCCAAACTGTGCGGCGGGTTCAGGAGGGCATCCTTGAAACCCGGTTTCTTTCCTGATAAGCGCTCGTAGTCGTCCTTCGAAAGCAGCACCACCCAGTCGTTGCGACGCCGGATGGTCTGTGGTCCGCTGGAGAGGGCCTGGTTGACCAGTTCGGTGAAACGGTTCTTGGCATCGGTCAAACGCCATTCTTGCATCATCTGCCTCCGTTTCACCTAGACAATCTAAACCGCGTCCAGAGCGACATGCGTCATTTTCATTTTGTGTTTGGCTTCGGAGATGGCCTCGATCTCGGTGAGACGCGGTTTAGCTAAAAACTTTCATCAGTCACATGCTCAGGGCGTCGAGTATGCGCGTCAAGGCTTATCAGTCGAGGCGGCTGCTCCACCGGAGGCTTGGGAACGGTTCGAAAACAAGTAAAGCGACTCGACGAGAGAATTCCTGTGCCACGGTTGTCGTTCTCGATGTCGACAACGATAAGATTCGCGGCTCAACTTGTTTCTGACACGTTACTTCCCGTCGGTGCGATCAGTCCTCAAGCCTCGGGTCGCCGGATTCCGTATTTTCCCATCTTGTAACGCAGCACCCGTTCACTGACCCCGAGTATTTCGGCGGCTCGGGTCTGTATCCAGGCCGTTTGTTCCAAGGCGGACACGAGCATCTCGCGCTCCACGGCCTCGATGCGCTCCTGCAGCAGGCCGTGGTCGATCATCTCGGCACGTCGTACCTCGGGCGGCAGGTCGCCCGGTTTGATCAGGCCCCCCCGCGTCAAGGTCAGTGTGCGCTGAACGATGTGCTCGAGCTCGCGCACGTTGCCTGGATAGGCGTACTTGACCAGGACGTCCAGGGCCTCGTGCGACAGGCGTACGGGACGATCGGCGTAGCGTGCGACGAAATGCTCGATCAGCGCCGGGATGTCTTCGCGGCGCCGACGCAAGGGCGGCAGGTCGATCTCCAGCACGTTGAGACGAAAGAAGAGATCCTCGCGGAACCGCCCGTCCTCGACCATGACGCGCAGATCACGGTTCGACGCGGTGACGATGCGCACATCGGCCGACAGATCGCTTTCGCCGCCAACTCGGGTGAAGCGTCCCTCCTGCAGCGCGCGCAGCAGTTTTGACTGCAGGATCAGGGGCAGCTCGCCGACCTCGTCGAGGAACAGGGTACCGCCGTGCGCCAGCTCGAAACGCCCCCGGCGCTGTTTGGCCGCGCCGGTGAAGGCGCCTTTTTCGTGGCCGAACAGCTCGCTCTCGAAGAGGTTCTCGGGGATGGCTGCGCAGTTGACCTCGATGAAGGGTGCGTCGCGTCGCGCACCGAGCAAATGAATCAGTCGCGCGATCAACTCCTTGCCGGTTCCGGTCTCGCCGCCGATCAGGACGTTCCATGGGCTGCTCGCCACTCGGTGAACGACGGACAAGAGCTCCAGCATTGCGGGGCTCTTGCCGATCAATCGAAGCGGCAGACCGGGATTCTCCTCGAGCGCTTCCTCCACCGCAGCGACCTCTTCATCGACCGCAAGCGTGTCCTCGACGCGCTGAATCTTATCGAGCAGGCTCGGCAGGTCCAGCGGCTTTTCGAGGAAATCGTCGGCCCCGAGTTTCATCACGGTCACAGCGGTATCGACCGCGCCGTAGCCGGTGATCATGAAGGCGCGAATCAGCGGATTCAGCGCCTTCATTTCAGCCAGTGCCAGATCACCGCTCAGCTTCGGCATGCGTTGGTCCAGCAGCACCAAGTGCACCGGCTCAGCACGCACGATCGCCACGGCTTGCGCACCGTCGGCGGCACAGAGGATGCGGTGACCCTGCCGTTCGAGGAAGCCTTGCAGCAGTTCGCGCTGCATCGGGTCGTCGTCGGCGATCAGGATGTTCATCGGCGGCACTCGATCGTCGTCAATCGGAAGGTGGATATCGGGGCTATGCCGTCTCAGTCCGGCAGTAAGACTTCCACGCGCAATCGGCCGGGGCTCGGGGAATCCACCAGCAAGTCACCGCCGTGGGCCTGGATGATGCGCAAGGAGATGGCGAGGCCCAAGCCCGTGCCGTCGGTCTTGGTGGTGAACCAGGGTTCCAGCATACGCGGCAGGGCCTCGGGAGCGAGCTGCAGACCGTCGTTGGTCATGGTCAACCGCGCCCCCTCGTTGCGCGACGACAGATCGATCTCGAATCGGCCTCCCACCGGCACGGCATCCAGGGCGTTGCGCAGCAGGTTGTCGAGCACCTGCCGAAGCAGGTCCGGGTCGCCGCGGACCTTGGTGGAGCGCGCCAAATGTTCGGTCAGACGCACATCCAGATCCCCGATGCGCTGCCGGTAGAGACTCAGTTGCTCGCTGACCAGTTGGTCGAGCCGCACGGGCTCTCGACGCGGTCGATAGGCTCGCGCATAGTCGAGCAAGCCCCCGACCGTGTCGTTGGTGCGTCGCAACGCCTCCATGACGACGCTCAACAGCCGCTTTTGCCCCTGATCGAGCCCGTCAGCCTCCATCTGCAGGCGTTGCAGCCCCATCGCCATGGCGTTCAGCGGGTTGCGGATCTCATGGGCGATGCCGGCGGCGGCACGCCCCAGACCGGCCTCCTCGCGTTGTTGGGACAACTGCCGTTCGTAGGCTCGAAGTTGACGATCGTGCGCCTGTTGGTGCCTGTAGAGCAACCAGGTCCCGAGTCCGCCGGTCACGACCAACACCAGCACGAAGCCGGCAAACTCGAGCCATATCCGGCGGCGCTGCGCAACTAGGCGGTCGGCATCCATGAGGAGCACCAGCTCGCCTCCGTCGACGGGTGTCAGCGCCTCGGCCACCAGCCGTCCATCGGCTTGGCGGCGGATGCTTACCGACGGGGTTCCCGCTCCGCCCGCTCGGGGGAGTGCCGCGTTCGGCTTGCCCTCCATCCTGACCGCCAGCACGCCGGGCAGGGTTGCCAGGTTCTCCAATGCGCGGGGAAGACCGACGGCGGCTTTCAGTCGGTCGAGACTGCGGCTGTCCACGCCCACGAGGACACATCCGTCGATTCCGGCCCGCGGGACACCCAACACCAGGGTTTGGGTGTCGGAGACGGGGATCAGCCGTTGTAGGATCCCGCATCCGGGCCAGACCTCGTCGCGCACGCCGGGCGATCCCTGAATATTGCGATCCGGCCCGATCACCCTGATCATGGACAGGCCCGCTTGCGCGGCGAAGGCGCTCAGCTCGTCCTCGGTGAAGGGCTCGATGCCATCGAGATAGTCGACGAAACGTGCGGAGCTGCCGAGCAGGACGGTCAAGATGGAATCGATGGCGTCCTGCGCCAACACGGCGCCGCGGGCCTGCAGCGCCACCGCATCCGAAAGCAGCCGCGCATGCTCCTCCATATCGGCGACGAAACCCTGCTGGGTCTGTCGCGCCTGGATGAAGAACCAGCCGGCGGCCATGACGACCAGAAGCCCGAACACCAAGAGGTGGCCGATCCAGGATGGCGGCAGTCGGCGGGCTGCAGCCTCACCGACCATGCTGACCGCCACCGCCACTGCCTGCGCCGTGTCCTCGGCCAAAAGGACCCTGTCCGGCGCCGCGGCCGATGCGCGATCGCACGCCGGTGCGGTCACCGTCGAGGGCGCCGACACGGGCACCGGCCTGCGGTGCAAGGCGCCAACCCGGGCCGCCGGCGCCGACATCCGGATCGGACCAGAGCCGCACCCGCGCGCCAGCGGAGAGGTCGCCCGTGGCCTTGCCCGGCTCGACCGGCAACCGCAAGGGCTGCGCACCGACGGCTTCGGGCTGAATCAGGACCGAGTCTTTGTCCACCGAGACGACACGACCGATCAGCGGCGTCTCCGCGAGCGTCGGTGCGACAACCAGGAACGCGCCGGCAGCCAACAGCATCGAGCGCCAACGAATTCCATCACCAGCGTTGTCGATCAGAAATGCCATACCAGCCCACAACGGGTCACCGTCTGTTGAAATGCCTTGACCTCAAGGTCCGACTGGTTCTCGATCCAACGTAACTCGCAGAGAAACTCGCCGGGACCCGCACTCCATTGCAGCGATGCGCCGAGCGCATACCCCGTGTCTTGCCGTCTAAACCCGCTCCCGGTGCGTTCATAGTCGGTCCGATACCGACCTGCGCCGATCCGAGCCTGCCACCCCGGCACCGGCATGACCCTCAAGGACAGGTCGAACGAGCAGGCGTCGTATCCATCCGGGTCGATGGACGAGCGATTGCGGGCGCAGCTCAGGGCGAGCGCGCCGGACGCGTCCCCCGATAGATGCCAGAGACCCTCCAGCCCGAGGGTTGCGAGCCAGTCCTCGCGATGCTTGACCCCGCCGCGCCATTCCGACGGCGTGACCGAATGCGCACCGCCTGAGGTGCCGGCCCGAGAATGCCCGGTCCGACCGGGGCCGGGTCGCCCCTCCCAGGGATAGGCAGGGTCAAGGTAATCGAGCCAACGCAGCTCGCTGAAGGACATCAGATCCAGGCGCGGCGTCAGGATGCGGTCGAATCGGGCACGCACGGCCACCTCGTTTCGCGAGTCCGTCGGGATGATTTCGTCCCGATACAGAACCGCCTCAGTCGATACGGCGAGCGTTCCGGAGATGCGCTCGAGCCTCGTCTGCCAGATCCCCGTCGCCGCAACCCGCCCGATGTCGTCGGGGCCTTCGTAGTCTTGGTACCAGGCATCGAGGCGCCAATCCAGTCCGCTCACCCTCTGGTTTATTGGGCCGGCAAGGTTCAGGACGACGTCGGCGAAAAACAGACCCGGGCCGTCGCGGCTCTGTGCCGGGTTGCTGTCGTAGCCGGAGCCGATGGCGGCATCGATCAGTACGGATGATGGCGGCTGCGCCTCGGCCGTGCCTGCGGTGCACATCCAGCCCGCCAAGACCCACGCGGCGGCCGCACCCGACGGTCGGCATGGTCGGCGGCATCGCGACATTCCGTGGCGGCTCCCCAAGCGCACCCTAAACGTGCCGCCGGATTCCCGTCGGGTACCCCACGGGTGCTCCCCTATGGGTGAGTATGCAAGTTTTCATCCAACGACCATTGGCTCCGGTTGCTCAATCGGTTGGGTGCGGCGCGGGCTGTTCGGCATCCGACATCCGTCGGCGGATTCGACGGAATTGTCGAGCCGTTCAACTGCCGGATCTAGGTTGAAGCCTCATTCACCCGCCGGCAGCCTGACCTCGGCGCACAAGCCGCCGAGCGCGGAGGAGCGATGAAAGGCGATCCGCCCCCGATAGCCCTCGACGATTTCCTTGGCGATCGCTAGTCCGAGTCCGTGACCGCTGATCTCCTCGTCGAGTCGAACCCCTCGGCCGGTGATGTCGGCGATCTCGGTATCGGAACAGCCTGGTCCATCGTCCTCGACCTTGAAGACCAGGGCCCCGGCTTCGGCGGCGACGTTGCAGAGCACCCGCGTGCTTGCCCATTTGCAGGCATTGTCGAGCAGGTTGCCGAGCAGCTCCAGCATATCCTCCCGGTCGAGATCGAGCGGGCCGGACGTACGGATGTCGAGCTGGATGTCCAGGACCTTCGGGGCATGGATGCGGCCGAGAAGTCGAGCGAGGGTCGGCAGCTCCTCGTCGGGGTCGAAGCGCAGTCCGGCCGCCCCGGCACCCGCGAGGCGCGCGCGTTTGAGTTGGCGCTCGGCGAGACGGCGCAGCCGCTCGACCTGCTCGATCAGTGCCTCGCGGGTTTTCGGATCGATCGACAGCGCCGGGTCGAGAAGCTGTTGTCGCAACAGACCGAGCGGACCCTTGATCGCGTGCGACAGGTTGCCTGCGGCGGTGCGTGAGCGCTCCAAGCGCTGGGTGAAGAGCAGGAGCAGCCGGTTGAGCTTGTGCACCAGGGGGAGGATCTCGCTCGGGACCTGCTCGGTCAGAGTGACTGTTTGGCCGGACTCCAGACGTCCGATGTCGCGGTAGATAGGAATCAGGGTCGCGAAGGCCCGTCGCACGACGAAACGCTGCACCAGCAGCATCAGGATCAGCCCGCCGACGGCCATCGCGGCGAACAGCCGCTCGTAGTACACCAAGGCATGATCGAGCGGCGTGACATCCTCTGCAACGGCAAGCGAGAAGTCGCCTCCCTCCAACCGGTAGCCGCTACCCAGCACCAGCAGGCGCTGCCGGTCCGGGCCGATGGCGCGCCAGTGTTGCGACATGCCCGGGCCGAGCGGAAGGCCGGCGAGATCCTGATCCCAAAGCGAACGCGACCGGATGCGTTGTCCGTCGCTTGCCTCGATGACGAAATAGTGACCGGAATAGGGCTGGTGATAGACCGGGGTGAGTCGCTGCTGACCGAGGTCCAGTTGCCCGGCACCGTTCCGGGACAAGGCGCCGACCAGCGCCTCGGCATCGTGCTCGAGTCGCGAAAGCACAAAGGCGTCGGCAGTGCGGTGCAGGGCCGCGTGACCGACCCACCAGACCGCCCCGATCAGGACCACCAAGCTGACGGCCAAGCCGAGCTGTAGACGACCCTCCAGCGATCTCATCGACGTGGGAAGAGGTAGCCTTGACCCCGCAGGGTTTGGATCCGGTCCTTACCGATCTTCTCGCGCAGACGCCGCACATAGACCTCGATCAGATTACTGCCCCGGTCGGCTTCCAGATCGTAGACGTGATCCATGATCTGGGGTTTGGAGAGGATCCGGTCGGGATTGAGCATCAGGTAGCGCAGGAGCCTGAATTCGGTGCCGGTCAGCTCCCGGGCGTTGCCGTCGGCAAGGACGACCCGCTGTAGGTCTTCGTCGAGACGCAGTCCGCCGACCTCCAGGCCGCGGCGCAGATTGCCCGCGGCGCGTCGTGTCAAGGCATTGATGCGCGCGATCAGCTCTTCCATGTGAAAGGGCTTGCCGAGATAGTCGTCGGCCCCGGCCTTGAGTCCGTCGACGCGCTCGTGCCAGGCATCACGCGCGGTCAGCACCAGGACAGGTGTCGTCACACCGCGCCCGCGCCAGTTGCGCAGCACCGTTAATCCGGGTCGCCCGGGGAGTCCGAGATCGAGAACGATGGCGTCGTAGGGTTCGCCGGCGCCGAGCGTTTCGCCCGAGACGCCGTCGGCGGCATGATCGAGAACAAAGCCGGAGGATTTGAGCGCCTTTTGCAGCTCGGCCGCGAGGGGCAGGTCATCCTCAACCAGCAGAAGTCGCATTAAATCGCGTCCCGAGCGATAAGCGGCGTCTGCCTAGCTCCCCAACTCCGGAGCAGCAGGAGATTCTTGGAGTCGACGCGATTTAAGATAATAAAATTCAATATCCTGAACCGCGTCTGCTGCGGCGTCTGTTGGTGACCGAAAGATTGCAAAAGGATACAGGAGCGCATGTCGTTCCGGACGCGGTTCAGCAAGGCTCACTTCTCCTTCCGCTTGATCACCTCGCCGGTCGCGGCATCCAGATAGAGCTTGTGGACGGTCCCGTCGGCGGCCAGGATCTTGACCTCGTAGAGATAGCCGCCGTCCTCGCGCTCGAGCTCGGCCTCGACGAGCTGGCCGGGCTGTACGGTCTGGGCGCTGGCCATCACCTCGCCCATCGGCAGGATCTGCCCGGCCTCGCGCAGTTGCTTGATCTCGTCGTGGTCGAGCCGATCACCGGCGATGGCACCGCCCGTGACCGACAGGAGTCCAACCGAGACGGCGATTGCCGTCAGCCGTGGTTTCTGCATGCGCCTGGTCCCCTTGGTTTGGATGAGTAGCCTCTGTGGCTCGTCTTCCCTTTGAGGCAAAGCAAGCCGACTCGGTCGAGGGCGATCCATGTGTGTCGCCTTCGACCCGAATTCAGTCTCGTTCCCGAAACTGAATTGGCGCTGAACTGGAGTTCGAATCCTGAGCGGAGGTGAGCGTGGGTGGGTTGTGTGTCAGCGTCTCGGCTTCCTCGGTTACCGGTTCACCGTCTCCGCGATGAGTACCTCCGCGGGAATGCCGAGGTGCCGGTGCAGCCTGCGAATCATGGGCAGCGTCAACGGCCGTTTGCGATTGAGGATTTCGTAGACCCGGTTGCTCTTGCCGATGAGGGGTTCCAGGTCTTTGACGGACAGGCCACCCTGCTCCATCCGAAACTTGATGGCTTCGACCGGGTCGGGAGGATCGATGGGGGCGTGCTTGGCTTCGTATGTCTGAACGAGCGTTGCCAAGATGTCCAGTCGATCGCCCTCGGGAGTGCCCCAATCCGGATCAGCCTCCATGAGAGCCGAGATTTCGTCGAGGGTGGCTTTGTAATCGGCTTCGGTGTGAATCGGGCGGATGTCCATGGTGTGCTCTAGGTCGATGAGATGCTGTCAATTGTTTCCGCGTCCACGGCATCGTATTCCTTCACCCGAACAGAATGGCGCGGCCTGTTAAAAATCAAGCGACGCCCGCGCCCACAGCTGCCGTCCAGGCTCGTTGACCTGCACCGGACCCGGGTTGAAGGGATCGACGTTCGCGCGGTTCACGGCATAGGCGTAGGCGCGATCGAAGAGGTTGTCCACGCCGAGACTGAGCGTCGCGAACTTGGAGATCCGTGCCTGACCATAGAGGTCGAGGATCCACCAGCCGGGCGTCGGGCCGACATCCAGACCGCTTCCGGTGAGCGGGTCGTCGTCCACGCGGTCCTGGGTGTCGTTCCAGTTCAGCCTGGTGCCGACGGACCAGCGTTCGGCGAGATAGTCGAGGCTGACGGTGCCGCCGAGCGGCGGGGTTTGGGCGATGGGTGTGGAATCGGTGCGATTCTGTGCATAGATATAGGCGAACGAGGCGCCGGCTCGCCAGTGCCGGGCAAACTCGATCGAGCCGGTCCATTCACCGCCGGTGAGCTCGGCGTCGATATTCCGATAGATGAAGGTCCCGTCGGCCAGCAAGATCCCCGGCTGGCCATGGGCGCGATCCCGCAGGATGAAATCGTCGACCCGATCGTAAAAGAGGTCGAGCTGGGTGTTCCAGTGCGTGGCGACCTTGGCCAGCGTCACGCCGATCTGATGATGTGCCTCGGGATCCAGGCCGGGGTTACCGACCCAGCGTTGATTGTTCGCGATCATCGACGGTGCGGCGTTTGAGGCAATGTAGCGTTCGGTGGCATCGGCCGAGCGCAGGGTGCGGCTGACCCCGACGGAAAAGGAGAGGCCGTCGTTTAGGTTGTGCGCGTAGGTCTGGATTCCGCCCAGATTGTCTTCGTCCGTGTCCTCGGCGCCGACACCATAGTAGGACCGATACAACTGCTCGGCGGAACGCACCCAGGCCGGTCCGACCGGCACTAGCGCGGCTCGCGACTGCGAGACGCTGGCCTCGGTGCGGTCGTAGCGCAGCCCGGCGGTGAGTCGGGATTGCTCGGTCAAAGGGTGTTCAATCTCGACGAAGAGGCCGAGGTCTGAATTCACCACGTCGGGCCAGAGATACGAGTTGGGGACATCGACCGCCGCGGAGCGGTAGTTCCAAAAGCGAGTGGCGTCGCGATCGACCTGGAGATAGTCGGTCCCGAGTGTCCAATTCATGCCCATCGCTTCCAGATCGGCGGTCAAGCGCCCGCCTGCGGTATCGGCGGTGCTGGGGGCGCGCATCTTGAACATCGACGTCAGTGGCCGGAGGCTGTAGTTGTCCATCAGATGATCGACCGAGACGCTGTAGAGCTCCGCCTTCACCGCGGCGAAGGGACCGATCGGGGTGTCCTGACCCAGGCGCAGACGCCACTGGTCGCTGTCGCTGTAGATGCCGTCCATGCCGGCGCCGGCGTAGAGGACATCCCAGTCGTGGGTATGGTCGTAGCTCAGAACGGCACGGGTATCGTCGTTCGGGGTGAGGCCGAGCGCAAGACCGGCGCCTTCGGTGTTGTAGGCACTGCGCACCGGGTTGCCGTTGCCGTCGTCGTAATTGTTCGCGGTCTGATACTGGCCGGTGGCGCGGGCAAAGCCCTCGGGGATGCCGACCGTCACGTCCGCGCCCAGGTTACCTGTGTGCGAGTTGTCGGTGATGCCGCCGGTGAAGCGTGCGCGGAAGACCTCGCCGGGATCGAAACGGGGGGTGTCGCGTTCGAACAGAACGGTGCCGCCGCTCCCGCCCCCGCCGTAACGGACCGTCTGCGAGCCCTTGATGACGGTGACCGAGTCGTAGTTATCCAGATCCACATAGACCGTCGGCGGGTCCATGCGGTTGGGGCAGCCGCCGAAGGCGTAGGCGCCGTCGATCAGGATATTGAGCTGCCCGGCGGTCTGGCCGCGGATGATGGGGTCGATGCCGAGACCGCCCATCCGGGAGCCGCTCACGCCGGGGACGGAGCGCAGGAGGTCGCCGCCGTCCGCCGGCAGGCCGGGTGTGACCTCGACGATGGGTGCGACGAAGGTCGCGGGCGGGAGAGCGTCCAGGCGATCCGCGGTCACCTCCAGCTCGGGCAAGACCACGCCGCCTTCATCCGGGGTTTGCGCGGTCGCCGTGTCGACCCAGAGCGCGATCGAGAGTCCCGCCGCAATGGCGATCAGGATGCCGGTCCCGGCGGCGATCTCGTTGCCGAGCGGGATATCGCTGGGTGCCCCTATCGATGTCTTGCGCTCGGCCTTGAGCGTCGCCCGGCTCGTCCCTCGGTTCGGGCGTCTGCGACCACAAGACCTTATTTTTATTGTGCTCATTGGATGTGCCTCCGCGCGTCTCGTCTGCTTGATCGAGTTGCCGATGAGCCTATCCAAGTTTTTCGTCCGGTCGCCGGGATTTGAGGTTTTACTGATCGGAGACAGAGAAGAGTAGGTGATATCGCCGAGCGTGTGCCCGATATCCCGCAGGGTCGCGTCGGACCGCCGAATGAGGTTGCTCGGGATCTTAAACCGCGCCGATTCAAACGCTCGTCAATTCTGACGGGTCCGATCCCATCCACAAACCTTGCATACCGTTCCGGGCGCGGTTTAACCAGGCACGCTCTCTTCGCCGAGGCTGACCGGATCCTGATGGATGGTGATGTCCGAGTCTGGATGCATCTCGCGAATGCGCGCCTCGACATCGAGGGCGACCTGATGGGCGGCTAGCAACGGCATGGTGTCGTCGAGCGCTAGATGCAGTTGAATGATCAGGGATTGTCCGGATCGGCGTGTCCGCAAACCATGCACCCCAAGCACGCCGGGAACCGAAGCCGCAAGGTCCAGGACTTGGCGGCGTGCCTCATCGGGAAGCTCGCGGTCCATCAGGAGCTGGACGGCATCGAAGCCGATCCGCAAGGCGCTGTAGAGGATGTAGGCCCCGATGGCCAGACCGAACAGCGGGTCGAATCCGGACCAGCCGGCGGAGGCGAGCAGCAAGGCGACAACGGTCGCGGCATTGGTGGCGAGGTCCGTCGCGTAATGCAGGGCGTCCGCGCGAATTGCCGCCGACCCGGTGCGGCGGATCACGTGACGTTGGAACGCCAGGAGTGCCAACGTGACCAGGATCGCGAACCCGATCACGAGCAGGCCGACTCCGGCTTCCGCGACGGGTTGCGGATGCAGCAGACGGTCGACCGCCTGCACACCGAGGAACACGGCCGAGGCGGCAATCAAGGTCGCCTGTCCGAGCGCGGCAAGGGCTTCGGCCTTGCCATGGCCGTAGCGGTGCTCGGCATCCGGCGGCATCAATGACCAATGAACCGCCAGCAGGTTCACCAGCGAGGCGCCGGCGTCCATCGCCGAGTCCACCAACGAGGCGAGCACGCTGACCGATCCCGTGACCAACCAGGCCCCGAGCTTGGCCAGGATCAGCACGCAGGCCGTGGCGACCGATGCATAGGTGGCCAGACGCAGCAGTCGGTCGTTCGACGCGGCGGATCCGGAGGATCTGGTGGACTCGGGCGTGCTTGGGCTCAGTGCAGTGCTCCTTGTTCGGGTGAATAGAGCCGCCAGCTTCCAGCCATCAGCGTTCGGCCTTCGATGTCCGGGGTTGGATCCGGGCGGGTTATTGCGCCCGCCAGGGAATGACGTCCACGCCGGCCAACTGCGACTCGAGGCTGGGGGCCGGAGGCTGGTGGCTCTCTCAAGAAACGCCCCGCCTCCCTACTCCTCGAACACCAGCGCGATCGGCTTCTGCATGAAGGCGTGCCTGACTTGGGCATTGTCGAACACCGAGACGGCGAATGGGTAGGCCGCCGTCAGATCCTCGAATTGCACGTCGGTTTGGCTGCCCGTGACCAGCTTTCGCCGCATCTCCATGGTCCAAGCCCCGTCGCTCCAAGCCAACCCGAGCGCGATATCGCCGCGGTCGCCCTCGAAGGGGGCGATCATGATGGAGGCGACCTCGTCGCCGGGCTCGAATCGACTATCGTCGAATGGCACCTTATCGTCAGCCATGACCCAATAGGCGCCGCCCTTGTTGGCCGCCTTGCCGTCGGCGGCCATGAACTCGGGTATTCCCTCGACGAGCTCGATGTCGGCATAGCCTCCGCCCGTCTTGGCATCGGATTGTCGCCCGGCGTTCTTCGCGGTGTCCGGATCGAAGCGGGTGTGGTCCAGCCACTGGTCGTCAACCTGTCCGACCGGCCCGGTACGCACGGTCTTGATGTGCCACATATCCCCGCGCTCGCCTTCGTTCTCGGTGTACTTGTTGCCGTATGGCTTGGGCGGCTCGTCGTCGTGACAGGCGGCGAAGCAGCCGTCGGCCTCGAAATCAGCGATGGAGTTGTCGATC
>NZ_JAABRP010000124.1 GCF_011390875.1 Thiocapsa sp.
GTCCTCGTAGAAGGTGTTGTTGTCGCCGCCGACGTCTTCGGAATCCTTGAGCTTCTTCCAAGAGCCGTCGGCCTGTTTGACGTAGGGCGAGCGCTGCTCGGAATGGGTCGCATCTTCGTACTGCAGCAGCACAAAGAGCTCGTCGCCGACGCGGGCTGCGCGAATGGTGCCGTCGGTCTTTCCCTTTTCACCGAAGTTTGCACCCTCTTTCAAATGAAGCTTGACTGGGGCTGCCGCCTGCCAAACCGCATCGTCGTCGACGCCGTCCAGGGTTGGCGCTGTGTCGAAGGTGATCGCCGTCACGGTCTCCAGCGGTCGGGCTGCGTATCC
>NZ_JAABRP010000013.1 GCF_011390875.1 Thiocapsa sp.
TTTCCTTGTTCATCGATGGATAATCCGGAGCGACTGTCTAAAATGACAGCCCGTTTTGTCGAGCGATTTTCCGACATGAGCAATGACCTGACCCCTCGACAACAGCAAATTCTGGAGCTGATCAGGTCGCATATCCGCGAGACCGGGGTGCCGCCGACACGTGCCGAGATCGCCCGGACCTTCGGTTTTCGGTCCGCCAATGCCGCGGAAGATCATCTGCGCGCCTTGGCCCGGCACGGTGCGATCGAGCTGACGCGGGGTCGCTCGCGTGGTATCCGGCTTATCGATCACGCTCCCGCCCGTGAGGTCGCGCTGCCGATCATCGGGCGTGTCGCCGCCGGCAGTCCCATCCTGGCCGCCGCGCATATCGAGGACTGGTGCCCGGTCGATCCGGACCTGTTTCGTCCCTGCGCGGACTATCTGCTGCGGGTCCGCGGCAGGAGCATGTGCGATGCCGGCATCCTCGACGGAGATCTTCTGGCGGTTCATTCCACCTCGGAGGTCTGTGACGGCCAGATCGTGGTGGCACGGTTGGGTGACGAGGTGACGGTCAAGCGCCTGCATCGGCACGGGCACGGGGCCGACCGGGCCTATCTGTTGCCGGAGAATCCGAGCTTCGATCCGATCCTGGTCGATCTGCGCACGCAAGAGCTCGTCATCGAAGGGTTGGGGGTCGGTGTGATTCGGCGTTTCGCAAGCGGCGCGATTCAAGGGACGACCAGTGTGACTCCGGGCATCAACTGATTGGGGTCTTCGAGGACATGGCGATTGGCCTCGAACAGAGCACGCCATTGACTGCTGTCGCCGTAGCAACGGCTGCTGATCAGTGCCAATGAGTCGCTGGGGCGAACTCGGTAGGAGCCTTGCGCATCGAGCACCCGTGCCAGAGCGAGTTGGTGTCGGTGCAACAGCTTCTCGGCGTCGGCGATCGTCTGCTCGGCGGTCGCATCCCGTTTCGTGTCCGGAATCCGCAGCGTCTCGCGCAGCCTCTCATAGGCATCGCGGGCAGCCTGTCGTGCCTGCTCCGCATCGAGGGTGCCGCCGTCCTGTCGGGGAACCCGTGCGCGGAGCGCTTCGAACCGGCGTTCGAGTGCCTCGTGGGCCGTGGTCAGCGAGAGCCTGCGGGAATCGAGCTCGGAGAGCTGTCGGTCGCGCTCGCTCAGTGCCTTCTCGAGCTCCAGCAGCGCCTCTTTGAGGCGCTGCACCTCGCCGTTCAGGCGCTCGATCTCCTGGCTCCCCTCCGCAAGCCGGCGCTCCGCCTCCATACGGGCTTGGTCGGCGCTCTTGCGCGCATGGGCGGATTCCTTGAGTTTCCCCTCCATGCCGAGGAGACGTAGATTCATCTCCTCGATCTCGGCGTCGGGCGCGGCCGTCGGCTCCCGATCTGCCGACGGATCCTCGGCACCGCAGGCTGCAGCCGCAACGAGCAACATCAAGATCGCGTGAAATGCGCCGGTGTATCGAGAACGATCCCGGGTCATGTTGAGTCTCCTGGTGTCGTCTCGTCTCGTCTCGAGCTGTGATGCCCCGGATCTAAGCGACGCTCGGAAGCCCCGACAGGGCCATGGCGACCTCGTCCTCGGCATAGGTCAGATCCTTCAGCTTGCCGGCCAGGTAATCCGTATAGGCCTGCATGTCGAAGTTGCCGTGTCCGCAGAGGTTGAACAGGATCGTCTTGGCCTCGCCCGACTCGCGGCATTTCTCGGCCTCGACGATCGCGGCCTTTACGGCATGGTTGGCCTCGGGCGCCGGGACGATGCCCTCGGCTTTCGCGAACTGGATACCGGCGGCGAAACAATCCAGTTGATTGTAGGAGGTCGGCGTGATGTAGCCGAGCTTGGTCAGGTGGCTGATCTGTGGCGCCATGCCATGATAGCGCAGCCCGCCGGCATGGAAGCCGGGCGGCACAAAGCTGGAACCGAGCGTATACATCTTCACCAGCGGGGTCAGCTTTGCGGTATCGCCGTAGTCGTAGGCGAAGAGACCCTTGGTGAGGGTCGGGCAGGCCGATGGCTCGACGGCGATCAGCTCGATGTCGCGCCCGCCGCGCAGCTTCTCGCCCAGGAAGGGAAACGCGATGCCGGCAAAGTTGCTGCCGCCGCCGGTGCAGCCGATGATCATGTCCGGGTAGTCGCCGGCCATCTCCAGCTGCTTTTGCGCCTCCAGGCCGGTCACCGTCTGGTGCAGAAGGACGTGGTTCAGCACGCTGCCGAGCGCGTATTTGGTGTCGTCGCGCTGGGCGGCCAGCTCGACGGCCTCGCTGATGGCGATGCCGAGACTGCCGGTGCTGTCGGGATGCTCCGCGAGGATGGCACGCCCGGACGCGGTCGTGTCGCTCGGGCTGGCGATGCACTGGGCCCCGAAGGTCTCCATGAAGGCGCGTCGATACGGCTTGTGGTGGAAGCTCACCTTGACCATGTAGACGACGATCTCAAGGCCGAACATGGATCCTGCCAAGGCGAGCGACGAGCCCCATTGACCGGCCCCGGTCTCGGTGGTGATGCGTTTGACGCCTTCCTGTTTGTTGTAGAAGGCCTGCGGGATGGCGGTATTGGGCTTATGACTGCCGGCGGGGCTCACGCCCTCGTACTTGTAGTAGATCTTCGCCGGCGTCTTGAGCGCCTTCTCCAGTCGGCGTGCTCGGTACAACGGCGAGGGGCGCCACTGCCGATAGACCTCGCGCACCGGCTCGGGGATCTCGATCTCGCGCTCGGTGCTCATCTCCTGCTCGATGACGGCGCGCGGGAAGATGACCGCCAGATCGTCCGCCGTAATGGGCTGTTGGGTGCCCGGATGCAGGACCGGGTCGAGCGGGGTGGGGAGATCGGCGTTGATGTTGTACCAGGTACGCGGGAGATGCTGCTCGTCGAGCAGATACTTGACTGAGTCGCTCATGCTGTGGTCGGACCTCAGGGGTGAATGGGTAACCGGCTGTCGTTGCGGCCGGTCTCTAGCGTCCATCTGCAAGTGTGCCAGTTTTGTGACCGATCTTGAATCCCATCGGGGCACTGGCCATCGCGTCTCACCGAGATCGAGGACATCTCCAAGGCCAAACGCAAAATGAAAATTACGCATGTCGCTCCGGACGCGGTTTAGGATGAATGGGTACGAAGATCTGCGTCAGGATCTCGTTCTCATGCCCGACCGAGCGCGGGTCCTCCGCATAGACCTCGAGCGACGGCCGTGTGCGATCCTGCTTGATCCGGTACATCCGTAGGTGCGCCGTCAGGCTGTGCCAGGCGGATTCCAGGAAATCGTAGCTGCCCCTCAGCTCGGTCAGAAAGTAGCGCCCGCCGTCGAACTCCTTGACGAGGAGCTCGCCCGAGTCGGCTCCGTCCGGGATCGGCATTGCGAGATCGCAGACGAAGAGGCCCGCCTTGGCATCGACCTTGTGATACACAGTGAAGGGCTCCCCTGCGGGCGTAATCCCGAGGCCCTCGAGCTGAGCCGCCAAGCGTGGGAAACCCTCCTCCATGGCCGCGACCATGGCCTCCATGCTGCCGCTGAAGGGGATTGTGACGGCCCTTCGAGGCGCACGCTCGCAGGGGCCGACGAACCGAATCTCGGGATGCGCTGCGCTCGGGTCCAGATAGCCGTTCAGCATCGCGAGACCCAGGTCGTAATCCTTGGCGATGGCACGCGACATCGTCGGCACCATGAAACGCAGCCCGAAGGGCATCCGCCCCCGCATGCCCCAGGTCACCTCGGTGCCGCCATCCTGTTCCTTGAACTCCCACCACACATCGCTCTGGGCCTTGAAAGGGCGCCTGAAGACAATGCGCTGATCGATTCGATCCGGCGCTTGGAAGCGCACCTGCGTGAGGGTGCCGGCGCCGATGTGCTTGCCGTCCCAGCGATACGAGCCGCTCTCATGGTCGGGCTCGTCGCTGTAGGAAAGCTCGGCGCCGGGCTCATGCAGGAGCCAGGGACTCCAAGCCTTCCAGCTGCGCAGATCCCGGACCGCGTCGAACAGCCTCGGTCGGTCGACCCTCATCAACCGGGAGCGCTGGATTGCGAAGCTCGCGGGCAGTCGTGCGAGATGGACGATCACCGCTGCGATGATGAGCAGCGGCGGCAGCAGCAGAAGCAGGTAGAGCATAGTCATCCTCCGGCTGAGGCACGTGAGCTCGCGTCGAGCGTCCTATCGACGCCAGAAGCGCAACCCGGCGGTGGCGAGCAAAACCTCGCGCAGGAAAAAGAGCAGGGCTGCGATGAACGCAAGCATTGCGGCGATGAAAAGAAGCGCCACCAAGACGGCCGCGTCGAATGTCAAAAAGGCACCGAGGAAGAGGATCGCGATCACCGTCGACACCAGCAAGGCGGTGATGGTGCAGAGTCCGATCGAGAGCCCGATCAGCTTGGCGCGACGCGACAGCAGCTCAAGCTCGGGATCCGGAGCATCCGTCTCTGCAGGCTTCACGATGGCGTCGGCTTCAACCCGCCGTGCCCGATCCACGATGCGCGAGAGCCGATTGGTCATGACCGCAAGCATGGCCCCGATGCCCGAGAGCAGGAACACAGGCGCAACTGCAAGCTGGATGATTTGCGCGATGTCGGTGATCGGGGATTCCTGAATCACGTCGGTCCTTAATCGAGCGGCACGCGGCCGATAGCCGGATCGAAGCGGCGTCGTCCGGCACGGTTGGAGAGAAGTGCCTTACCGCTTGCGGTTCACGAACGTCTTGAGGCGCTGGCGATTCTTGATCTGGCTGGGGGTGAGCTTATTGCGGCGACCTGCGAAGGGATTGGTGCCGCTTTTGAACTCGATGCGCAAGGGTGTTCCGAGGAGCTTGAGCTCGCGCCTGAAGCGATTGATCAGATAGCGCCGGTAGGTGTCCGGGACCGACTCGGTCTGGTTGCCGTGGATGATGATGATGGGCGGGTTGCGTCCGCCTTGGTGGGCATAGCGCAGCTTGATGCGCCGTCCGTGCACCAGGGGCGGCTGATGCTCTTGGACGGCGTCCTCGAGGAGTCGCGTCAGCTCGGGTGTCGAGAGGTTGCGTGTGGCGTTGGCGTAGGCCTTCTCGACCTCGTCGAGCAGCAGGCCCACGCCGCTGCCGTGCAGGGCGGAGACCAGATGCATCTTGGCGAAATCGAGGAACGCGAGCTTGCGCGCGAACTGGGTCTTGATCTGCTCGCGTTGGTCGGGGGCCAGCCCGTCCCATTTATTGATCGCAACCACAAGTGCCCGCCCGCGCTCGATGATGTGTCCAGCGAGTGTGGCGTCCTGCTCGCCGACGCCCTCGTGGGCGTCGAGCACCAGGATAACGACGTTTGCCGCGTCGATCGCCTGGAGCGTCTTGATGACGCTGAACTTCTCGATGACGTCGTCGATCCGGGCGCGGCGGCGCATGCCCGCGGTGTCGATGAGAGTGTAGTGGCGACCTTGTTGTTCGAAGGGGACGAAGATGCTGTCGCGGGTGGTGCCCGGGCTGTCGAAGGTCACCAGCCGGTCGTCGCCGAGGATGCGGTTGATGAGTGTCGATTTGCCCGCGTTCGGGCGCCCGACGATCGCGACCCGGATGCCTTCCTCGGTGGCTGCGGCGTCCATCCCCTCACCGTCGGCCGCCGGGAATCCGGCGAAGACCGCGTCGATGAGATCCTGCACGCCGCGACCATGGGTAGCCGAGACCGCCATCGGCTCGCCGAGACCGAGCCGATGGAAGTCAGCGGTGGCGAGCACCGGGTCCATGGTGTCGCTTTTGTTGACCACCAGGCTGACCGCCTTGCCCATGCGGCGAAGCCTTGCGGCGATCTCGATGTCGCCGGGGGTGCACCCGTCGCGCGCGTCGACGAGGAAGAGCAGATGATCCGCCTCGTCGATCGCGAGCTGGACCTGGCGCTCCATCAGCGCCTCCACCCCGTCGACGGCCTGGCTGATGCCGCCGGTGTCGACGATGACATAACGGCTCGGTCCCACGACGCCGATCCCGTATTGGCGATCGCGGGTCAGGCCGGGAAAGTCCGCAACCAAGGCATCCCGCGTGTGTGTGAGACGATTGAAAAGTGTCGACTTGCCCACGTTGGGCCGGCCGATCAGGGTGATGACGGGCAGCATGCCGTTCAGGGGCTGGACTCCGGTGGTGCGGATCCCGGCGAATCGGCCGGTGCGGTGTCGACATCGCGCGAGGCGGCGCCTGCATCGGCGGGCGCGCTGCCGCGCAGTCCCATCTTGGCCGCGGGCGCACCGCCGATGCTCAATGCGGTCAGGGTACCGTCGTCGGCAAAGACATATAGGCGGTTGCCGACGACCAAGGGTCGTGCCGTAATCGCGCCTTTGCCGGTAATGCGGTTACGCCCGACCAGGCGACCGTCGTTGCGTGCGAGCAGGTGGACGTAGCCGTCGAGGTCGCCGACCGCGATCAGGTTGCCGACCAACGCGGGGGCGGTCACCTGACGGTAGCGCAGACCCTCTTGGCGCCAGCGTCCGGCGCCGTCGCTCGGGTCCGCGCCCCAGATCTGGTCGCTCGAGTCCGTGACGAAGAGGTCGGAGGTGTCGGCGGCGAGTCCCGCGTGTGCCGAGAGCTCGCGCCGCCAGACGACGGTGCCCGTCGTGATGTCGACCGCGGCCAGATCGCCGTTGTAGGAGCCGACGAAGGCAATGGTCCCGATGACGACCGGATCGGCATCGATGTCGGCGATGCGCGATAGCTCGGAACGCCCGCTCGGGCGCGTGATGGCGACTTCCCAGAGCGGAGTGCCGTCCGCCGGGTCGAGGTTCAGGAGCTTCCCGCCGGAAAGACCGACGAGGACCCCTGCGGGGGTGATGACCGGGCTGCTGCTGCCGCGCAGCGTGAGCACGGGTGCCGGAAAGTTGAGACGCCACTGCTGAGCGCCGGTGTCGGCGTCGATCCCGTAGATGCTGTCGTCCAGGGTGTGGACGATGACTTGGGCCGTGTCGGTGAGGCGCGGGACGGAGAGGACCTCGCTGCCGAGCTGTGTTCGCCACAACTCCTTGCCGTCGCTGCTCGAGAAGGCCAGGAGCTCGCCCCGGCTGGTGCCGATGACCACACGATCGCCCTTGACGTCGGGGCCGCCGCTGAAATGCAGATCGGTATCGCGCTCCCAAAGGACGCGGCCGCTGTCCGCGGCGACGGCGACCAGCCGACCGCGTGGATCGGCGACAAAGATGCGATTCTCGGAGATTGCCGGGACCAGGTAGAGCCGCCGTTCCCGGGTGCCGCGCGTGACCCGCTCGGACCAGAGAGTCGTCAAGCCGACCGTCTGCACGATCTCCGTGAGCTTGGTCGGCGGCGTAGGGTCCTTGTCGGCGCCGAGCCAGGGGAACATCCCGCAACCGCTCAACAAGCCGGTGAGCAGCAGCACCCCGAGACGGGCGGCGCCCGCTGTCGATTGCGTGACCATAGGCGGCTCTTTGACCACTATCCGGCTGCGGGGAGGTTGTCGAGCTTGAGGCGGAGCAACTGCGAAAACCCGGTCCCCTCGGCGATCGCCTGCTCGTAGGCTTCGCGTGCCCCGGCCGTGTCCCCGCGTGCTGCGGCGATATCGCCTCGCACCGCAGCAAAGTCGCCCGCAAATTCGGGGCTGGTATCGTAATCCGCAATGGTCTTGGCCGCCTCGTCCAATCGGCCCTCCGCGACCTGGATCCGCGCTAGGCGAAGCGCTGCGACGCGGGCCAGGGCCGGCTCCGGGGCGCCGCCGATCACCCCTGCCAAAGCGGTCATAGCCGCCTCGGCTTGGCCGGACTCGTAGAGCGCCTTCGCCTCGACCAGCGCTCCGAGCGCGGCATAGGGGGTGGATGAGAACTCGTCGTTCAGCATCCGGGCCTGGGTCACGACCGCCTCGGTCTGACCGGTGGCGGCGTTCGCGAGGACTTGGTCGAAGACCGTCGAGCCCTGAGCGGCGACGCTGTCGCGATAATCGCCCCAGTAACGCCAGCCGACGATCGCGCCCAGTCCGATGGCGATGCCCATGACGATCGCCACGCCGTTCTCTTTCCACCAAGTCTTGATGGCTTCGACTTTTTCGTCGTCGGTTTCGTAACTCACTTCTCTCTCCGTGGTGACGTGGATTCGCGTGCGGCTTGACCGGAGTCATCGCCTGCCGGCATCAATCCGGGATCGCGATCTCTCGGGCCAGAAAGCCGACCAAATCGTCGAACCCAAGCTCCTGTTGACCGCTCTCGTCGCGTAAGGGTTTGACGCCGACGATCCCCTGCGCCAGCTCCGCCTCGCCGAGGACGAGCGCGAAGGTTGCGCCGCTCCTGTCGGCCTTCTTGAACTGGCTCTTGAAGCTGCCGCCACCGCAATGGGACACGAGGCGCAGACGGGGCAGGGCATCGCGCAGACGCTCGGCCAGCAGCGGGGCCGCGAGCTGGGCCTGATCGCCGACCCCGACCAGGTAGGCATGCACCGCAGGCTCGCCGGCATGGCCTGCGAGCGCGAGCAGCTCCACCAGTCGCTCGAGGCCCAAGGCGAAGCCGACAGCCGGTGTCGCGCGGCCACCGAGCTGCTCGACCAGTCCGTCGTAGCGACCGCCCGCACAGACGGTGCCTTGGGCGCCGAGATCCTCGGTGATCCACTCGAACACCGTGCGGTTGTAATAGTCCAGCCCTCGCACTAGCCGCGGATTCAGTTGGTAGGGGATACCCGCCTGATCCAGACCGTGGCGGATGCCCTGAAAGTGCGCCAGGCTCTCCTCGCCGAGATGATCCATCAGCGTCGGTGCATCGGCGACGATCTTCTGTGTCTCAGGGTGTTTCGAGTCCAGGACGCGTAATGGGTTGGTGTGCAGACGCCGCAGACTCTCGGCGTCCAAATGCTCGCTGCGCGCCTCCAGGTAGGTCACCAGCTGCTCGCGATAGAGCCTGCGCTCCTCGGGGTCGCCGAGACTGTTGATCTCCAGGCGTAGCCCCGTCAGCCCGAGCGTGCGCCACAGGCGAGCGGTAAGCAGGATCAGCTCTAGATCGATATCCGGTCCCGTGAGCCCGAAGACCTCGGCACCGATCTGATTGAATTGCCGGTAACGGCCGCGTTGCGGACGCTCGTGGCGGAACATCGGGCCGCGATACCACAGGCGCTGGGGCTGCACGAGCAGCCCGTGCTCGATCGCGGCGCGCACGCAGCTGGCGGTCCCCTCCGGGCGCAGGCTCAAGCTCTCGCCGTTGCGATCCTCGAAGCTATACATCTCTTTCTCGACGATGTCGGTGACCTCGCCGATGGAGCGCTTGAACAGATCCGTGACCTCGAGGATCGGCGTGCGGATTTCGGCATACCCGTACCCGGCAAGAATCCTGCGCGCGGTGTCCTCGATACGATGCCAGGTGGCGACGGCCTCGGGCAGGATGTCGTGCATCCCCCGGATCGCCTGAATGTGTTTACCCATGTACGGTGGCTCGATGTCTGCGGGCGAGGGTCGGCGTGGTTCGGCGGCCGGGGCGCGCCGTCACTCGGGGGCCTCCGGATCGAGCGAGAAGCGCGCCACGTTGCCGCGCGAACGTGACTCCAAGTCAAAGGGTTTCCCGTCGACCGTCATGCTGCTGTTGTTGACCCGTCCCACGGTAAACCGGAACGGGCCCTGCCCGATGACCTCGCGCCGATCTCCGGCCGTCATCTCGCCGACAATGAGGCGCTCTCCGGCGGCATTACGCACTTCGAGCCACGAGGGGCCGGTAAACTCAAGAACAATACCCTTTTGCGCTGCCGCAGACGGGGCGAGAACGGGGGTATCGACCTGCGGATCGCTCGGCGCCTGATCGCGTGCCTCGGTCTGCGCTTGTGACGGCGGATCGACAGCAGGGCCCGGTGCGGTCTCGGGGACGGGGCGTGATAGCGCCTCCGACGTCAGCTCGGCATCCGGCACGGATGCCGGCAAGGCCAACGCGGCAGGTGTTTGCTGCGGAGTCGTTTCCGGAGGTTCCGCGGGCGAAGGCTCCGACGTTTCGGGGAAATCAGTGCGAGGCCGGTCCCTCAGGTCGGCCGATTCGGCACCAGCCTCGGACGCGCTTGCGTCCACTGACTCGGAAGCCGGTTCGAGAGCGATCGAATCCGGCTCGAACTCCGCCGTTTCGGTCTCGATCTCCGGCGCAACGTCGGGTCGGTCATGCCACCAGAGCGCGATCACGGCGATGACTGAGGCCGCCAGGGCAAAACTGATAAGGCGCACCAAAATCCGGGTTCCGCCCGAATCGAGATCCGAGCCCGAACTTGAACCCGACCCCGACATATGGCGCGACGGCGCGACGGCGTCCGTGTTTTCGGCATGGGCCTGGTAGGCCGCAATCAGCGGCGCCGGGTCAAGTCCGAGTGCCCGCGCGTAGTTGCGCAGATAGCCGGTGATGAAGACCGGGTCGGGCAAGAGGTCGAAGCGGTCCTGTTCGAGCGCCTCGATGACCTCGGGCTTGAGGTGTAGCTGTGCCGCGATCCGCTCGATCGCCAAGCCACGCGATTGGCGTTGCACCCGCAGGCGGCGCCCCGGGCTATCGCCGAATTCGACCACGTTTTGGTCGTTCGGGTCGGTCGATTGTGTCTGGTTTGTCACTCGTGAGGTCCCTACAGCTCGCGGGTCTCGGGTGTATCCGAAAAGCTTGCGCGCAATGCCTTCTCGTATTCGGCTGCGCGGGCTCGGTTACCTAGTGCACGTTCGGTTGTGACCGCGGCGGCGAGTGCATCCCGGGCCGTCGCCGGGGTGCGCAAGGTCGTCGGCTCGAAATAGCGGTCCAGATAGGCCTTCGCTCCCTGCATGTTGCCGCGTTTGAGCTCGATCTCCGCGAGCTTCACCAGCGCCGGTCCGAAGCCGGGGTTGGCGGTGACGGCAGCGCGATAGTAGCCTTCCGCCTTGGCCGCGTCACCGGCGCTGCCCGCACAGGTGCCCGCATTGGTCATCGCAACCCAAGGCGTCGAGTAGAGTGGATTGTCCAGTGCCTTTTTGAAGTAGACATCCGCCTCCGCATAACGCTTTTGTCGACACTGATAAGCGCCGAAAGCATAGAGGACATCCGAGTTGTTCGGTGCGAGCTTGACGGCGCGCTCGTAGTGGGTGGCCGCAAGGTCGGGTTTGCCCATCTCTTCGTACATGAAGGCGAGCCACACGTGGGCCTTGGGGTAATTCTTGTCGGCTTCGATCGCCTGTTGGGCGCGACGGAAGGCGACCTCGGTCTGGCCGCGGTTGTAGTACTCCTCGGCCATCTCGACGTAAAGCGACGCGGGGCTGTCCTGCGGATCGAGCCCGAGCGGATCGGTCGTCTGCTGTGTTACTTTGCTCGCGCATCCGACCAAGCCCAGACAAAGCGCGCCCGGGACCAGGACGGCATGCGTTACGAGGCGGACGGCGAGATGGCTCGTCATGGCGTCGCCGCCTTCCCGGCCAGAATCCTGCGGTCCGGTTGGATCTCCGCCGGCATCGCGACCGCGACGCGCCCGAGCCGACGTGTGCGATCCTCGACCCGCCCGACAAGCTGCCCACAGGCGGCGGCGATCTCGTCGCCGCGCGTCTTGCGGGTCATGGTGAAGATGCCGGCGCCGGCGAGCCGCGCGCGAAAGGCTTCGATGCGCTCGGGTGGCGAGGTGCCGTACTGGTTTCCGGGGAAGGGATTGAAGGGGATCAGGTTGACCTTCGACGGGATCCCCTCGAGCAAGCGGATCATCTGCTTGGCGTGCGCAAGGCTGTCGTTGATGCCGTCGAGCATCACGTATTCCCAGGTGATGCGGCGGCGCTTGTCGGTGCCCACGTAAGCCTTGCAGGCCGGCAGCAGCGCGGCGAGCGGGTACTTGCGGTTGATCGGCACCAACTCGTCGCGCAGGGCATCGTTCGGCGCATGCAGCGAGACGGCCAGCGAGACATCGCTCACCTCGCGCAGCCGGTAGATGTTCGGGACGATGCCCGAGGTGCTGAGGGTCAGGCGCGTCTTCGCGATCATGTAGGCGAAATCGTCCTGCATGATATCCATGGCCTTGACCACCGCGTCGAAGTTGGCGAGCGGCTCGCCCATGCCCATCATGACCACGTTGGACGGTGCCGACCCCATCTGCCGTGTGGCATGCCAGATTTGACCGGCGATCTCCCCGACCGTCAAGTTGCGGTTGAACCCCTGGGTGGCGGTTGCGCAAAAAGAACAATTCAGTGCGCAACCCACTTGCGAGGAGACGCAGATGGTTGTGCGGCGTCCCTCCGGGATGAAGACGGTCTCGATACGTTGGCCGTCTTCAAGCTCCATGATCCACTTGATGGTTCCGTCCGCCGACGGTTCGTCATGGATGATCCGCGGAAGGCGGATCTCGGCGGTCTCGCGCAGCGCATCGCGCAGCGCCCTCGAGAGATCCGTCATGGCGTCGTAGTCGACGACGCCGTGCTTGTGGATCCATTTGAAGAGGCTGCGGCCGTGAAACGCCTTGAAACCGAGCCCGAGCACCAGTCTCTCGCAGTCGGCAAGATTCAGGTCGAGTAGATTGGGCTTGAGCTCGGCGTTGGCCACGGGGATCCTCAGCGGGTGCGCGGGCAGACGCCTTCCGGGAAGAAGAAGGCGATCTCGACGGCCGCGGTATCCGCGGCATCCGAACCGTGCGCCGCGTTTTCGGTGAATGAATCGGCGAAGTCGGCACGGATGGTGCCGGGCGCAGCATTGGCCGGGTTGGTCGCACCCATGATGTCGCGATTCTTCGCAACCGCGTCTTCGCCTTCGAGGACCTGAACCATCACCGGACCCGAGGTCATGAACGCGACCAGCTCGTCGAAGAAAGGCTTGCCCTGGTGGATGCCGTAGAAGGCCGAAGCCTGCTCCTTGCTCATGTGGAGCATCCGCGCGGCGACGATGTGCAGCCCGGCTGCTTCGAAACGGCTCAGGATGGCGCCGATGGCGTTTTTTGCCACCGCATTGGGTTTGATGATGGACAGGGTCTGCTCGATGGCCATGGTGCTTCCAAATAGAGGGTTCGTAAAGAGGTTGGGTCGGATCGTCGGAATCGCGAGCCGGAGTACTCGGGGCAATCTGCCCGTCGGCTCGCCGCGCGACCCGCCCCCGTCGGAGACTTGAGTGGATTGCAAAGTCTACCGATCGCGAACGCCTCGAGCAACGCCGGCTCAGCCAATGTCCGGCGTGAGCGGCGTTGCAAGGCGTCGGCGATCGCCGATCCGGATTTGGACCCCTCGGGCGGTTGGGCGGATAATCGGCCGACCTCCATCTGCACGCAAACGGTTTTCCGGATGACTCATTTCGATGTCTTCAACGGTGACGCCGACGGTCTCTGTGCCCTGCAGCAACTGCGCTTGGCCGAGCCGATCGAGAGCATCCTGGTCACCGGCGTAAAACGCGACATCGCCCTGCTCGATCGAGTCGAGGCGGTCAAGGGCGACCGGGTCACCGCCCTCGATATCTCGTTCGACAAGAATCGCGGGGCGGTCGAGCGACTGCTGGGGCAGGGTGCGCGCATCCGCTATTTCGATCACCACTTCGCCGGCGAGATCCCGACCCACCCGGCGCTGGATGTCCACATCGAGACGCTGCCCGACAAGGGAACCAGTCTGCTGGTCGACGACTTTCTTCAGGGCTCGCAACGCGCATGGGCCGTGGTCGGGACCTTCGGGGACAACTTCGACGCGTCAGCCCGTCGAGCCGCCAAGCCTCTGGAGCTGACCGACGGGGAGCTCGGTCTGCTGCGCGATCTCGGCATCGTTCTGAATTACAACGGTTACGGCGAGACGGTCGACGACCTCTTGTTCGCCCCGGAGGTGCTTTTCCGCAGCCTGCAGCCCTACGCCGATCCCCTGACCTTCATCATCGAGGATCCGACGTTTGCCGCCCTGCGTGACGGCTATGCCGACGACATGGCCCGGGCACGCGCTGTGGCCCCTGCGTTCC
>NZ_JAABRP010000014.1 GCF_011390875.1 Thiocapsa sp.
CGTCGAGGATCCGACGTTTGGCGCCCTGCGCGACGGTTATGCCGACGATATGGCTCGGGCGCGCGCCGTCGCCCCCGCGTTCGAGAGCGAGCGGCACCGCCTCTTGATTCTACCTGCCGAGCCTTGGGCGCGTCGTGCCAGCGGCGTCTTCGCCAACGAGCTGGCCGGGCAAGCGCCCGAGCAGGCGCACGCCATGCTGACCCGGTTGCCGGCGGGCGGATTTCTCGTCAGTGTCCGCGCGCCGCTCGCGCGCCCGGACGGGGCGGATGCGCTCTGTCGAAGTTTTCCGAGCGGCGGGGGACGCAAGGCGGCAGCCGGGATCAACCTCCTGCCCGAGTCCGAGTACGACACCTTCCTGGAGCGGTTCCGCGACGCGTTCGGATGACGAAAACCGCAGCACCCCATGGAGGCGCTGCGGTATCGATCGCGGCTAGGTTTTCGTCCTATTCGACATCGGCGATGAAGTACCCGACATCCTCGAGAAGGTGTGTCGTCTCTCGATCGTGCGACTGCTCTTCCTGCACCTGTAGGTCCACCGACTCGACGTTCAGATTCTGCCACCGCAGGGCGGCCGTGTCGTCGCCATGGGTCGTCTGCATATCGGCGACGAGCACCGGAGGCCGCATGAAGGCAGTCTGGTAGACCAGGTTGTGAGCCTCGTGGTCGACCATTCGTCCGGTACGACCGACCTCGTATCTCAGCCCGTCGACGACACCCGAGGATGCCTCCCAGGCGATAAAGTCGATGCGCTCGGGTAGATGCTGTTGCGCATTGGCCTCTTGCTCGCGCAGCCCGACGTCGAAGCCGTCGGTCTCGATGGCGTGCAGCCGTGCCGTCACGGCGTCGTTCTCGTTGAAGCTGGCGACGGTTGCGAAGATGACCGGAGCGTCTTCGAAGGGGGCGCTGAAGAGATGGCGTTGGAATGCCTGCGTCGTGCCCGTCACCAGCGAGCCGGCCTCGACCCACACCCCGTCGGCCAGCTGATAGCGTCCGCGCTCCATCACGAGATAGGAGGCCGTCTCCAAGTCATGCGCGCCGTCGAGGGAGTCCCACTCCTGCACGCGAATCGAGAATCCTCTGGAGTCGATCGCGTCGACCCGGACGATCGCCGGCTCGGTGTCGTAGCTGCTCAACGCCTTGACCACAACGACCGGGTCTTTGAACTCACGCCGGAGATCGACACGCTGCCATTCCTGATTGATCTCGACCTCGCCGATCTCGATGGCCGGAACGTTCGCAGCGACCGCGTTTGCCGCCGTGCTCGGGGCAGATGAAATGCCGGAGCCTGCGGTTGGCGTGTACTGCGCTGCGGCCATGGTTTTGATCGAAGGCGTCGCTGTTGTTGCGGCGCTGTTGCGAAGGGTTGCCGCCTGGATGGAGACGTTGCCGCCGCTGATGGCCTGCGTGTAGCGCACGCTCAGGGTCTGGCCTGCTTTGGCGGCCCGATAGTTCAGGACGAGTCGCCGATCGAACGCGGCTTTGAGATTCTCGACCGTCGTGGTGTACGCCGGTGCGCTGTTGTCGCTGAGGCGAACCTCGATTCGCCCGCGCGTCTTGAAGCCGCCGAGGTACAGGGTCAGTGTCCGTGCGTTCGTATCCGCCGGAACGCGCAGCTCGTAACCCTTATTCAATCCGCTGAGGTAAAGACCTGCGCGTGTCGTCACACTGGCCTTGGGCGTTCCGTTGTTCCAGCTGTACGCCAACCGGGAGGTCGTCGTGAAGCGCAGCGGGCTCCCGCCGATCGAGGTCAAGGCGCCGATCCGCGTCGCTGCACTTGCCTTGCGGCTGATGCTCGTGGGCTTGTCGATGCCCCAATGGATCCAGTCTGTCCCACCCTCTGCCGTCAGGTTTGCGGTGCCCCTCGGGGCGGTCAGTGCCGGAGTCAATTGTGCTGTCGTCGGAATGCTGACGTTCACCTCGTTGGAAAAGGAGCTGCAGAGCTTCCCGTCGCTTGAGCATGCACGCGTGGCGAAGAAATATTTGGAGCCGACTGCCAGACCGGAGACGGTGGCCGACGCCTTGGTCGCCTGGACCTTCGATTGATAGGTCTTGCTGGCAGTCCCGTAGTGCACCTCGTAGCGAGCCACTCGGCTGTCGCTCACCGCATTCCACGCGAGTCGGACCTCGCCTACTGCGGCCTGAGATAAGCCGCTTGCCGATGACAACAGGAGTAGGAGGAACAGCTGCACGAACAGAGTGAAACCGAAGTGGATGTGGGTCCCCAGGTGATCTTGGAGCGTCCGAGTGCGTAGCATGGCGTTCACCGTATCTGTACGAGCGACGAGACCTGTCCTCGGAATCGCTCTGTCTCAGCGTTGCCCGCAGGGGCCTTGATGACTCGGGAGCCGAGTCGGACGGCTCGTTCCCGATCGAACGCCTGTGCGGCTCTGGATCCCTTATGCCGAGTTAACCAGCAGCGGTGAGACGGATCTGCGATGTAGGCAGCAGAACGCAGTTGAAGGGGATGTCGGGCGGTTGGAGAATGTGCGGTCGGTCACATGTAAGTTCTATCCGGACCACTGCCGAGGGTGCGGACGCCTCGCGCTTCGGAGAGAAGCTGCTTTCGGGCGTCGGCGTCCGGTCCCGGTTTCGCCGGGAGGCTGACGAGCGGCGCTGCTGCGCAGCCGCAGCCGGGTTGCTGCGACAGCTCTGCGTGGACCTTCGCCGGGATCTGGGGCGACGACAAAGCCGCCTCGGCAGGACTGAATGCAACCGGTGAAGGCAGTCAACGCAACCGGTATGCGATCGGGACGACGATCTCCAGCCTGGACCGGCCCATGCTCGCCGGGATCGCGGGCATGGGGGATGCCCGTCTCAATAGCTCCGATGCGGCATGATCGAGCACAGCATGGCCGGAGCTGGTTTCAATGCGATGCGAGACGACCTTCCCGTTTCGCTCGATCACGAAACGGACCCTGACGATGCCTTCCTGACGCATCTTCCTAGCTTGGGATGGGTAGCGTTTGTGTCGCTCCAGCCAGGCCGCGAGCTCGGCGTAGTAACGGTCTCTGGACTTCCCTCCATCGACCTTTCCGGAGGTTCCGCCGCCTCCTGTTCCGGCCGCCGATGGGGAGCCTCCGGCGCCTGGGCCGTGCTTACCGCCGGCTTTGCCTGCGGCGTTCGCATCGACGGATGCCGCCGTGGCCGCGGTCGGTCGGGCCTTCTTGGTGTGCGGCTCCGTTTCGGGTTCTTGCTTGGGCTTGGGTGCGGCTCTAGCGGTCCGTGGCGGCGGGGTCTCGCGGCTGCGGACCGTCTCGGCCCTCGGCTTCGAAGTCACGGGTTCCGCGGCAGCGATCGGCGGAGGCAATGCGGGCTCGGCGGCCCGGATGGTCTCGGTGGTCGTTGCGAGCACGGGGGCGAGGGCGGGGGCGCTGACGGCCTGGATCGCAGTCGCCTCCAAGGTCGCGGTCGGGAGGATGTCTGCCTCGATGGATTCGACCGCGTCTGCTGCGCCGTCGCTACCGGCCGGCCCTGCCCTTCCGAGCGAGATGCGGATGCCGGGATCGTCCTGCTCGATCGGCGCCGGCGGTTCGAGCAGCTTCGCGAGGGCGAGATGGGCGGCGAGGGCGAAGAGGAGCGCGAGCACCCACTGATGGCGTCGAGGCTCAATCATCCTAGTGTCATTCCTCTCGCGCCAAGGTCAGCAGGTCGATGGCTTCGGCTCCGGCGCGGCGCAACCGCTCGAGCAGATCAACCAGCCGGAGCGCTTCGAGGGTGGCGTCCGCCTTGATTTGCAGGTGCGAAGGGCCGTCCGCGAGTCTTTCGGCAACCCGCTCGGCGAGGGTTGTCTCGTCGAGCAGCTCCCCGTCGAGGCTGATCTGTCCCGTGCGGTCGATCAGCAGGACCAGCGGCGTTGCTCGTGCGCTCTGCGGGCTGTCCGAGCGCGGGGGATCCAGGGCAACCGAATCGGTCGGTGCGAGTCGGCCCGCCAACATGAAGAAGATCAACAGCAGAAAGACGACATTGATCAGCGGAATGAGATTGGCTTCGCTGTCGGTTGTCGGTTTGTAGCGTTTCAATCGCATGGGCATTCAGAGGCGCAAGAGGGTCAGGTGTGTTGCCCCGGCGTCGCGCAGGAGGTCCAGCACGTCGACCAAGCGCTGGAGGCTGACGCCCGGCGCGGGCTGGACCAGGATGCGCTGCGCCGGATCTTCGCCGATCCGCGCGGCGACCCGTCCGGCGAGCTCGGCTGCGGCGATCGTCTCGGCGTTGAGGTCCAGGCCCTCGGGCTGCACGCGCACCAGCCAAGACCCGACCACCGGGGTCCCCGCGGTCGCCGTGGCCGGCGCGCCCAATTCGATCGCCTGCCAGTTGATCAGGCTCGAAGCGAGCATGAAAAAGACGAGCAGGATGAAGACCACGTCTATCAACGGGGTCAAGCTGATCAATCGGCGACGCGGTGCGGGCGACTCAAACCGCATGCGGGATCCGAGGGGCGACAACCGACGGTTGTTCCGAAGCGAGCGGCCCGTCGAGCTGCAGGCCTCCGGTGAAGACGCGGGTCACCTGATCCTCCAGGCGACGCGTCACGCCTTCGAGGAGACGCTCGAGCCAATTCAGCGCGACGACGGTCGGAATGGCGACCGACAGCCCCGCGGCCGTAGTCAGCAGGGCGACCCAGATCCCGCCGGATAGGACCGAGGGGTCGACCTGATTGCCGGCCGCCTCGAGGGCGCGAAAGGCGTCGATCATTCCGATCACGGTTCCCAGCAGACCGAGCAGCGGACTGAGGCTCGCGATCACCTCGAGGCCGCGCAGATGGCTACGCAAGGCCGTCAGCACACCTTGGGCGCGTCGCTCGACCTCTTCGCGCAGCGCCGCCGGATCATTCGCGCGGAGGCTCCCGAGCATGGCGGTCCGAACCACCCCGGCGAGCGGATTGGTCGTCCCGGCGAGTCGCTCGACCGCCTCGCCACATCGGCCGGCTTGCCAGTCGCTCAGCGCGCTCTCGAGGTGCTCCGCGCCACCGTTTTTCAAGCGGGCAAACTGCCAGAGCTTTATCAGGACGATGGTCAGGGCGAAAACCGACATCGCCGCCAGGATCAGCATCACCGGACCTCCTGCGTCTAGGAGGGCGCGCAGCGGTTCGGGGATTGCAATCGTCATCGGGGATGGCGCGACGATGCCGAACCAGGCCTCCGCTGCCGTCACCGGATCCGGCATATCGGACGTCACGGCGGTCGTTGAAGCGAGTGCAGCGGCTGTCGCGGTCTCAGTCATTTGCTTTCTCCTTGCGGCTGGCTTCGGGGCCGGCCTCGGCGCGGTGCGGCGTCATCGCTCACTTCACGAATTGCGTCGCGGCGCGCGTTGACAGGGTCAGGCGCTCGATGCAATCGGTCTGCGGGCCCTCGGCGTCGCGACACTCGAGCACCTCGTTGATCAGGATCCGGCGGATGTCGGTGCAGTCGAGATCCGGGATATCGAACAGCTTTACGGTCGTCTTCGCCGCCCGCAAAGGTGCGGTGTCGACTGCCAGGCGTCGGGCAATCACGCCGGCTTGGTCGAACAGGATCAGGTCCAGCTGGAGGGCCTCGATCGCCGGTCCGGCGCTGTTGTCGAAGACCAAGTAGGCGCGACAGGCCTTCGTCTCGGGCTGGGGTTCCAGTTTGTTGAGCTCGAGTTTAATCTCCTGGGCGCTGCCGATACCCGTGAAGGTGCAGATGGTCAGGAGCAGGAGGGCCTGCATGCGTTTGCGGTCGTTCATCCATTGGATCCCTTCAGCTACCGAGCCGAGGATCTTCGCCGCCCCCGGGGCTTCGGTCAATCGGTGTCGATGCGCTTAGTCGACGACGCTTACGCGATCGCCGATCTCCATACGCTCGAACAGAAAACGCGCATCCTTCTCGCCGACGCGCACGCAGCCGGCTGAATCCGGATAACCCGGGAGCCACCCCTCATGCAGAAAATAGTGACCGTAGAATTGGATGGAGTAAGGCATCCATGCCTGCCAGCCGAGCTGGTTGGTGTAGCGCGAGGAGACCTTGTCCTTCTGCTTGCTGAGCACCGAGAAGGTGCCGAGCGGCGTGCCGTGTCCCTCGCGTCCGGAGGAGATCGGGCCGGTGCGGACGACTTGATCGCCCTCCGTGTAGATAAACGACTGGCTGCCGATCTGGATTGTCAAGGAACGCTTCGCCTCTTCCGCGGCCGGTTCGGCGACGGTTTCCGCCACAGCCTCGCTCGCTGCAGGATCCGTTTGCGGACCCGATGGGCGGGAGCTGTCGGTGGCCTCGGATACGTCGCCCGTTTTGCGCTCGGGCGCCGGCCTGGTCGGAGATTGAGCGCAGCCGACGATCAAGGCGGCTGCAATAATCAAGGGTAAGATCCGGAGCAAGAAAACCATCATAGGCGCGGGCTGCCGTTGTCGGACACCAGTCCGGTGACTCCCTGATATGAGGCTGCGAGCGTCTTGACACCACAACCCCGGTGTTGAATGCAGGCCAACCCGACCTCGGGCCTCGGAATCGCCCGATATACAGCCGGAGCGCGCGGGCCTTGCGGTCCAAGCCGCTCCGGTCGTTTGAAAAGAGGTCCCTCGGTCTCACGCCGCCGCGGCGGCGGCTTCTCGTGCCCGATCGTCGATCGCCAGACTACGCCCGGCGAGCCACACCAGGAGGATCACCGGGACGCCGATCAAGGTCGTGAAGACGAAGAAACCGGGATAACCGATCCCATCGACGATCGAGCCCGAGTATCCGCCCAAGACCTTTGGCAAGAGCGTCATGAGCGAGCTGAAGATGGCGTACTGGACGGCGGTAAAGGAAACGCTGGTCAGGCTCGACAGAAAGGCGACGAAGGCCGCACTGGCAAGTCCGGCGGCTAGATTGTCGGCTGCGACCGCGATATAGAGCCAATTCAATTGCGGTCCGGCAAGCGCCAAGACGACGAAGATGAGGTTGGTGGCCGCGGACAGGATGGCTCCGAGCATGAGGATTCGCATGACCCCGTAACGGGTCGCCATCAGACCGCCGAGAAACCCGCCGAGGATGCTCACGATGACCCCGAAGGTTTTGACCGCGGTGGCGATCTGCGGCTTGGAGAAGCCGATGTCTTGATAGAAGACGTTGGAGATGACGCCGAGCACGATGTCCGAGATCCGATAGAGTCCGATCAGGGCGAGCAGGAGCAGGGCGGTTTTCAGTCCGTAGCGGCGGAAGAAATCCAGTGCCGGCTCGATCCAGGTCTCGCGCGCCATTACGGCGTTCACGGCCCCGGCGGCGACCAACAGCCACCCGGCGGCGACCGCCGCGGACACGGCAACGGCGAAATGGACGGTCTCCAGGAGGAACCCGGTGATCGGCCCGCCGCCCGCCCACGCCTTGAGCCCGGCGAAGGCCGCTGCGGAGACGAAGAATCCGCCGGCAAAGGCAGCCGCGGCCACAAGAAAGACGCCGACCAGTCGCAGATAGTCGGACGCCGCGTAAACATGCGCGTCGGGACGCCGGGTCGCGGGCTCGGAAATCAGCAGCGTTGTCGCCACCCCGATCAGCATGGTCGATGCCATGACGAGGTAGGTGAGCTGCCAGGCCCGAAAGTTGTAGTCGCCTGTCTCCGAGCCGAAGAGTGCAGCCAGGTAGAGCGCACCGGCGCCAGCGACAACCATGCCGATCCGGTAGCCGGCGATATAGGTCGAGGACATGAGTCCCTGCAAACGCGGCGCGGCGGATTCGATGCGGTAGGCGTCGATTACGATATCCTGGGTCGCCGCCGAAAAGCCGAGCAGCACGGCTGCCAGCGCCATGCGCGTGACCTGACCGGTCCCGGTCGCCGGATCGACCAGCGCCATGGCGACGATGGCGGCGATGATCGCGAGCTGCGAGACCAGCAGCCACGCGCGACGCCGTCCGAATCGACGGGTCAGGTAGGGCAGCGGCAACTTGTCGATCAGGGGCGCCCAGACGAATTTGAACGAATAGCCCAGCGCCGCCCAGCTGAAAAAGGTGACCGCTTGGCGCTCCACTCCGGCCTCGCGCAGCCACAGCGAGAGCGAGGAGAAGATCAACAGAAGCGGGATCCCGGCCGAGAAGCCGAGAAAGAGCATCGAAAGCACTCTCGGATTGGAGAGCTCGCGCGCCGTTGTCCTCCATCCCCCGTTGTTCCTGGTGTCGACTGGCGTCATGGGTTCTCGATGGCGCCGTGCCGGCCGGGGTCGGCGCAACGGCGACTGCCAATGGGGAAAACGTCGTGGAGGATACCGTTCGGCGAGTCCTCCGCTCAAGGTCGAACGCGACAGTCTTCACCTGACGCCGGGCCGCGGACGTACTACCATGGTCGGCGTACGGTAACCGACCTCGCAGCCGCCGTAAGCCGGCAGGCGGGTCGTGCTCGTACGATGCAAACCGCGACTCGAGCGAAGGACAACCATTAGGAGACTCAAACGTGTCGAATGCAAACCAACCCAGTCTGACCCAACCCGATGCCGGCCGGCGCAGTGGCCTTGTTCGTCTCCTGCTGGAGCAATGGCCTTATGTTCTTCTCTTCGTCGCCGTGATCGCGGGCGTTGCCTTTACCGACATGCGGTTGGAGTTTGCGCTGCTTTACTGGCAGATCTTGATCCCGGTCTTCGGCCTGGTTGCGCTGGCGATCGGATGGGGTTCTGCGGGCGAGGACACCAAGGCTCGGAGCGCGTTTGCGCTCAAGACGATCCTGCATTGGGGGGCCTTGTTTGTCTTGGTTTGGATCCTCTATCTGCCGCAGCTCAAGGATGTCCTCAACGCCGAGCTCACCGGACTGCAGATCATCTTCCTGCTCGGTCTGACGGCCTTCCTTTCGGGGGTTCACGGCAACCCACGGATGTCGGTCATCGGTGTCTTTCTGATTGTCAGCGGTATCGTCGTCGCTTTTCTCGACGATGCGGCGCTCATGATGTCCGTGCTTGCCGTCGCGGTGCTGGTGGGATTGATCCTGTGGCAGAAATTTGCGGGCGGAAAATCGGCCGACTGACGACGAGAAGCGGCCACTGCAACCGAAGGCTGCAGTGGCCTACGCCGGGCCCGTGCGCGTGGAGCTGTGCGTCCTCGGCGGAACCGCCTTGGCCTCCTTGCTCACGAGCCCGAACGTTGAAGGGGCAGATTCGCATCCCTGGAGTTGCCCACATCTCGTGACCATCAGATTCCGTGCCAGGCGATGATCCGAGTCTTTGCAGGGTTCCGGCGGCGAGTCACGGGACCGACTCTGACCCAGCCTGTCAGCAGGTGACGGTTTCCGGCCGGGTTTCGTCGCAGCGTCCGCGTGTCATCGGATCTCCTTCTAAACCGCGTCCAGAGCGACATGCGTAGTTTTCATATTGCGTTTGGCTTCGGAGATGTCCTCGACTCCGGTGAGACGCGGTTTAGAATTTAATATTTTTTAAGACTTTAAACCGCGCTAGCTCCGACAGTCGTCGGGGCTGGTGCGGCCAAGCCATTCCAACAAATTTACGCATACCGCACCGGGCGCGGTTTAATGCAATGATCGAAAATAAAAAGGCCATCGTGTTCACCTTGGCGAATCACGATGGCCTAAGTTCGGAGACGGGCGGAGGAGGGTACCCGGCCCCGAGTGCTTGCTTGGCTGAATGTCGCTGTTCGGGGTGGATTTGGACCACATCGCCGATCAATCACGTTTCGTGCATCCCTCGGTGGCTCCGAGGTTGTCCCCTAGGTCGCTTTAAATGGTGTTTCCGATGCCTCCTGTCCCCGTGGCTCGAGGGCGCGTCGCTCGGTGCATCGACCGAGCGACTTGCCGATGCTCCCTGCGTGCTCCCTGCTCGGTCCCGTCCTGGTCCCTAAAGAGTCCCTTGGGCTCCTGTCGACTCATGGTTTCTGCCTTCGCTGTCGTACTAAGCAGTGAGCGTGCCAGTGTTCGAATGTGTGCGACGACAGGTCGGAGTCGCCGACCGGCCGGAACGGCAAACCGCTTGCTGCAGAGTGCTTCTTGAATATAACCAATTGAATATTAAAAATAAAAACCGCCCATTGGCGGGCGGCTTCTTCGTTCCCCAGCAATCGGAGTGGCCGGGCGAGGCGGGCGGCGGACGCCGATGCGCGATGCAGGCGTCCGTCGTCGATGACCTAGGTCGTCATCTGATGACCTGTTTCGGTTAATCCGCCTGCACTGCGGCCAAAGCCGTCATATTGAGCAGACCCCGCACCGAGGTGCTCGGCGTCACGATATGGGCGGCGCGGTCGGCCCCGAGCAGCATCGGGCCGAAGGCGCCGCCTTCGTTGATGGTGCGCAGCAGGTTGAAGGCGATGTTGGCGGCGTCCTGGTTGGGCATGATCAGAAGGTTCGCCCGCCCGCTCAGCTTCGAGTCCGGAAAACGTGCCTCTCGCACGACGGCGTCCAGCGCCAGGTTGGCGTGCATCTCGCCCTCGACCTCGAGGTTCGGGGCGCGGGTGCGCAGGAGTCGCATCGCTTCCTGCATCTTGCGAGCGGCCGGCGACTCATGACTGCCGAAGTTCGAGTGCGAGAGCAGCGCGATCTTGGGCCGCAAACCAAAGCGCTGGACCTGGGCCGCGCACAGGAAGGTGATCTCGGCGAGATCCTCCGCGCTCGGGTCCGCCTGCACATAGGTGTCGGCGATGAAAAGTGGCCCCGCCGGCAGGACGATGGCGTTCATGGCGGTCAGGTGACGCACACCCGGCGCGGTGCCGATGACCTCCTCGACATGCTTGAGGTGACGGGCGAAGCGTCCGACCACGCCGCAGATCATGGCATCGGCGTCCCCGCAGCGGACCATGGTCGCGGCCAACACCGTGGGGTCGTTGCGGATATATTCGCGCGCCTCGTCGGGCGCGTAGCCGCGGCGCTGAACGCGGTCGTAAAAGGTCCGCCAATGGGTCTCGAAGTTGGTGTTCTCGCAGGGCACGATCAGATCGAAGTCACGCTCCGGCCGCATGGTCAGGCTGAGATCCTTGAGGCGGTTTCCGATGACCTCCGGACGGCCGATCAGCATCGGGCGGGCAATCCCTTCCAGGACCGCCTGTTGAGCAACCTGGAGAACACGCTCGTCCTCGCCCTCGGCATAGATCACGCGTTTCGGTGCCGCGCGGGCCTGATCGAAGACGGGCTTCATGGTCATCCCGGTGCGATAGGCCCGCAGATGCATGGCGGTTCGATAGGCGTCCAGGTCGGCAATCGGTCGGGTGGCGACCCCGCTCTCCATCGCCGCGCGAGCGACCGCGGGGGCCAGATTCTCCATCAGGCGCCGGTCGAACGGTTTGGGGATCAGGTACTCGGGTCCGAAGGTCAACTGGCCGCCGCCATAGGCCGCTCGCACGATGTCCGACGGCTCGGCCATGGCCAGATCGGCGATCGCCTTGACGCAGGCGATCTTCATCGCCTCGTTGATCTCGGTGGCGCCGCAATCGAGCGCGCCCCGGAAGATGAAGGGAAAACACAGGACGTTGTTGACCTGATTCGGAAAGTCCGACCGCCCGGTGGCGATGATGGCGTCCGGTCTGGCTGCGCGGGCCAGGTCCGGCATGATCTCCGGGACCGGGTTGGCGAGCGCCATGATGATGGGCGCATCCGCCATCTTGGTCAGCCAGTCCGGCTTGAGGATGCCGGCGGCGGAAAGCCCCAGGAAGATATCGGCGCCCTCGATGGCCTCCTGCAGGGTGCGCTGCTCGGTTTCGATTGCATAGCGCCCTTTATACGGATCCATCTCCTCGGTGCGGCCGCTGTAGACTACGCCGGCGATGTCGGTGAGGGTGACGTTCTCCTTGGGCAGACCCATGCTGACCAGCAGGTCGACACAGGCCAGCGCGGCAGCCCCTGCGCCGGCCGTAACCAGCCTGGCCTTGCCGATATCCTTACCCACCACGCGCAAGCCGTTGAAGATGGCCGCGGAGACGACGATGGCAGTCCCGTGTTGGTCGTCGTGGAAGACCGGGATGCCCATCCGCGCCTTCAAGGCTCGCTCGATGATGAAGCACTCCGGCGCCTTGATGTCCTCGAGGTTGATGCCGCCGAAGCTGGGCTCCATGCGTGCGACCGTCTCGACGAACTTCTCCGGGTCGCGCTCCTCGATCTCGATGTCGAACACATCGATGTCCGCGAATTGCTTGAACAGAACCGCTTTGCCTTCCATTACCGGTTTGGAGGCGAGCGCACCGATGGCGCCGAGACCCAGCACCGCCGTGCCGTTTGTGATGACCGCGACGAGGTTGCTGCGCGCGGTGTAGAGCGATGCATTCATCGCATCTTTCTCGATCTCGCGGCAGGCCGCCGCAACGCCGGGCGAATAGGCCAGCGCGAGATCGCGCTGATTACCCATGGGTTTGGTCGGTTTGATTTCCAGCTTGCCGGGCTTGGGATAGCGGTGATAGTCGAGCGCGTTCTGGTCGAATGAGTCCGGCATCTGGGTCTCCGTTGGGTGGTGTGCGGCGTGCTTGACGGTCTCGGTCGGTGCGGCCGTCCGTCATGTCCCGGTTATTATGCTGCGGCGCAGCAGATTGCTGCAAAGTTTTCAATCGGATTCGTTCGGAGCCACATCCACCGTCAATGTGTAATCAATCCCTAAGCAGATCGACCGGTCCGCTGCTCGGTTGACCCAGCTCGACGTTGTCTTGTAGCTCCGCGACCTCGCCGAGAACGGCACGGTCGAGGATGGTGACCTCGGCACCGTGGACCTCGATGATGCCTCGGCCGGCAAGCTCCTTCACGACACGCGAGAAGGTCTCCGGTTGAATCGACAGGCGCGAGGCGAGCACGCCTTTGCGCACGTCCAGCTTGAGCGAACGCCGCTCGGGTGGGACCTTGACCAGAAGATAGCGGGCGACTCGGCTGCTTGCCGTGTGCATGGTCAGGTTGTCGATCTCGCCGATCAGACCGCGCAGGCGCTGACTCAGCGAGCCGAGCATCAGAAAGCAGGTGTCGACCGACTCGCGCAGCATCAATGCGAAGTCTCGTGCATCCAGGCTGAGCAGCTCCGAAGGTGCCAGAGCCCCGGCGCAGACCGGATAGCGCGGGGCGTTGAGAAACATCAGCGCCTCGGCGAAGGTTTGGCCGGGCGAGACCAGCTCGATGACCTTCTCCGCCCCGCCCGGTGAGAGCCGGAAGAGTTGAACCTGGCCCTTGAGAACGAGGTAGAAGCGCTCTGCGGGATCACCCTGACTGAACAAAAGCTGCTCGGCGCCGAGGGTGACACGCGTCGCGTGCTGGCTCACACGCTCCAGTTGGTCGTGGCTGAGCCCGGCCAGGAGGGGTGCGGTCTTCAACTCATCAATCATCGGGTGCCTTGTGGCGGGGTTGCCGGTGGTTGGAATCTCGGTTCGATCTACGGGAGCGGGACGGATGTGTCAAGCCGGCCGGCTGCGATCGGCTGCAGGATCGGCTTGATTTGCATCAAGGCGGAGGATGCCTCCGGAACGTGCAATGCGCCCACGGTTCGATCCATCACCGAGGGGCCTCATCCCGTGGCGCAAGTCTTCACGAAGTCCATGGCGCGGAACATCTTCTACGGAGGTTCCGTATTCTTCATCCTGCTCTTTTTAGCTCTGACGCTCGATACCTCCTTCGCCTTGCCCGAACGCGATCAACGTCATCAGCTAGACCTCTCCACCGAGGTCGGCCAACGCATCGCCAAAGGCAAGGCGCTGTGGGAGAACAACAACTGTATCGGCTGCCATACCCTGCTCGGCGAAGGGGCCTACTTTGCCCCCGAGCTGGGGAACATCTACACACGCTTCGGAAACAATAAAGAAGCGATCAAGGCATTCATCCAGAGTCGTCCTGCGATGGGTATCCCCGGTCGGCGCAGCATGCCGCAATTCAACTTCAGCGACGAGGAGCTCGACGCCATCGCCGAGTTCCTGAAATACAGCTCCGAGATCAATACGGCAGGCTGGCCACCGAACATTCAAGGCTGATTCGCGGCACCGGAGAATCCATTCGATGAAATACAAATCTCAAGCCGTCGCCAAGCCGTATTTTATTGCTGCGATCGGACTCTTTCTCGCCCAAGTGATCTTCGGGATCGTCTTGGGCATCCAATATGTCGTGGGTGATTTCCTCTTTCCGGAGATCCCCTTCAATGTCGCGCGTATGGTGCATACCAACACGCTGATCGTGTGGCTGCTGATGGGCTTCATGGGCGCCGCCTATTACCTGATTCCGGAGGAAAGCGAGCGGGACCTGTATGCCCCATGGCTGGCTCATCTGACGTTCTGGGTTTTTCTGGTTGCTGCCGCGTTGACGGTGATCGGCTATCTTGCAGTCCCCTATGCGCGACTGGCCGAGATGACTGGCAACGACATCCTGCCGACCATGGGGCGTGAGTTTCTGGAGCAACCGACCATCACCAAGGTCGGAATCGTGATCGTCGCGCTGGCCTTCCTGTTCAATATCGGCATGACGGTGCTCAAGGGACGCAAGACGGTCGTGAGTCTGGTCATGTTGATCGGTCTGATCGGTCTGGCGGTCTTCTTCCTCTTCTCCTTCTATAACCCAACCAACCTGGTGCTCGACAAGTTTTACTGGTGGTGGGTGGTGCATCTGTGGGTCGAGGGCGTCTGGGAACTCATCATGGGGGCCATGCTCGCCTTCGTGCTGATCAAAACGACCGGCGTGGACCGCGAGGTGGTCGAAAAATGGCTCTACATCATCATCGCCATGGCCTTGATCACCGGCATCATCGGCACCGGACATCATTACTATTGGATCGGCGCGCCCGAGTACTGGCAATGGTGGGGCTCCATCTTCTCGGCACTCGAGCCCCTGCCCTTCTTCATGATGACGGTGTTCGCGTTCAACATGGTGAATCAGCGTCGGCGCAATCACCCGAACAAGGCCGCCGTCCTCTGGGCACTCGGCACCGCGGTGCTTGCCTTCCTCGGCGCGGGCGTCTGGGGCTTCCTGCATACCCTGGCGCCGGTAAACTACTATACCCACGGCTCGCAAATCACGGCGGCGCATGGGCATCTTGCCTTCTATGGGGCCTATGTACTGATCAACATCACCATGATCTCCTACGCCATGCCGCTCCTGAACGGTCGGGAGGCCAACAGCATGCGCTCGCAGGTCCTGGAGATGTGGGCCTTCTGGCTCATGAGTGTCTCCATGGTGTTCATCACGCTGTTCCTCACCGCGGCGGGTATTCTTCAGATCTTCCTGCAACGCTACACGGAGACGCCGCTGCCCTTCATGGTGGTCCAGGAAAAGGTCGCGCTTTTCTACTGGCTGCGGGTGATCTCCGGGCTCGTCTTCCTGGGCGGTTTGGGCACCTACATCGCGTCCTTCTTCGTCGCGGCGCACGATGCCAAGCACCCGCAGGCGATCGATGCCGGTAAGGTGCAACCGAGTCCGGCAGCCGTCTGAGTCACGGCGTGCCGAGCGCGACGTGCCGCAGCCAGCGGGCTGCGGCACGTCGAGGCCGATGCTGAATCGGCTTCCGAACACCTTTCGGGGCGAGGTCTTCTCGGGTTACGCTGTTTTGACCCGATCACCTCGTCGACGCGGTGCTCGGGTCCCTTGCCGATCCAATGATCACCTGGATCGCGACGACCATACCAACCACCATCTCGAGGACATCGCTATGCGTCTTTTATCCACGCTTCTCGTGGCCTTCGCCTTGACCGCCGGCGGCCTGATGGCGCCCGTCCTGGCGAGCGACGACGATCCGCTCTTCATCAATCTGACCACGGATGACCCGCACCGCGCGAACATGGGCATCACCTTCGGGAAGAATCAACTCGAGCGCGGCCACCCCTTGACCATCTTCCTCAACGACAAGGGTGTCTTCATCGGCGCGAAGGCGAATGCCGCGACCTTCGGCGAGCACCAAGAGAAACTGGCCGCGATGATCGACAAGGGCGCCCTGGTATTGGTGTGTCCAATGTGCATGAAGCACTACGGCGTTGCCGAGGCCGATCTCATCCCCGGTGCTCAGGTCGGCAACCCCGAGCTGACGGGCGGCGCACTCTTCAAAGACGATACGCAAACCTTGACCTGGTAATCCCCATCGAAGGGCCAAGCCGTTTTCGGCTTTCGCCCTTCGATCACCCTCGAGGACAGGTCGATGAAGCGCGAGCTTGATCCGGAGCCCTGATCCACGGCCGAGGCCGGACTAACGCAGGAGCGAGTAACCCAGTCCCGCCAGTGCGCAGGCCGCGATCACCGGGATGACGCCGACCTTGAATCGCCACAATGCGACGAAAGCCGCGATCGTGAGCAGCAGCGAGAACCACTCGAATGGTCCGGCGAACGGCGCCGCCTCGCTGCCCTCGGGCCAGAGGACATGCCAGGCAAAGAACACCGCCAGATTGACGATGACCCCGACGACGGCCGCGGTGATGCCGGTCAAGGGCGCGGTGAAGGTCAGATCATGCCGCGTCGCTTCGATTGCAGGGGCACCGATCAGGATGAAGAGGAACGACGGCAGGAAGGTAAAAAAGGTGGCCACGATCGCCCCCGCGATCCCGGCGAGCAGCAGGGCATCCGGGCCGAAGATCTCCTTGGTCCAGGCACCCACGAAGCCGACGAAGGCGACCACCATGATGAGCGGTCCGGGGGTGGTTTCGCCCAGCGCCAGCCCGTCGATCATCTGGGTCCCGGTCAGCCAGCCGTAGGTCTCGACCCCGCCTTGATAGACGTAGGGCAGCACCGCGTAGGCACCGCCGAAGGTCACGAACGCCGCCTTGGTGAAGAACCAGCCCATCTGGGTCAGCGTTCCCTGCCAGCCGAAGCCGAGCCAGAGGAGACCCTCGACCAGACCCCAGAGCGAGAGTCCGACCAGTGCGTAGCCCAAGGTATGCCGCCACGAGAAGCGAGCGCGCGCCGGCAGCGGCGTGTCGTCGTCGATGATCGCGGGACCGTAAGCGGCGTCTCGGGACCCATGCCCGCCGCCGGTCTTGAATCGATCCGGCGTGATGCGCCCGCCCAGATAGCCGATCAGGCCCGCGCCGAGCACGATCGCCGGAAAAGGCACGTTCAGCGCGAAAATGGCGACGAAGGCCGCCGCGGCGATCGCCCAGAGCGCGCCGTTGCGCAGCGCTCGGGATCCGATGCGCCAGGCCGCGAACACCACGATCGCCGTCACCGCCGGCTTGATGCCGTAGAGGATACCGGCCACCACCGGCAGGTCGCCGTAGGCCAGATAGACGAAGGTCAGCGCGATCAGGATCGCCAGCGACGGCAGCACGAAGAGCACGCCCGCCATCACGCCGCCGAGCGTGCCGTGCATCAGCCAGCCGATATAGGTCGCGAGCTGCTGCGCCTCCGGTCCGGGCAGCACCATGGCGTAGTTCAACGCATGCAGGAAACGATGCTCGCTGATCCAGCGTCGCCGCTCCACCAGCTCGGTATGCATCATGGAGATCTGGCCGGCCGGTCCGCCGAAGCTGATGAAGCCGAGTTTGAGCCAATAGCGGAAGGCATCGCCGAGGGTCACGGGTAACGGCGGCGAGGGCGCAGGCGCTTCCTCGGACGATCGATCGGCTGGCGAGGCCGGAGCTTCGGGTTTCGTCGACATGGATGATCTCGTGCGTCGGTTTTCTCGAGCTTTCCGGTGTGCCGAAGCGCACTGGGTCGGGTGGAGCAATGCGCCTACGACAAGCCGTGTATCGATGCGAGGGCGCAGTATGATCAATTCGGTCCGACGAAGCGATATCGCGAAGTTGCCTGGCAATCTTGAATCGGAGGTGGCGCATCGAAATGACCGATCCGTCCCGAGATCAATCATTCTGCAAAAGAAGTGCGCGGTCGGCTAGCTGTCCGAAGGGCGCGCAGGCCAAGATCCGCCGCAACCCGATTTGATGTCGATCAAAGCCGATATCCGACCGCGCAGCTAGGATGCAGGTCAATCAAGGGCCGACGATGCCCGATCCGACCCAATCCGACCTGATCAAGAGTCCTCGATGTCCGCAACGCTCACGGCAGCGCCGCCCGTCCGTTATCCGCCGGGTGATTTAGCGATTTGGATCTTTATCCTCGCCGAGCTGGCGGTCTTCGCCATCTTCTTCGCCTCCTATGCCTTCGCGCGCATGGGCGACGTGGCGATGTTCAATGAATACCAGGCCACGCTCGATAAGGGCGTAGCGCTGATCAACACCCTTACACTGATCACCAGCAGCTATTTCGTCGTGCGTGCCCTTGCGGCCATCCGCGAGGATCAACGCAAAACGAGCGTACGTTGGTTGCTCGCCGCACTGGCCATGGGTGCCCTGTTTCTGGTCGTCAAATCGGCGGAGTATGTCCACCATTTCGGCGAAGGTGTGCGGCTGAGCAGCAACACCTTTTATATGTTTTATCTCTCCTTGACCTTCTTCCATTTCCTGCATGTCGTGCTCGGTATGGTGATTCTGGCAGCGGTGGCGTTGAAGACGCACCAAGGCGCTTACTCCGCGAGCGAGCATACCGGCATGGAGACCGGCGGTGTTTACTGGCATATGGTCGATCTGGTGTGGCTCATCCTCTTCCCCTTGGTCTACGTGATGCGATGAACACCGTTATGAAAACGCAAACCGCGATGCGCCCCTGCACACGGGTCTATCTGCTGCTCGTCGTGCTGACGCTGGTGACCTTCGCCGTCGGCTACTTTGATCTACTCTCGGGAAACAGGGCCTTGTTCTTGTCGTTGCTGGTGCTCGGCCTTGCCTTGATCAAGGGTCAGCTCATCGGCGATTTTTTCATGGGTCTGAAGGGTGTCCGCGGACCCTGGCGCTTCGTGATTCTCCTGTGGCTGTTGATCCCGGGAACCCTGATCACGATCGCCTTCACACTAGCCGGCTGAGCGCAGATGACATCCAGACACGCCGTTCGTCCGATCTCGATTCCGAACACCGGCGCGATGGCCGGTCACGCGGCGCAGGCGTCCGCCGAGACCCAGCGCGAGACCCAGCGCGAGTCGATCTTTTACAAGCCGCAAGGCCGCGAGGTCGCGCTCGTCGAATACGCCTTCCACAATCGCCTGCCGGTGATGATCAAGGGGCCGACGGGCTGTGGGAAGACCCGCTTCGTGCGCTATATGGCCGAGCGCCTGGAGCGCTCGCTCTACACCGTCGCCTGTCATGACGATCTGACCGCGGCGGACCTGGTGGGCCGCCATCTTATCGGCGCCGAGGGGACCTTCTGGAGCGATGGTCCGCTCACGCGAGCGGTGCGCGAGGGCGCCATCTGCTATCTCGACGAGGTGGTGGAGGCGCGCAAGGACACCACGGTGGTGCTGCATCCGCTCACCGACGATCGACGCATCCTGCCGTTGGAGCGCACCGGCGAGACCCTGCAGGCGCCGCCCGGGTTCATGCTGGTCGTCTCCTACAATCCCGGTTATCAGAACCTGCTCAAGGGAATGAAACCGAGCACGCGCCAGCGTTTCGTCGCCGTCACACTGGGCTTTCCCGCGCCTCGCCTGGAGGTCGCGATCCTGATCGGCGAGAGCGGGATCGAGAGCGCGTGGGCCGAGCTGTTGGTGCGGATCGCCGGCTCGCTGCGGGCGCTCAAGGACCACGACCTGGAGGAAGGCGTTTCGACGCGACTGCTCGTCTATGCGGCGACCCTGATCCAGGCCGGCATGGACCCACGCGACGCCTGTCTCGCCGCGCTTGTCGAGCCATTGACCGACGATTCCGAGACCATTGGGGCACTCGCGGAGGTGATCGATGCGACACTTGTTTAAACCGCGCCGGCTCCAACGGTAGTCAAGTCTGCCGAGGCCAATCCCATCCAAGAACATCGCATGCCGCGCTGTGCGCGGTTTAGGTTGAAGCCTCATGAAAGGTACCCGGCCTGAAGGTCAGCGGATCGCCATCGTTGCCGAGTCGCTGTATCTCGCCAACCTGCTGATCCTGCCCGGGATTGGCTTCCTGCTCCTGCTGGCGCTCGCGTTTTGGGGGCGGGAGGGTCGCGCACCGCTGGCGGCCGCGCATCTGGACCAAACGGTCCGCGCGAGTCTTTGGGCCGGAGTGCTTCTGATCATCGTGATCTCCGCGGTCATGGCGATTGCAGGTGCCGGAGCTATGTACGTCTGGACGCTGGTGATCCTCTATTTCATCGTCTGTCACACCACGCTGGTCCTGCTCGGTGTCTTCGGCCTGACCAAGGCGTTGGCTGGACATTGCTGGCGCTACCCCTTGGTCGGGCGGCCGCTTCCGGGCGGGTGTCCTCAGGCAAAACGCCATGTCTAGAACCCGGCTGCAACAGCGGCGAGCCTGGTTTCAGGTCGGTTTCTTTGCGCTCTTCCTGCTGGCGCCGCCGCTCGATCTCTTTCGGATCGATCTGACGCTCGGCCACGCGATCCTGTTCGGGCAGCACTGGACGCTTGGGATCGAGGACTTTCTCGCCGGTCGCACCGGCATCGGCGATGCGACGCTCAACCTCTTCGTGCGCGGCTTTCTGCCGATCTTCGGCGGCGCCGCGCTCTTCTTGTTCATTGCTTGGCGCTACGGGCGTCTCTATTGCGGTTGGCTGTGTCCGCATTTCTCCGTCGTGGAGACGATCAACGCGCTGATGCGCCGCGCCTCCGGCAAACCCAGCATCTGGGAGCGCCGCACCCTGCCGCCGCCGCTGCGCGGCCCGATTCCGATGACGGTGAGTGGCGGGCAGGATCCGAGCCCGAAGTCCCCGGCGTCGGCTCCGTATTGGAACCGCTGGTACTGGATCCCGACCCTGCTCGCCGTGGTCGGCTTCGCCTTCCTCTGGGCGCTGGCCCTGCTCACCTATCTCCTGCCGCCCTTCGAGATCTACCACAACCTGCTCAACGGCACCCTGACCCGCAACCAGAGCATCTTCCTGACGGCGGCCACGATCGCGTTCACTGTCGAGTTCCTGCTCGCGCGCCATTTCTTCTGCCGCTATGTCTGCGCGGTCGGTCTGTTCCAGAGCCTCGCCTGGATGGCTAACGATCGGGCGATGGTGGTCGGCTTCGACACCCGCCGCGCCGCCGCCTGCGCCGATTGCGACAACGCCTGCGACCATGCCTGTCCGATGCGTCTGAAGCCGCGCACGATCAAGCGCAAGATGTTCACCTGCACCGAGTGCGCCGAATGCATCTCGGCCTGCACACAGGTCCAGCACGGCGACCCGAAGCAGAGCCTGTTGCGCTGGGTCGAAGGCGCGGAGGCGTTGCCGGTCATCACCGGGCGCCCGGCGCCGACGTCCGCCGGTCCAAACGAGAACGCCATACTGCCCGGAACCTGCCGACATGCGTAGGTGACGTGTCGGAAATAAGTTGAGCACTGAATCGAATCGTTGTCGTTGTCGCGATCGTATTCGACTACGACAACGACAACGACAACGAAAGCGACAACCGCGGCAAAGGTATTCTTTCGTCGAGTTGTTATACGTTTAACGCAACGGTGGTCAGCCAACCGATGGAAGAGCAAGTCGGAGCACTCTGGCATCGCGCCATCACCCGTCTCTCGGAGCGACGGCACCCCTTTGCGGCGGTGACGCTCGAAGAGGTGGCCGTCCCGATCGGGATCTTCTTCCGTGCTCTGGGCGGCGACGGCGGACTCCAGGTCGAAGCGGCCGAGGCGAGCGCACACGGGGCCCGTCGTGGGTTCCTGCAACGACTCGCCGGGCTCGACGAAAAGGTCGAGCTGGCCTGGCGCGACGAGCGCTCCTTGCGGCTGCCCGCCCGAATCGACCTCTTCCCGGAGCGGGCGCTCAATCGCGATCTCTACCTCTGGCTTGCCGCGCTCGCGGCCCAGCAGACCGGCCCGACCCGAGATTGGCTCGTCGAGAGTCAGGATCAGGCCCGCCGGACGCTCTCGCGGTTTCCGGGCCTGCGCCCGCGCTACCGGCGGCTGCTCGATGCCCATCTCGACCTACGCCCGGATCCGCGCGCCCTGTCGGCGGACGAGCGTGCACGCGAGGAGGCCATCCGTCTTGCGCTGGAGGATCCCGGCAGTGTCGCGCGGCTCCCGACAGCGCGCCGTCCGCCGTATCCGGTCGTGCTCTGGCTGCATCCCGATCCGGATCTCCCGGCAGGCGCCTGGTCCGATCCCTCCGGCGGCGAATCGCAGGACATCGATCGCGATGCCGCCGTCGAGTCGCTCGGCGAGCGCCGTCGGCGACGTGCCGAGCGGGTCGCCATGCCGGAGAAGGACCAGGGGCTTATCACGATCCGAATGGAGAACATCCTCACCTGGGGCGAGCATGTCCAGGTCGACCGCGGGACCGACGAGGAGGACGATCTCGAGCGCGCCCGCACCGCCGCCGCCGATCTGGATCGCATCTCGGTCGCGCGCGACCGTCAGGCATCCGGTGCGCGTCTGAAATTCGATCTGGATCTGCCGGCCGAGTCCGAGGACGACCTGGTCCTCTCGGAGGGGATCCTCTTGCCCGAGTGGGACTGGCGAAAGGGGACACTTTGCCCGAATCAGTGTCGCGTGATCCCGCTGATCGCCGCGGACGCTACACCCTGCGCGCTGCCCGAGCACCTGCGCCGCACGGCCCATCGGCTGCGCCACCAGTTCCAGGCACTCGCCCCGGCGCGGGTCTGGCAGCGCGGCCAGTGCGATGGACAAGAGATCGATCTGGACGCCTATCTGCGTTTCGCCACCGATCGCCATGCCGGTGCCGGCACCTCCGGCGTCGGCACCCACAGTGACGGACTCTATCGCGACATGCGCAAAGGGGCGCGTGATCTAGTGTGCCTACTGCTCTCGGATCTGTCGCTCTCGACCGACACCTGGGTGGACGATCACGCACGCGTCATCGATGTCATCCGCGACAGTCTCTTTCTCTTCGCCGAGAGCCTGGCCGCGACCGGCGATCGCTTCGGCATGCTCGGCTTCTCCTCGCGTCGTCGCGACCCGGTGCGAATCCATAGTCTCAAGGACTTCGAGGAGCCGCACGGCGCCGTCGTGCGCGGGCGCATCGCCGCCATCAAGCCCGGCTATTACACCCGCATGGGCGCCGCAATCCGCTACTCGACTCGCCTGCTCGCGGCGCAGCCGGGCGGCCGCCGTCTCCTGCTGATCCTCTCCGACGGCAAACCCAACGACCTCGACCGCTACGAAGGTCGTTACGGGATCGAAGACACCCGTCGCGCCGTCCAGGAAGCCCGCACCCTAGGCCTGACCTGCTTTTGCGTCACCATCGACGAGCGCGGCAACGACTACCTTCCCCACCTCTTCGGCACCGGCGGCTATGTCGTCATTCGCCGACCTACCGAGCTTCCTGCGCGACTCCCCGTGCTTTATGCGCGGCTGACGGCTTAAACTGCGCCCAGCGCGGTATGCGATGTTTTAGGATGGGATTAGCCTGGGCAGACTTGACTGCCGTTGGAGCCGGCACGGTTTAAGATATTAAAAAATATATTATTTTAAACCGCGTACCCGCTAATCGTTGTGGATGCACCAAACGTCGAGCTCACCAACTCTCCGACCAGGCAAAACAGGATGCCGAGGCGCAACTCGCGGAGCCGGAGAAGCGTCTTCGGCGGTAGGTCTGTGGTTTGAGGCACACTTTTGTCGCTCCCGTGTCCGCCTTGGGCGGACACGGGCGATCGCGACGTGCCTCTAACCCGGATAGCAGGGCAAGGTGCAGGGGGCGTCCGGGGTGACACGCAGTCCGACGCTGCACTGTTCGGCCAATGCGGTCGGCTTCGGGGCCTCTTCGGAAGATTCCAGGACGGGAAAGCTGGATTCGACTCGGCGAAGAACGACGCCTTCCTGAAGCGTCGTGCCGACGACGAGATCAACGGGTCCGTTCGCCTCCTGCTGCGTCGAGCCGATGTCGAGAATGCCGCAACTCACGAATTCCGAGCCGGAGGCTGTCGAGATCGTCAGGTCGTAAGCAACGGCCCAGGACTCTTGCGTCAGATAGGTCGAGCCGAAGATGGCGCCCGCGGCGATTAGAGCGACACCTCCCTGTTTACTGCGCTTGTGCAGGAAGGCGTACGTCGCCGCGACAAGCAACAACCCGAGAAGGGCCGTGGCCCATGGACTCAAGGGCACCGGCTGTGCCGTTCCCCAAGCCACATCCCACCCGAAATCCTGCTGAGCAAGCGCGGACGACACGGCACCTGCGGACAGGCTGATTGCAACGAGGATCTTTGCGGTTGTTCTCATCTCGACGTCTCCCCTGATTTGATTCGTGGGCGGCGCGACCCGGCCGATACCCCGTGTACCGCCGTATCGGCGCCGCACGCCGGAGTTTGACGCGGAGAGTCCGGCCATACAAGCGCAAAGCGGGGCAGCGGGGAACGTCGGACGCGTCGCCCGGCCGAACCGAAACGTGCGCTTCAGCCCGGAGGCAAAAGGCGCTGGGTCATCTCTGACTCGGGCGTCTCGGACAAGAGTGCCTCGATCCGTTCGGCGATCTCCACCGCCGGTGTCGAGTAACCGAACTTACGGATATAGCTCCCGTCGGGGCCGAGGAGATACATCCCTGCGCTGTGGTCGACGTGGTAGCGATCGGCCGGTGCGCCCGGCTCGGTGACCTTCTCGTATCGGGCGTTGAAGTTTTGGGCGGCGCGCGCGATGAGCGACGCCGAGCCGGTGAGACCGATGATGCGCGGGTGAAAGTAGGCGGTATAGGTCGCCAGCACCTGCGGGGTATCGCGCTGCGGATCGACCGTGATGAAGATCGGCTGGACGCGATCCGCGCGAGCGCCCAACCGCTTCAGGATCGCCGCCGCCTCGACCAGCGTGGTCGGGCAGATGTCCGGACAGTAGGTATAGCCGAAGGCGATGAGCTGGAATTGGCCGGGGAAATCGGCGTTGGTGACGGCCCGTCCGTTGGCGTCCATCAGGAGATAACGTCCGCTCGGCGGGGACGCGTCGTCGGCGGGCGCATCGGCGGCGTCGACCGATCCCGTGGCCATGCCTGCGGCCAGAAGCAGTGCTGCAACCAGCGGCGCGACGACGGGGATCTTCATGATTCGGTCTCGTCGTTCGACAGGGACGGCTCGGCGCCGGGCGGTTGCGGCTCCGACGGTTCCGGTTTCGCCTGCCCCGGATTCGCTTGTTAGGGGAAAACCGCCTTCAGTGCTGCCGCCGATTCCGCCAGTCCCGCCGCCAGATCGGCCTCGGTCGGGCAGGGCGTGCCGTCCTTGGTCGCCGCGAGGAAGGCGGCGTTGGTCGCCGTCTCGAAGAGGGTTCCGTAGCGGCGGGTCTTGGGCGCATGACCGATCATCAATGCCTTTGCCTCGCCGGACGCATCGAACTGCCGACAGGCGAGTGCTTGGCCGTTCAGTGTTCCCAGCGTCCGGACCTCTGCGAAGCCGATCTCGGTCGGATCGGCCGGATCTGCGAAAGCGAGCCCTGTGGATATCAGCACCAGACCGGTCAGGATCGGAAATTTCATGCGCGGCCTCCAAGGCGTCGGCAGGGTCGGTGTCTTCGCGGATGTGCTCGGGCCGCCGACGCCCCCTCTTTTTTATCATCCGGACCAAGCTCGCTTTTCAGCATAGCGCAAGGGGATTCCAATCCCTTGACGGAGATCAAGTACGGCAGACCGGCGCGGGCTCATGATCGTGAAGCGCCTCGAGCCGCTCCAGGTCCTCTGCCCCCAGGGCAAGCTGCGCGGTCTCGAACAACTCCTTTTCCTCGAACCGGATGTGATCCGTGAGCATCTCCGCGAATGCGGTCAGGGCGTCGGGTCCGCCCGTCGCGATCAAGGTCCGCATCTTCAGATGCTCGTCCAGGGTACGCTCCACCAGCATCTCTTCACCGGCCGCGAGCAATGCCGGCAGCAGTCCGCGCTCTTCGAGCTTGAAATGAGGCTCGAGCTCGTCGGCGAAGCGTTGCCTCAGGTCGGCCCAAGCGGCCTCGCGATCGCCCGAGGCCCCGGCTTGCTCACGCGCCCGTCGCGCAATGACCAGGCCGCTGTGATGTTCGCTCGACAGGCGACGCAATGCTTCGATGCGCTGCATGGGTCGTTGCTCCGTTTTGAGAATGGGACCGTCGGGTAACGGGGTTTCGAATAAAGCCGCGACATCGAGCCCTTTGATTGCTTGGAGCGCAAACTCCCAACGGCCCTCGCCGCACAGTCCGCTGATGCCGGCTTGCTCATAGGCTGCCGATGCCGCCTGCAGGCAGGCTGATCTGACCCGTTCGGCAAGCGCGCGCGGGTCGGTCACGACTGCCGCATCTCGCCAGCTGAGCCTGGGGGACCAAAAGGCTCGGGGAGGGGGTCGTGCCCGGGGGCGAGCGGCTCGGGCGTGCATTCCGTCGGCGTGCCGCCGTCGGCGGGCGATCGTTCCGCAATGACCCTGTGCAGGGTCGACAGCGCTGCATCGAGCACGGGCGACTCGCTCTCCAACGGATAGACCACATACGCCGGCAACAGAAACCGCGGGCTTTCGGGTGCCACGTGCAGGCAGCCCGCACGCACGTAAGATGCCGCGACGCGTTCCGGGACGAAGCAGGTTCCGCCGTTGGCCAAGATCAACTGCAGACCGAGCCAACCGATGTTGGCCATCTGCGCCGGCCGTTCCAGATTCGGGTAGACCTTACTGTGCTGGGCATAGAAGGTCGGACCCCAGTTCACGTAGACATAGCCGTCGTCGAGCTCCGTGCGCTCCGGATCGCTGGTGACCAGGACCAGTGTCTCGTCGAACAAGTGCTCGACCTGAAGGCCGGCGCTGTGTTGTGGCGTGTACATCAAGGCGAGGTCCAGCGTGCCTTCGACGATGCGCCGCATCAGATCGTCCTCGAAACCGATCTCGTTGCTGATCGAGACATCCGGTGCCTGCTCGCGCATCCGTCCTGCCCAGAGCGGCAGGAATCCGTCCCAAAGGGCGATACGCGCGCCGATCGTGATGCTGGCCCGAAAGCGGCTGGGCAGACCGACGTCGTGGCGTGCCTGCTCGAGCGTCAACACCAGCGTCTTCGCATGCCGAAGAAAGCGCCGACCCGCGGGCGTGAGTGTCGCGCCCGAGCGGTTGCGTATGAACAGCCGGGCGTTTAGATAGTGCTCGAGGCCCTGAATGCGCGCGCTGACGGTGGATTGAGTCACGTGCACGCGGTTGGCCGCCTCTTGGAAGCTCCCGTGCGCGGCGACCGCCAAGAAGGTTCTGACCTGGTCAATGTCCATAAGCCGCGTTCCGCATGGCATGCGCTCGTGTCATGTTGTTCCGCCTTTGTATCAATTCATACGGGCCTGGGGCAAACGCGGCTGACGTCTCCTAGTATCGAGATAGCCGATATCTATCGCCGAAAGGATTCGTTTGTCTCGGGGTCTAGTAGCGGCTAATTTGATGATATAGATCAAGAGCGCTGGAGTCGGAGACGAGACGATGATTGATGTAAAGGTGTCCATGAAGGTCACGAACGAGCCGCTCAAACGCACACCCGTTGTTCTCAGGCTGGACGCAGACGGGTCGGAGACAGTGCCTGTCTTCACCGACCGTGCGGGCGTGGCGCGCTTCGATTTGCCGCCGACCAGCGGAAAGGTGCTCGTGTCGGGCGTCGAGCGTTTCGACGGTCGCCTCGACGGCGAGATCCCGATTGAGCTGTGGTCGATTACCCAATCCGAGCACAACTCGAAGGGCTTGCCGGGCGAGTTCCCCTCCGGCAGCAATGCCTATCCGAACATGACCACGCGCAGCATTCAGGTCGGTGACCGCGCGATCCTGACCGACAGCGAAGGTTATCTCGTGGATCCGTCGGATTGGTCGGAGGAGTTTGCCCGCGCCTTGGCTGCTTACGACGGGCTGGAGCTGAATGCCGAGCATTGGGAGATCATTCGCTTCCTGAGAACCAGCTATGTCAAGCGCGGCACCCAGGCGACGGTGCGCGACATGATCGCCCACTTCCGCAAGGTCTGGGGGGACGAGAAGGGCAGCAACCGCTATCTGCATCGACTCTTTCCGCGCGGCGGTCCGCAAAAACAAGGCAACCGGTTGGCCGGTCTGTTGCGGACGAAGGGCGAGCACTGAGTGGCGGTTAGCGTGCATCCCCTTCCTCCCGGGAAGGCGTGTCTGAACAAGGTCATTGGCGATTCCCGGATAAGGGATCACCACCCTGTAGAGGCGACTTAAGCCGCCCCTACACCGGCAGCCATGCGTTGTCGGGGTGCCGATTTCAGGAGATCGCCTGTGCGGCCCGCTCCCCTCGCGGAGCAGCCGAGCAGTCGTAACAGGCCATTCAAGATCGGGGTTCTACGCCTGAGTGCGCTGGCCGGAGCAGGGCAGCGAACTGTCGATACGTGCGCGCGACGCCGATCAGCAACACGATCAACACCAACGAGGACAGCGCGAGCGCGATGCCCGCCGGGCGGGCCAGTACCGGAACCCACAGGCTCCCCACGAGCAGCGCCAATGCGGCGAGATGCAGTCCGAACTGAACCCGTGCCCACCGCGTCGACAACAGACTGCCCATATGCGGGATGCGCAGGTCGAATCGTCCGCTCGCGAGTTGGCGGTGCTGGAGGTGAAACCAGGTCAAAAACGGCAGGATCTTAAAAAGCATTCCGGCAGGAAGTCCGACGCCGACCCCTACCAACAGGAGCACGCCGATCAGGGTCGGGGTCGCCGCGAAGGCCCAAGCGAGAGCAGCGCCGCAGAGGCTCAGCATGGCGGCCCACCAGTGCAGCAATGTCGGGTCGAGCCGCGGTCGCTCGCGACGGCTGATCAAGCGCAAGGTGATGAAGGCAAAGCCGACGAAGCCCAGAGCGATCGTACCGAAAACGGCCTGTCCGACGAGGTCGGCTCCCATGACCCAGGCAGCGCTCGCAGCGCCGATCCCGACCAGGACGGCCGGTGCAAACCAGCGCCGCACCGGCGCCGGATAGGCCGGGGTGACGTAGAACATCGGCAGCACCTGGATGGCCACGCCGACCACCAGCAACCCGACCCAGCCCATCAACCCCCACGCGGCATGGGTGTCGACCCAACGGGTGTGCTCCGGAACCCGGATCCACCCCTGGAGCGCGGCGACCAGCAACAACCCCAAGGCGACCGTGACCGCCAGGGCCAGCGCGGCCGTGCGCAGCGCGAGCAAGGTCCCGGGCGCACCACGCGCACGTGCCAGTGCGACGGCAACCGGGGCGACGAAGACCAGAAACCCCAGTGCTGCGGCACCGGCGCCGATCCAGATCAGGCTCGGGCCGCCGCCCGCAAGCCCCCAAGCCAGCCCGGCGGCACCGATCGTGAGCAAGAGATGTGTCGCCGTGCCGACCAGGCGCACCGCGGGGACCGGCGCACCGGCGACCACCGGCAGCATCTGAAGCAGCGCACCGCACATGATCAGCCCAAGGTATCCGATGGCGATCAGGTGGGCTGCGGCGAGCGCGCCGGGCATCCAGCGCGAGACCAAGAGGGTCGGGCCTTGCGAGGCCAAGAGCAGGCCGGCGGCGATCGCGAACAGGGGCGCGGTGAGGAAAAAGCGCGCTGGGATGTCGATCGGCGGGGCCTGATCGAGAGAAAGTCCGCCCGTACCCATCATTTTTTATGAACCGCGTCCGGAGCGCGTGACGTCGTCTGATCGTTTGGATGGAGCGTCGTGGACACTTGAAGCCATTGGCGCGACGCGGTTCAAGAAAATGAATAAATTGATCTTTTAAACCGCGCAGCTCCGACGCCGGTCGGCAGGGACGAACCGGGAATCCGAGCACGGAACGCCGCATGGCCCAACGCGCGCGGTTTAAAAACGGCTCACGCCCTGTTGCCTTAATCGACTGACCGGCCGCTGATGCTTCGGCACGGGCGAGATCAGGATGCGATACCGATCGTCCTCGGAGCTGATCTCCCAGCGGTAGCCCATGCGTCGCAGCATGTCGTAGAGTGGATAGGGCTCGCGACGGTGGAGTACGCACAGGCGATCGCCCGGCGGCAGGTCGGCGAGCGCATCGAGGATCCGCTCCATCGGCTCCGGGGCGGGAAGATTGCTGACGTCGAGTGTTCTGTCCATGGTCTAGGCCGCCTGCAGCCGATTCAGGATGTCCGGTGTCTGGTCGCCCAGATTCTCCTCGGCCATCGGATAGAGGATGCCTTCTTCCTTCGAGTTGTGCTGCTGGATCACCAGATGGAGCGTCTCGAGGATGCCGAGGCAGGCGTCTGCGTCCCGCGTGCCGACCGCGTCCTCGAGCTCCTCCGCCAAGGAACGCATCTGAGCGTGCTCCATGGTCATCATACCGGTCGGCCCGGAGGCCCAGGGGCTGACGGCGACCAACTCCGGAAACAGCACCTGCTCCTCCATGTCGAAATGGCCGAGCAACGCAGTCGAGAGATCCTTGACCTGCTCCGCGAGTCGCGTCCAATCGCCGCCCGAGACCGCCTGTTCGCAGGCGGCGAGCAGGTGGTCACAGCGCTGATGGTCGTCGGTCATAAAGGTGGCGATCGAGTCGGTCATGGCGAATCCTCCGGTTGCGTGACGCGGCATTCTCCCGACCTGGATTGGGTCGTCCTTGATCTAGGTCAGATCTTATCGACCGCGAACGCGACGGCAACACATGCAAATCCGAGTCGCCCGGGCGGATTTGACCTGTGTCAAGGACGACAAGGAGGCCGACTGTCAATCTTCATTGACACTTACCATCGGCCGGGGGCTCGACGCATGCGCATTCTCTTCATCCACCCAAACTACCACTCGGGCGGCGCCGAGATCGCCGGCAATTGGCCGCCGGCGTGGGTGGCCTATCTCACCGGTGCGCTCAAGACCGCGGGCTTCACCGAGGTGCGCTTCGTCGACGCCATGACCAACGACCTGTCCGAGGAGCAGGTCCGCGCGGCCATCGTCGCCTATCGTCCCGACATCGTCGGCTGCACAGCCATCACGCCCTCCATCTACAAGGCCCAGCGTCTGCTCGAGATCGTCAAGGAGGTCGACCCCAAGATCGTCACCGTCCTCGGCGGCGTGCATGCGACCTTCATGTATCAACAGGTCCTCGGAGAGGCGCCCTGGATCGACGCCATCGTGCGCGGCGAGGGCGAGGAGATCGTCGTTGATCTGGTGCGCACCATCGATGAAGGCCGTTGGCCGGATGAGCGCGGCAAGGTCAAGGGTATCGCCTACGCCGTCGACGGCAAGATCATCGCCACCCCGGCCGCCCCGACCGTGAAGGACCTGGACGCGATCACACCCGACTGGGGCGTGCTGGAGTGGGACAAGTACAACTACATCCCGCTCAACAAGCGCGTCGCCATCCCGAACATGGCCCGCGGCTGTCCCTACACCTGCTCCTTTTGCTCGCAATGGAAGTTCTGGCGCGACTATCGGATTCGTGATCCGAAGAAGGTCGTCGACGAGATCGAGACCCTGGTGCGCGACCACGACGTCGGTTTCTTCATCCTCGCCGACGAGGAGCCGACCATCAATCGCAAGAAGTTCATCGCCTTCTGCGAGGAGCTGATCGAGCGCAATCTCGGGATCCTCTGGGGCATCAACACCCGTGTCACCGACATCCTGCGCGACGAGGACGTGCTGCCGCTCTATCGCAAGGCCGGGCTGATCCATGTCTCGCTCGGCACCGAGGCCGCGGCGCAGCTCAAGCTCGACCGCTTCAACAAGGAGACCACGGTCGCCGACAACAAGCGGGCGATCGGTCTGCTGCGCGATGCCGGCATCCTTACCGAGGCCCAGTTCATCGTCGGGCTCGAAAACGAGACCGCCGAGACGCTCGAAGAGACCTATCAGATGGCGCGCGACTGGAAACCGGACCTCGCCAACTGGGCCATGTACACCCCCTGGCCCTTCACGGATCTCTTCCGCGAGCTGGGCGACAAGGTCGAGATCTTCGATTACGAGAAGTACAACTTCGTCACGCCCATCATCAAGCCGGCCGCCATGGATCGCGCCGAGCTGCTCGACCGCGTCATGCACAACTATCGCCGCTTCTACATGCACAAGGCGCTCTTCTCCTACCCCTGGGCGGGCAGCGGCGAGCGGCGGCGTTATCTGCTCGGCTGTCTGAAGGCCTTCCTCAAGGCCGGCTTCGAGCGCAAGTTCTACGATCTGGGCAAGGTCAACTACTGGGGACCGCAGTCCAAGAAAAAGGTCGACTTCCACTTCGACCCCAAGCGCACCCGCGTCGCCGAGGGCGGCACCGACTGGAAGGCCAAGCACAGCCGCAAGATCAAGGGCGACGTCCAGGCGCAGATCATGGCGTGCGGCGGCGGCAAGGAGCAGCTCGATCAGGCCGAGATCGATGCCCTCACGGTCGCACCGCCGAGGCTGCCGAAGGCAGCCGGCAAGACGTCGGTCAAGGTCGTGATCGAGTAGGGGCGAAGGGCCTCGCTCCACAGGCTGCCACCCAAACCCTCAGTGCTCGTGACACCGCTCCGCGGTGTCATGCATGCCTCCTTGGCGCTCTGCGCCGCGTGACGCCCGCGGTGCGTCGCCCCGATTACCGCCCCATTCAACCTGGACCGATGTGTCTGCGGATCAAGGCATTGTCGCGTTCGTGTCGATTCCTGATCGCTCTGCGATCACCATCACCTCCATCGCGGTGTCTCTGCGGCGGATCCAGTTCTCAGACCCGACGACGATTCGACTCTCCCCGGAGAGTGGGCACCTCGCACCTTTGACCTGAGTCAAGGCCGAAGCGCGGCTCCATCCCCATCCTGCTCCAACGGCTCTCCCGAGTCGCTCGCCATTGCTTTCGAGCCCTCCATATGAACCTTCCCAAGCCAAGCCGGCGTGTCGTCTTCCTGCTCGCGGTACTCGTTCCGCTCATCGGCGCCTTCCTCTGGTTGGCGTTGACCTCGGGTCCGTTGGCCCCGGTGCCCGTGACCCTGACCACCGTCGAGATGCGTCCCGTCACCCCGACGCTGTTCGGAGTGGGCACGGTCGAGGCGCGCTACACCTACCGCATCGGCCCGACCTTTGCCGGTCGGGTGCGGCGGGTCGAGGTGCAGGTGGGGGATCGGGTCGAGGCCGGCCAACTGCTCGGCGAGATGGATCCGGTCGATCTCGACGACCGCGTCGCCGCGGCGGACGCGGCACTGCACCGCGCGGAATCCGGCGTGGTCGCGGCCCATGCCCAGGTCGGCGATGCGCAGGCGCGGCGGGACTTCGCCAGTGCCCAAGTCGCCCGCTACGAGCAGCTTCTGCTGTCCCGCACGGCCAGCGAGGATACGGCGGAGGCCAAGCGTCAGGAGGCCCAGGTCGCCGAGGCAGGTCTGGCACTGGCCGTGGCCAATCTGGAATCCGCGGAGCAGGATCTCGTGCGGGTCCGTGCCGAGCGCGAGGCATTGGTGCAGCAGCGGGCCAATCTGCGCCTGATCGCGCCGGTGGACGCATTGGTGGTCTCGCGCGACGCCGAGCCCGGCAGCACCGTCGTGGCGGGTCAGTCGGTCGTGGAGGTGATCGACCCGAGCCGTCTCTGGATCGATGTCCGCTTCGATCAGCTCGGCGCCGGGGCGCTGCGTGCCGATCTGGGGGCCCGCATCGCGCTGCGCTCGCTGCCGCTGGACACCTTGCCCGGCGAGGTGCTGCGGATCGAGCCGCGGGCCGATGCCGTCACCGAGGAGTTTCGCGCCAAGATTGCGTTTTCGAAGCTGCCCGAGCCGCTGCCCCGACTCGGCGAGCTGGCCGAGGTGACCGTGGCCCTGGAGCCGCTCGAAGCGGCCCCGGCGCTGCCCAATGCCGCCTTGCACCGGCGCGACGGCCAGCTCGGCGTCTGGGTGCTGGATGACGCCGGTCCGCGCTTCGTCGCGGTCGAGACCGGCGCGCGGGACCTGGAGGGTTGGGTCCAAATCCGCGACGGCCTGGTGTCCGGCGATCGCGTGATCCTGCACTCCCGCGTCCCGCTCCGGCCCGGACGTCGGGTCGAGATCGTCGAGCAGATCCCCGGTCTGCCCCGATGATCAGCCTCGCCGGGCGCGACATCCTCCATGCCTGGGGCAAGTTCGTCTTTACGGGTGTGGGTCTCGGACTCCTGATCGGCGTGACGCTCTCCATGGCCGGCATCTACCGCGGCATGGTCGATGATGCCGAGGTGCTGCTCGACAACAGCGGGGCGGACCTCTGGGCGGTGCAGAAAGACACGCTCGGCCCTTACGCTGAGCCGTCCACCCTTGCCGACGACCTCTACCGGGGCATCCTGATCCTGCCGGGCGTCGCGCGCGCGGCCAACGTCACCTATCTCACAATGCAGGTGCGGCCTGTCGTCGCGAATCAGGCCGCCCCGAATCAGACCAGCGATCAGGCCGGCGACGAGGCCGCGCGCGAGCGCCGCGCCATGATCGTCGGCGTGGTCCCCGGCGGTTTCGGCGAGCCCGGTCAACCGCCCTTTCTGGTCGCCGGGCGCCATCTCACGCGCGGTCATTACGAGGCGGTCGCGGACGTGACCACCGGCTTTCGACTCGGCGAGCAGGTGCGCATCCGTCGCAACCTCTACACCATCGTCGGGCTGACCCGGC
>NZ_JAABRP010000125.1 GCF_011390875.1 Thiocapsa sp.
CAGATCATGACCGGGATCGATCTGCCCTGCGAGGCGCGGGTCGGCCGGCGCTTCCTGATCGAGCACTTCGGCGGCATCATCATCAGCGGCGACGCCGTCTTCGGCGACGACTGCGTGGTACGCAACGGGGTCACGGTGGGTCTTCGGCATCGCGGGGTGCGCGGGGCGCCCGTGATCGGCGACCGGGTCGACATCGGGGCCGGCGCCAAGGTGCTCGGCCCGATCCGCATCGGCAACGATGTCGCGATCGGGGCCAACGCCGTGGTGATTCGGGACGTCCCCGACGGCTGTCTTGCGGTCGGGGTACCGGCCCGGATCATCGCCCGAGGCGATGCGACATCGCTCCGCACTCCGGCCGCTCTTGCCGGTCCGGAGACCTCGTCCGGGACGGATTCCCGCGCCGATGTCGAGGCGGATGCATCATGAAGCGCAAGCCCGACCTGAAGATCCCCGGTCCACTCGGCCGCCGCCAGCGACCGTGGCGCGCACTCTGGCTGCGAAGTCTCTTGCCGCCGCTCACGGTCCTCGGGGTTGTCCTCTCGCGGGCACTCGACCTGACGCTCGCGCTGTTGCTTGCGGTGATGCTCTCTCCGCTGCTGCTGCTGCGCGGCGCGGTGGCTCGCGCGAGCGCGGGTCGGATCTTCGATCGCGAACCTTTGATCGGGCGTTTCCGCGCGCTCTTCGAGCGGCTTGACTTCGCTGGTCCGGCACCCGGGCGCGGTCTCGCGGTCATCCTGAACATCCTGCGCGGCGATATGGCGATCGCCGGCCCGCGCCCCCTGAGTGCATCCGAGGCGGTACGGGTCGACGTCGAGGCAGCCGTACGCTTCACCGTCAGACCCGGCGTCTTCTCGCCCTATCGACTCAAGAGCCGCACCGGTGTGGCCTATGCGCCGGAGGCGCAGATCGACCGCGAATACGCCTACGGGCAGAGCGCACGCGGCGATGCCGGACTGGTGGTACGCTCCCTGATCGGCGAGGTTCTCGGGGGAGGCGAGGCGCCCACGCCGCCGCTGCTGGAGTTCTTCGGCGTCCCGATCGTCAACACCACGATGCCCGAGGCGGTGGACTGGATCGCGTCTCGCGCCGTCGGCGGAGATCCCGCGGTGCTGGCCTTCGTCAACCCGGATTGCCTCAACATCGCCTATGGCGATGCCGAGTACCGCCGGATCCTGCTCGATGCCGCGCGCGTCCTGCCCGACGGGATCGGAATCCATATCGGCTGTCGGATGCTCGGGGTCGCGCTGCAGGCCAACGTCAACGGCACCGACCTCTTCCCGCAGCTGTGCGAGCGGGCCGCTCAAGCCCGGCTCGGGCTGTTCCTGCTCGGCGCGCGCCCGGGGATCGCCGAAGCGGTAGCGGCCAACATGCAGGCACAGTTTCCGGGTTTGCGCATCGACGGGGTCCAAGACGGTTATTTCGACCCGGCCGACGAGGACGCCGTCATCGACAGGATCAACGCCTCCGGCGCCGCGATCCTACTGGTCGCCTTCGGGGTGCCGCGTCAGGAGAAATGGCTCGCACGCAACCATGCGCGCCTGACACTGCCGGTGCGCATGGGCGTCGGCGGTCTCTTCGACTTCTACTCGGGCCGCATTCCCCGGGCGCCGGTGTGGATGCGCGAGATCGGGCTCGAATGGACCTGGCGGCTGATGCAGGAGCCGGGCCGGATGTGGCGGCGCTATGTGATCGGCAACCCCTTGTTCCTTTATCGTGTCTGGCGGCAGGCGCGAGGCGGGGAGACCTCATGACCAGCAGCGACGAACGACAAAGCCAGGCATCGATGGAAGAGCTGCTGCTGCGCCGCTACAGCCGTGCAGGCCAGCCTGCGTGGGTGATCCGATTGCGCATCGGTGCGAAGCGGCTCGCCTGGGTGGCGGTCGTACGCTCGGCCTATCTGCTCAAGCGCACCCTGGACATTCTGCTGGCAGGTCCATTGTTCATCCTGCTGTTGCCGATCTTCGGGCTGCTGGTGCTGGCGATCCGGCTCGAATCACCAGGGCCGGCGCTTTTTAAGCAGACACGCGTCGGGCGCTGGGGACAGATCTTCACCATGTATAAGTTCCGCTCCATGTACATGGACGCCGAGGCCCGCAAGGCGGAGCTGCTGGCCGAGAACGAGATGTCCGGCGGGGTCACCTTCAAGATGCAGCGCGACCCGCGCATCACCCGCATCGGCCGGTTTATCCGCAAGGCGTCGATCGACGAGCTGCCGCAGTTGTGGAACGTGATCAAGGGGGATATGTCGCTGGTCGGTCCGCGCCCGCCCGTGCCGGCAGAGGTCGACGAATACTCGCTCTCCGACCGACGGCGCTTGGAGGTCACGCCCGGCATCACCTGTATTTGGCAGGTCTCGGGACGATCCGATATCCCCTTCCCCGAGCAGGTCGAGCTGGATGTTCGCTATATCGAGTCTCAGTCGCTGCTGACCGACCTCAAGCTCCTCTGGCAGACCGTGCCTGCCGTGTTGTTCGGGCGGGGCGCCTATTAAGCAGCGCCGACCATGAGACTCACCTTTCTCGCGTCGGCACGACCTCGAAGACTTCGACGATCGCCGCAGCCGTCGCCCTTCAGAACTTCTCGAATCCTTTTTCCGGGGTAATGGATATGGACCAGGCCGTCCTCTTCGCCGACCGTCTCGGCTCGGAGCTCGTACCGCTGACCGAGCGTACCAGCGTCGCGCTCTTGCCGGTCGCCGGCAAACCGATGATCGAGCACGCCTTGGAGTCGCTCGCCAAGGCCGGCATCCGACGGATTCTGGTCGTGGTCTCACCCTTCGCCGACGAGGTCCAGCGGGTGATCGGCGACGGTACACGCTGGGGCCTGCGCCTGACCTACACCCTGACCCGCGGCGAAGAGGACCCGACCGCGGTGGTGGATCGGCTCGGCACGCGCATCGATGGACCCCTCGTCGGGCTGCGCGGCGACCTGATCCACGGCTTCGATGTCCCCGCTTGGATCGCTGCGGCCGAGACGACCTCCGGCGATTCGGTTTGGGCCGATGCCGACGGCGTATCCGCGGCCTGCGGGATCCATCGCGCGGGTGCGATCGACCTGACTCCATTGTCGTGGCCGCCGACCGGCCGAGAGGCGGCGGCGCCGCAGACCGCCTGGATTCCCGTCGCAGCCGAGCAGGTCCGCACCGTTCAGAGTCTCGCCGCGTATCACCGGGTCAACCTGGATGCCGTTGCGAAACGCCTGCCCGGTCTCATCCTGCCCGGCCGACAGGCCGCCTTGGGCTTGACCCTGGGGCGCGGATCGCGCGTCTCGCCGCGCTCTCTGAAACAGGGCGTCTGCCTCGTCGGTGCCCGCTGTCGGATCGCACCCGATGCCGAGCTGACGGGCGAGGTCGTGATCAGCGACGACGTCATCGTGGACCGGCGCGCGACCATCAACGCCAGCGTCATCCTGCCGCACACCTATGTCGGCGAGCTGGTGGAGATCACCAACGCGATCGTCAGTGCCAACACCATGATTCGAGTGGACTCGGGCGCCGTCCTTCAGGTGACGGATGCTTGTCTCTTGGCCGATCTCGAGCAGGCAACCTTGAGCGGCGGGATCGCCGACCCGGTCCACCGTCTGCTCGGGACCCTGGGCTTGATCCTCTCGCTCCCGCTGTGGCCGATCGCTGCGTTGGCCGCACTTCCGAATCGCGACCAAGGCTGGTTCGATTCGATGACCCTGCGCGGCAACAAACGCGACGTCGACGCGTTCGGTCAGGTCACACGCCGCGACTTCCGCGTCCGAGAGTGGCGCACGCGCGTACCGATCCTGCGCGCACTCCCGCGTCTGCTGGCCGTGGTTTCGGGCGATCTCCGGCTGGTCGGGGTCACGCCCTTGTCGCCCGAGGCGGCGGACGGTCTCGGGGATGATTGGGAGCGGATCCGCGAAGAGGCTCCTGCCGGGCTCGTGGGTCCGACGCAGCTCGACGTCCCCGCGGATGCGCCGTTCGAAGAAAAGCTCATGAGCGACGTCTTCTACGCCCGACAAAGGCGCATCGGACGCGATTTCGTCTATCTGCTCAGGGGGCTGCTCGCCATCCTGCGGCCGGCGAGCTGGCGACCGTCATGACAGAACCCGGTGTTGGCGACCGACGGCTCAAAGACAAGCGAGCCCCGCATGCCGGGGTGAGCCTGCGAACCCCGGGCGCACGACGTCACCGCGGGAACCGGTGGGTGTGCTCCGCCGCAGCCGACGGATGACTGATCGACCTCGCGGTGCGTCTCGAACCGCAACTTACGGGCTGGACCCGGCGAGCGTCTTGGTCATCAGCAAACAGGCCGCATCCCCGTCTAACTCCACCTCGCAATCGGACATGATCGACTTGATGATCCGGATTCCACGGCCGCGCGGCTCGCAATCGAGCACGTCGAGCCCGCTCGGCAGGTCGTCGAAACCGGCCGGCGTCGACGCAATCAAAGCCGCATCCGGCAGCACGCCGCGCTGACAGACACGCACCCGCAACGACCCGGCGTCGGCCTCGGTCATGACCCAAACCTCGTGTCCCGGTTGAGCGTGATATGCGTGCTCTACGGCATTGACGAATGCCTCGTACACACAAAGCTCGATCTGCGAGAGCTCGACCTCGCCCAGACCCAAGCCGTCGCAGAACGCCCGCACATAGGACGCCGCCTCGTGGGCCGCCTCGAGGCGACTGTCGAAGATTCGGGCGTCAGCCTTCACCGGCTCGCTGCCGCCGGACCGATCCGAGACCCTCGCCGCGCCTGCGATCCCGTCATCGCGATGCCTGTTGTTCATTGAACCGCCCTGATCGACGAGCCGTGATGGGCAGGGAGTGTAACGATTTTCAACCCATGTCGTCTCGGTCTTCGCGGGTGAATAGACAGCATCCGGCGAGCAATTTGCCTCGCAGACATCGCCCTCGGCGACGCCGTTGAGCTGGACGATTTCGGTGCTATGCTGACGCTCGACGCTCCGAATGCGCTTTAATCAATTATCGGCGGCGATCAAAGGCCGCCAACCATTCGTTTTAACGGGCTCCGGGCCCACGGGAGGTTCAGGATGCAGATCCGAGTCGGATACGAGATGGTCTTCGAATGTCCCCAACCGACACCCATGATCCTGACGCTGAACGTCCACTTCAGCAGGGTCTCCGATATGGTCCGGGCCGACCCCGTCGTCACCCGCCCGTCGGTTCCGATGACCGCCTATCGCGACGGCTTCGGCAACTGGTGCACCCGCATCGTGGCACCCGCGGGCGAGATCCGCATCTTCGCGGATGCGCTCGTCATGGACAGCGGTCTTCCGGACCCGATTAACGCGGACGCGATGCAACACGCCGTCGAAGACCTGCCCGGCGAGACGTTGGTGTATCTGCTCGGGAGCCGCTATTGCGAGACCGATCGGCTCTCCGAGATCGCGTGGAAGCGCTTCTCTCAGACGCCCCTCGGTTGGGCGCGGGTCCAGGCGATCTGTGACTTCGTCCATAACCATATCGAGTTCGGGTACCAGCATGCACGCTCGACGAAGACCGCGCTCGAGGCTTACAACGAGCACAAGGGTGTCTGTCGCGACTACACCCATCTGGCGATCGCCTTCTGTCGCTGCATGAACATTCCGGCACGTTACTGCACGGGCTATCTCGGCGACATCGGGGTGCCCGCCTCGCCCGACCCCATGGACTTCTCGGCCTGGATGGAGGTCTATCTCGGCGGCCGCTGGCATACCTTCGATCCGCGCAACAACATCCCGCGCATCGGTCGAATCCTGATCGCGCAGGGTCGGGACGCAGCTGATGTCGCCATCAGCAATGCCTTCGGGCCGAATGTTTTGAAGAGTTTCACGGTTTGGACCGACGAGGTATGAGCGCAGCGCCCCGAGGCCATGCGGCGTCGGGGTTTTTGGACCCGGACGAGCCAGCGGCCTACGAGCTCCTCAATACGACGGGCGCCGGGAGCGCCGTCTTGGTCTGCGATCATGCCTCGAACCGGATCCCACGTCGACTGGGCACGCTCGGTCTCGCGCCCGAGCAGTTGGCGGATCATATCGGCTGGGATCCGGGTGCAGCTGAGGTAGCGCACCGACTCTCGGCGCATCTCGATGCGCCGCTGGTGCTGAGCGGCTACTCGCGCTTGGTGATCGACTGCAACCGTCCGCTCGCCAACGCGGCATCGATCGCAGAGCAGAGTGCCGGCGTACCCGTCCCGGGCAACCTGGGACTGACGGCGCAGGCTCGAGCGGTCCGCGTCGAGACCCTCTTCCGGCCTTATCACGAGGCCATCGATCGGCTACTCGACGCCCGCGCGAACCGCCCGAGCCTCTTGCTCAGTATCCATAGCTTCACGCCGGTCCTGGACGGCGATAAAAGGCCCTGGCCCGTCGGTGTCTCGCACTGGCGCGATCGCCGCTTCGCGGCCCTCATGTTGAAGGCGCTCGCCCGCCGCGTCGATGGAGTCGTCGGGGACAACCAGCCCTACCCGATCGAGGAGGCCATCGACCACACGGTCCCCGTCCACGGTGAAAGACGCGGGTTGCACGCCGTCATGATCGAGATCCGCAACGACGGGCTTCGCACGACGGCGCAGTTCGACGCTTGGGCGGAGCGCCTGGCTGCGGCTTATCACGAGATCGAGGCAGAAGCGGTCAAGCTCGGCAGGTCGAGGGCAGATACCTGACGGGTACGCCGTCCTTTCCGGGCGCGTAGCAGGTCCAAATCGCCTGGCCGGACGCGCTGAATACCGCCTTCAGATAAAGAACCTTGTCATCGACGGGATCGAAGCCGTATCTGATGCGAATCTCTTTCTCCGTGTTGTTCCACCAGATCCGCTTGACATAGCTGCCGGATGCCGCACCCGTGGCGGTGTTGGCGTTCAAACCCAGCTCTCGGAGCAAGGTCAGCCAATTGGTCGCGCTCGGCAGAGCGCCGTGCGAGGCATAGTATTCGGCCACAGCCAGCTTGACCGGGCCGAGCAGCACCAGCCCTTCGCTGATCTTCGCCCGTGTAGTGAAGGTCTGATACTGCGGCACGGCCAGCGCCGCCAGGATACCCAGGATGGCAACGACGATCATGACCTCGATCAGCGTAAACCCGCTTCGTTTCCCGACCACGTGCATTGCAGCTCCTGCTTGGATGATCGCCGATTGGGGCCGTATTCCGGCGGTCTGTCTCATTGCTCGGAATCAGGGCGCGAGCACGGTATGAGTATAACGGCTGCACAGTCCTCGACCACGGCCGAACGCGACTAACCCTCGCCCAACACCCTGCGCCTTAGCAGCCGATAGTCGATCGGGACCAAGATCAGGATCATCAACATAAAGAGCCCGAAGGCCGCGGCCAGATGGATACTGATCTCGCCGTTGACCAGGATCAGCCGAGTCCCCTCGGCAAGGTGATGCAGTGGATTCAGTGTCAACCAGGCGAGCGTCCAGGGCGAGTCGCCCTCCATCGGGAAGTAGGTGCTGCTGGCGAATCCGAGCGGCATGATCACCAGGAAGAAGGGGATGTTCATGTGGTCGATGCTGGGCACGATCGCCGTGAAGAGCAGACCCAGGGTTGCGAACGCCAGCGAGGCAAGAAACAGCAACGGCAGAGCGAGCAAGGCGCCGGTCCAATTGAGATCCAGCCAGCCGACCAGGGTGAAACCCGCCAACACCAGCGTGACGATGAGGGCATAAGCGGTCCCCAAGGTCGCGGCCCAGAGGAGCTCGCCCCAGACCACATGCTCCAACCGGATCTGGGTGATCAGCTGGCCTTCCCAGGTCTTCTGGTAGTGCATGCGGATGTAGGCCGCAAAGAGCGCCTGGAAAAAGGCGGTCATGAAGGCCGTGTAGGCGAGCATGCCGGGTGCGAGATAGGCGAGATAGGAGATCGACTGTCCGCGCCAGGCGAAATTCGGGATGAAGGCCCCCAGCCCGAACCCGAACGCCAGGAGCAGGATGATTGGCTCGAGCAAGGGCGGCAGGGCGGCGGTGTGCCAGTTGCGCAGGTAGACGCTGAGATGCCGGCCCAAGACCGCCCGGCTCTGCCACTGGAAGACGGCGAGATAACGGGAGAGGGTCAGGTCGCGGCGGCTCATGCCTGCTCCGAAAGCTTCATGAAGAGATCATCGAGCGAGGGGCTGCGGACCTCGAATCGCAGCTCGCCGAACCGGGCGCTGAACTGCGCCAGACCGGGGCCGTCGAGTGCCAGATGCAAGGCCGAAAGGACCCGCGCGGGCTCGGGGAGACCCGCCTCGCGGGCCCAGGCGCAGACCGCCGGGACGGCCGGGTCACCCGCGTCCAGCACCAGCATGTGCTCGCCCACCAGATCGCCGAGGACCTTGCGGGGCAGACCCTCGGCAACGACGCGTCCGCCGCGCAGGACCAAGAGGTTGTCGGACAGACGCTCCGCCTCGTCCATGTAATGGGTCGTCAGGACGATCGCCAACCCCTCCCGCCTCAGGGTATCGATCAGCTCCCAGACGCCGAACCTCGCCTGCGGGTCGAGTCCCGTCGTCGGCTCGTCGAGAAAGAGGACCTTGGGCTCATGGACCAGGGCACGGGCGATCATCAAGCGACGTCGATAGCCGCCCGAAAGCGTGTCGGGCTTTGCCTGCGCATAACGATCCAGACCGAAACGCGTCAGCAGCGCCGAGACCCGTGCCTGCACATCCGGCAGCCGGGGCCGGAAATAGCGGCTCACCCGCTCCAGGTTGCCGCGCACGGTGAAATCGCTGTCGAAGGTATCGTCCTGCGTGCAGACACCGACCAGACGCGCCGCCGTTTCCGGGTCGCGGGCGCGGTCGATCCCGGCGATGCGGATCGTCCCGGCATCCGGCTGCAGGAAGCCGTAGCACATCCGCAGCGCGGTGGTCTTGCCTGCCCCGTTGGCGCCGAGCAGGCCGAGGACCTGACCGGCACGACAGCACAGGTCGACACCGTCGACCACCCGCGCTCCGGCGAAGCTCTTGACCAGACCGCTGGCGAGCAACACGGGTTCGTCGTCGGAGACAGCGTCGTTCATCGCGAGAGGCGACACTCGGGTGGGTGGGACGATGGGAATATTTGAACCGCAAAGGCGCGAAGGACGCAAAGGGAAATCGTCCCTATACTCGGTGCCGCGACGTCGCCGGAATCGCAGGGCCGCGGCCCCGATCCCATTCGACGTTTGCCCCCTCCAGACCCGCCCTTCCGGAGGATCCGATGGGCCATCTTTTGAGCAGCAAGGCATCCCTGGTGCCCTTGATCGACCGCCTCAACCGCTATCCGGTCGGGCTCGTGGACAGCGAAAAGCTGCGCGAGATCCTGGCGCTGCTGTTCGAGGAGCACGAGGCCTTCGTCGGGTCACGCTTTCCGCTGCACGAGGCGACGCTACCCGAGCTTTCCGAGCTGACGAGCATCGCACCTCCCGCGCTCGAGCCGGTCCTCGAATCCATGGCCGACAAGGGCCTGGTCATGGACATGGCCTATGGCGGCAAAACCTACTACCTGCTGGTGCCCGGGCTGATCGGCTTCATGGAGTTTACCTTCATGCGCCGCCGCACCGATCTGCCGATGGCCGAGCTGGCGCGACTCATGTCCGAATACCTGGTCGAGCGGGGGCAAAACGGCCAAGCTGGCGAGTTCTTCGGGAGCAAGACCCAGCTCACACGCACGCTGGTCTACGACGAGCACATCCCGGTGACTTCGCGGATCACCGCGTACGAAGACGCCCGGCGGATCATCCGCGACGCCGACTATTGCGCACTCACCACCTGCTATTGTCGCCATAAGAAGGAGCACTTGGGCGAGGCCTGTCGCAAGGGCGCCCCGGTCGACGAGATCTGCATGGTCCTTGGAGAGGGCGCGCGTTTTCTGGTGCGTCGCGGCTTTGCCCAAGAACGCGATAAGCCGGCCATGCTCGCCACCCTGGAGCAGGCACGCACGCTCGGCCTGACCCATGTCACCGACAACGTCCGCGACCGGCCGTCCTTCATCTGTAACTGTTGTCGCTGCTGCTGCGAGCTGATGGCGGGGGTGCACCTTGGCTTTCACGACGGCATCGCGAAGACCCCTTTCCTGGCCGTGATCGATCCAGACCGCTGTGACTATTGCGCCAACTGCATCAAGGCTTGCAACGCCAAGGGCATCGGGCTCGCCGCGACGGCACGCGGGCGCCCGAAGAACGAGCGGTTTGCAGCCGTCGATCCGGCGATCTGTCTCGGGTGCGGCGCCTGCATCGATGCCTGCGAGCAGCAGGCCATGACCTTGGTGCGTCGTCCCGATCCAGCCATCCCGCCGCGCGACCGCGGCCGATTACTGACCCGTATCCTTTGGGAGAAGGATCGGCTCTGGCCGTTCGTCGTCGATCGCGCCAAACAGCAGTGGCGGGCTTTGAGGCGGAGGCGTTGAGACGAAAACCCGCGAGCTCTCAAGCTGTCGTACGGCATTTCCGGAGTCGCCGGAGGTTCGCCCGGACGGCCAGAGAGAACCGACGACAGCCGATCGCCTTCGGCGATCGGCGGGTCAGGCCGAAAGGTGATCGAGCGGCGTGGCGGTGACATGGTTCGCGTAGCTGCTCAAGGTGACCAACGCGATCCCGGTAATCACCTCAAGCAGGTTCTCGCGCGTGAAGCCGGCGCGCAGGAATGACTCGACATCCGCTTCCGGCACCCACCCGCGGTGCTCGGTCATGGCGGCGGTAAACCGACGCAACGCTTGGAGACGCACATCGACCAGGCGCTGACCGTGACGGATCGCCGCAGTGACTTCATCGGCTTGCGCATCATCCCCGAGCATCGGATTCGGGGCCGTGCAGTAGTGGCACTGATTGGCGTGGGCCGCGGTGACATAGACGACCTGTTGCTCGATCGGGGTCAGACTCGCGCGGCTCAGCAACGTCGCGAGCTGCCGATAGGCGTCGATCGCGACTGGAGACTCAGCCAGGGTACGCAGGAGGTTCGGTAGCTCGCCACCATTGCGTTGCATATCCGCCATGATGGCGCGCGAGGGGTTTGGGGCGGTCTCCATGTCGTGCAATTGAAATGGGATCATAAGCATTGCCTACTCGGGTGTGCGGATGAACTCAAAACCTTGAACCTGAGTATATTGGTCAGGAATTCATCCGCAATCCGCAAACGCATCGGATAAGGGCGCGAGATCCGTCGGTTTTTACAGCAACTCAGGACAATGGGCTCGATGCACCCCGAGCCGAGCTGGCGTCGTCGAACCGGGTTGACCCCATCAAGAGCGCCGAGGCTTGATCCACGCAGGCGGTGGCCGTGTCCTTTTCGAGGACGCCGAGCCAACGTCGCGGAATTGCGTTCGGCCCGTAAAGCGCCCCGGCAATCATCCCGAGGATCGCACCCGTGGTGTCCGCGTCTCCGCCGCGGTTGACGACATCCACCAGCGCTGTCTCGAAGCTGTCGGTCGCGAACAGTGCTTGGAAGACGGCCCGTAGGGTCTCGACAAGATACCCCCCCGGATTCTCCATGCGGCGCCGATCGAAGCGATATTGCGGCTCGACCGCGACCAAGTCTTCCGCCAGCAAGCGCAGATCGCTCTTGGGCCGCCCCAGAAGCGCGAACTGGACCATGCGAATGACGGTCAAGGTGCCCGCGTCGCCCAAGCGGCTATGATGGGTAACGTGGGATTGAATCCGGTTCGCTTCGGCAACCGCCTCCTCGGCGGCCCCTAGCGTGAAGAGCGCGATCGGCAGGCAGCGCATGCAGGCACCGTTGCCGGCATCGTGCTCGTTCTCGGGGACCTCCAGCGTGCCGTTCAGGCGATACTGGCTGATGCCGCGGCGCACCGTATGGCCGATGTCGACCGGTTTGGTGCGCATCCAGTCGCTGAATGCCTCGGCGATCGCGTGGGCATCGACAGAGCCGGCCGCGAGGATGCTGTTTCCCAGGGCGAGGCTCATCTCGGTGTCGTCGGTCACGCGTCCCTTGCGCAGTTTCAACCAACCGCCCCCGATCACGTTGCGATGCTCGCCGTAGACCTCGCGGATCTCACGGGGGGTCATGAACTCGACTGTTGCGCCGAGCGCATCCCCGACGGCGAGCCCCAGATAGGCTCCTGCCGCTCGGTCATAAACGTTGTCGATCTTGGACGTGCTCCAAGCCAGTTCAGTGCTCAGGTCCAAAACAAGCATGATAGTCGGTGCATACCTCGCACGACGGCGCTCGGCAGGTGTAGATCCCTTCCGCCTCGCAGAGCTGTTTGTAGAGGAACCGTTTCCATTTCATATCGTTGACGTTGCGCCCGGCCAACGAGGGGAAATTCCGGCGCATCAACGCGGTCAGATCGGCTCGGTTCCAGAGTCCGAGGTCTTGCCAGAGATGGTCGCTCGCCAGACAGCCGGCGGCCACCACATGAGCCATCCAGACCTCGGACGGCGAGTCTCCGGCCTTGTGCATGAGCATCAGCCGAATCAGCTCCTCTCGCTCGTCGCCGCGCACCTCGGGCGTGGATGGGGCGCCGTCGATCGCATCGAGAAAGGCGCGCGAAGCCGCTCCCGGGAAGTGGTGCCGCATCAAACAATGAAACGCGGCCGGATCGAGCCCGAGCCAAGGCGGCATGGCTCCACCGCCCGCGGCACGGGTCGCGATCATACTCGCAAAGGCTTGATCGTTGCCGGCCCCGACCGCCCTGACCATAAGGCGGGCATAGATGCGGGCGGCATCCTGTTCCGAGTCGAGGGCGAGGGCCGACATGACCTCAGTACTCCACGAGGATGTCTTCGTCGCGCACGATCATCTGGCACGCCAGACGCCACTCGCTCGGCATGTCGTCGACGGCGATCCGATCGATGTCCTCCTTGGTCAGCTTGCCCAGCTCGACCAGCACGCCGCGCTCCTTGTCGGTCAGGAAGCCGCTCATGCGGCCCTTGCGGTCGACGCTGGTGACGCGCACCAGACAGTTTCCGCACTCGCCGTCCTGGCAGTCGTGGTGCAAGGGCACCTTGTACTCCTTGGCGAGCTTGAGGATGGTCTCGGTGTGGCTTCCCGCCACGGCATAGACCGTCTTGTCTTTGTAATCGGGGCTTGAAAAGGTCACGAGTGGCATTGTAACGGGTCTCTCTGGGTCGATGACCGGGCATTGGATGCCGTGCGCGGCACGGTTAAGCGCTCCGGTCGGTCACAAACGGGGCGACGGGTCGGTATCGGGCTGACCGTCGCGGTGAATCAGGCCGGCTTGACCTTGCAGTCGCCGAGGATCTGGGCCTGACAGGCGAGCCGGTCATGACGGCTGGCCATGTTCTCGCGCAGGACTTTTTCCTCGAGCACGGAGGGCTCGGTCAGATTGTTCCAACCCTCCTCCACATGCATCATGCAGGTGCCGCAGTCGCCCTCGCGGCAGCCGTAGATGATGCCGGCGCCGATCCGCTCGGAGACCTCGATGACCCGGGTTCCGGCCGGGACGTTCACGGTCTGCTCGATGTCGGTAAATGTGATCTTGGCTTTCGCCATGGTGTCTGACTCCTGGATTGTTGATGGTTGGGATTGTCGATGGTTGTGTACGGTGAAACGCTTTAGCCCAAATCGGCGAAGTCGATGACCCGCCCTTGCTCGCCGCGCACGAGTGCGCCGGCCAGCGCTCGCCCGAATTCGCGGCACTCGTCGAGCTCCTCGTCGGTCGGGATGAGTTTGATGCGCAGACCCGCGACCGGGACACGGAGCTTCAGACCGCGCAGACGATCCTCGATCATCTTCACCGCCTCGCCGGTCCATCCGTAGGAGCCGAAGGCGGCACCGAGCTTGCCCTTCAGATCGATCACGGCGAGCGAGGAGAGCAGATCCCAGATCGGCTTGGCGGCGTCCCCGTTGATCGTCGGCGAGCCTAGGACGAGGGCGTCGGCGGACTCGATCAGATCCACGAACGGCTGGATCTCTCCGCCCTCCAGGTCGTAGAGCGAGACGCGTATCCCGCCGGCCTCCTCCGCCCCGGCGCGGATCGCCTCGGCCATGCGCGCGGTGCTGCCGTAGGCGCTCATGTAGAAGATAATCAGCGAGCGCTCGCCTTGATCGATGCGCTCGGCCAAGCTGGGCGTGGACAGCTCGCGATAGCGAGTGACATAGCGACGCGGTCGATCGCGCAGAACGGGGCCGTGCGTCGGTGCGATCAGCTTGATCGGCAGCGGCTCGATCAGCTTGAGCGCGTCCACCACGTAGCTCTTGAAGGGCCGCATGATGTGCGCGTAGTAGTAGTCGAACGCGAAGCGGAAATCGCCGCAGAGGTCGTTGAAGAGCCGCGCGTCGCAATGATGGCAACCGAAGACGTCGCCCGAAAAGAGCACGCCCTCCTCCGCCAGCCAGGTGCACTGAGTATCGGGCCAATGCAGAAAGGGCGTGTGCAGAAAGCGCAGCGTTCGCCCGCCGAGCGAAACCTCGTCGCCCGTTCCAACCGTCTTGTAGACCAGCGGCCGGTCGTCGCTCGGTTTCAGCAGCGCCTTGAGCATGGGCGTGGCGCGCTTGGAGATGTAGAGCTGCGCTTGAGGCGCGCGACGCATCAAATCGGGGAGCGCACCGGTGTGATCCGGCTCCAAATGGTTGAGCACGATGACGCGGATCTCGTCGTAGCGGGCGACCGACTCCAAACGCACGAAGAAGTCTTCGGCGAACTCGGCCTTGACCGTATCGATGACCGCGACACCCTCCTCCCCGCGCACCAGATAGCTGTTGTAGGTCGTGCCGTTGGCCGTGCGCAGGATGATGTCGAAGGTGCGCAGACCCGGATCGAGCGCGCCGATCCAGTGCACGCCGGGCGCGACCTCGACGGCCGGAGCCTGATCGACACGGTCCCGCACAATGGCCGACGCGGCGGGCGACATCAGGCCGCCGCTCCGTCGGCCGGCAGATCGCAACGGGGATCGGGACCGCTTCGGGAGCAGGTCTGCAGATCCTGATCGGCCGCAAGCGTCACGCCGAGCGCCGTCAGCAATGGACCCGGCTCGAAGCCGCAACCGCGGCCGTACTCGGATTCGATCAAAGGTCGGCGGATCAGCAGCGGATCATCCACCATCAGGGCCAAAGCCGTCGGCTCGTCCAGGGTCTCGGGCCGAACCTCGCCCTGCTTGATGCGAGGCGCGGTCGGATTGAACCAGTCGGCCACCGGAAGATCCCCGAAAAACGGCCGTAACCGCGCGACGGTCCAGGTCTCGGCGAGCAGGTTCCGCACGGTCAGGCGATGCCCGAGCGACGCCAGCAACGCCTTCTGCTTGGCGTTGGACAGACACCCCGGCTTTTCGTAGAACACCACCGACGACATCAACTCACCTTTCCTATCTGCATCAACCGAATCAAAAAACCCTGAGCCGCGCCCCGCCAACGCCGCGGACTGCACCGAAGCCGGCATCACTCCAACGCCATAGGCCACAAGGAGCGCGGTTCAGCGCGCCTGGATCTGGGTGCGAATCTCCGCCCACCGATCCGGCGGGATCCCGGTCAGCGACCCCGGTGGATTCAGCGGCACGCCGAGACCATCCAGAATGACCCCCTCGATCGGGCAGATGCTCGCGCATTGCGGGTCGGCGAAGTCGCCCTCGCACTCGGTGCAGGCGTGCGCGTCAATCATGAAATGCGGACTTGCGTCCCGGATCGCCTCGCTCGGACAGAGCGGCAGGCACGCCCAGCAATTCACACAACCTTCGATAATCTTGTATGCCATGACTGGTTTCCCCCGG
>NZ_JAABRP010000126.1 GCF_011390875.1 Thiocapsa sp.
GCGAAACCCATCCAGCCCGCGCCAAGCGCATCGGACCGACACCCGGCAACGCGGCGGTTTGGAGGATGGGTTTCGCTTCGCTCTACCCATCCTACGTATTCATCAAGGCGTTCACCTTGTTTCTGAATCGTCACCTATCAGCCTTTGGCTGGCGGCTGGCGGCTTCCTCACATGACCCCGGCGCGCAGCAAATCGTGCATGTTCAGTGCGCCGACGGGTCGACCTGTGTTGTCGATGACCAGCAGCGCGTTGATGGATCGCGACTCCATAAGGCGCAGGGCCTCGGCGGCGAGGGCGTCGGCCTTGATCGTGATGCAGTTGGGGGTCAGTACGGTGTCGATGGCGGTGCGATGGACGTCGATCCCGCGGTCGAGTGAGCGTCGTAGATCGCCGTCGGTGAAGATCCCGGCAAGGCGGCCCTCGTCGTCGACGACGGCGCTCATGCCCAAACCTTTGCGGGACATCTCTTCCAGAGTCGCGCGCAGGGTTGTGCCCAGAGGAACCGACGGCAGTTGCTCGTCGCGGTGCATGACATCGCCGACGTGCAGCAGCAGACGGCGTCCGAGACTGCCGGCCGGATGGGAGCGGGCGAAGTCCTCGGCGGTGAAGCCGCGGCTCTCGAGCAGGGCGATGGCCAGGGCATCGCCCATCACCAGGGTTGCGGTGGTGCTCGAGGTCGGGGCGAGGCCGAGCGGACAGGCCTCGCTTGCAACGCTCACGTCGAGATGGACATCGGCCTCTCGCGCCAAGGTCGACTTGGGCTTGCCGGTCATGCTGATCAGGGGCACGCCGAGCCGCTTGAGCAAGGGCAGCAGCATCAGCAGCTCGGCCGTTTCCCCCGAGTTGGACAGGGCCAGGACCACGTCGCGGGGCGTAATCATGCCGAGGTCGCCGTGACTGGCCTCGCCCGGATGCACGAAGAAGGCGGGGCTGCCGGTGCTCGCCAGGGTCGCCGCGATCTTCCCGCCGATGTGGCCCGACTTACCCATGCCGAGGACGACGATGCGGCCCTCGCAGGCCAGCATGTAGCGGCACGCGGCCACGAAATCGTCGTCGATCCGCTCGGCCAAGGCGGTGACCGACGCGGCCTCGGTCTCGATGACGGCGCGCCCGAGCGCCTTGATCTCGGCCGATTCGCCAAGCGCGAGCTCAACCGGCGGGCTGCCGAGTCTGCGTCGATCTGTCATGCTGGTCCAAGGTCCTCCATCGCGCCGTTTCGCGCATCGGCAACCGCGCGATGCAAAATACACCAATGAGCGCCCCGGTGTCCCGCGGGGCGATCGCCCCGGCTGGGTGCGGCAGCGCTGCGCCGGGGCGCAAGACAAACCGGAGTGACATCGCGAGCATGAGTCGCATTCTACCCGTTCGAACCGGCTGGGATCCGTCGCCCGGCGACGCCGACTTCTACCCCGACGACCTCCCCGAGGACTGGCGGTTGACCTACTTCGCCAACGCGCTTGAGGCCGTTGCGCTCGACACTGATGTCTGGGGACGCGCCGATGCGGGGCGCATCGCGCAATGGAGTCGCGATGTGCCGGCTTCATTTGCATTCTATCTCCACGTCGGGAAGCGTGGGATGGCTGAGCCGGGGTGTGCCGAGGCTCAAAGGCTTCTGGGCGAGCATTTCGGCGGCTGGACCCTGCGCCCGGATCAAGGCGGCGAAGGCGACCTTCCCGAGACCGTACATGTGCTGCTCGGCTCCGTATCGGCTGCGGCGGAGTCGCACGCGTCGGCCCTCGCTTGCGAGGTGCCCGCGGGGCTCGATAACGACTTGCGCGCGGCTCGCGGCTGGCTGGAGGAGCTTGCGGCGGCCGCCCGAGGTCGACCCGCGCTCGCTTTGATGGGCAGAGCGCGGTTCGAGGATGTCCAACGCTGGCAGTCCCTCGTGGAGTTACTTGGCCTAAGTTGACGCTCCGGCGGTTGACGCTCCGGCACGAGCCCGCCAAAATGGCGTGTTTTCCACCCGCGCCGACAGCGATACGATCTATGGGAAGTCGACGCCCCCGAGCGACGCGTCCCGCCGCAGTCCCCGCGGTCGGCTCATCCGAGCCCGCGGCGACCCCCGATGCTGCACGCTCCGGCACTTCGCCGGATAACGGCCCGCGTCCCGGCGGTGAGGTTTTGGTTAAGATTCGCGGCCTTTCGTTCCGCCGCGGCACGCAGGTCGTGCTCCACCGAGTCGACATGGATATCCGTCGCGGCGCCGTTACGGCCGTCATGGGGCCGAGCGGCACGGGGAAAACGACCCTGCTCAAACTGATCACCGGGCAGCTGCGCCCCGATGCCGGCAGCATCGAGGTCGACGGCCAGCCCGTTCACACGCTGGGAAAATCAGCGTTGTTCCGGCTGCGTCGGCGGATGGGAATGCTGTTTCAAAGCGGCGCTCTTCTGACCGACCTGAATGTCTTCGACAACGTCGCCTATCCGCTGCGCGAGCATACGGACCTCGGCCCCTCGATGCTGCGCAAGCTCGTCCTGCTGAAGCTCGAGGCGGTCGGTCTGCGCGGCGCGCGTGACCTGATGCCGAGCGAGCTCTCGGGCGGGATGGCTCGCCGCGTCGCCCTGGCACGCGCGATTGCTTTGGATCCCGACATCATCCTCTACGACGAGCCCTTCACGGGTCAGGATCCCATCTCCAAAGGCATGCTGGTGACCCTGATCCGACAGCTCAACGACGCCGCCGGTCTGACGAGCATCCTGGTGTCCCACGACGTGGACGAGACGGCGAGGATCGCCGATCACCTTTACGTGATTTCGCACGGGGAGGTCATCGCGCAGGGGACGCCGCGGGAGATCGCCGCGGACCGCTCGGCCTGGGTGCGTCAGTTCATGGACGGACTGCCGGACGGCCCCGTGCACTTCCACTATCCGGCGCCGCCCTTGGCGGACGATCTGTTGCCGCGGGGTGCCGCCTGATGCTTCTGGACGGCTTGGCGCGACTGGGACGCAGCGGGCTCGGCGCGCTCGAGCGACTCGGTCGCGCTCATCTGCTGCTCGCCGGCATGGTGCTGGGCATCGGCGAGATCCTGCGACGTCCGGGTCTGCTGATTGCGCAGCTCTTCAATATCGGCGTGCTCTCGATGCTGATCATCGGGGTGTCCGGGTTGTTTGTCGGCATGGTGCTGGGTCTGCAGGGTTATTACGTGCTCGCCCAGTTCGGGGCGGCGGAGAGCCTCGGCGTCATGGTCGCGGCCTCGTTGGTGCGCGAACTCGGTCCGGTGGTCACGGCCCTTCTTGTGGCCGGGCGTGCCGGCTCTGCCCTGACTGCCGAGATCGGCCTGATGAAGGCAACCGAGCAGCTCTCGGGTCTGGAGATGATGGCGGTCGATCCGGTGCGCCGCATCCTGACCCCGCGCTTCTTCGGAGGCGTGCTCGCGATGCCGCTGCTTGCGGCCATGTTCAGCGCGGTCGGTGTGCTCGGCGGCTATTTCGTCGGTGTCGGTCTGCTCGGCGTAGATTCGGGATCCTTCTGGAGTCAGATGCAGTCAAAGGTCGACTTCCACGAGGATATCGTCAACGGCGTGATCAAGAGCGTCGTTTTCGGTGTCGTGGTGACCTGGATCGCGCTGTTTCAAGGACACGACTCGGTCCCGACGTCCGAGGGCGTGAGCCGCGCGACGACGCGCTCTGTGGTCCACGCCGCACTTGCGGTGCTTGGACTCGATTTCGTCTTGACGGCCTTGATGTTCGGGGAGTGATGGCTATGGGAAAACAACGCGGCATCGAGATCTTGGTCGGCCTCTTCATGGCGGTGGGCTTCGTGGCCCTGTTCTTCCTGGCGATGCAGGTCAGCAACCTGAGTGCGGCGGTCAACAGCGACGGCTATCGCTTGACCGCCCGCTTCTCCAACGTCGGCAGCCTGAAGGCGCGGTCGCCGGTGAGCATGGCCGGGGTGCGCGTCGGGCGCGTCGAGGCGGTGACCTTCGACAAGGACACCTACGAGGCGGTGGTGACCATGCGCATCGATGCGGCTACGGATACCATTCCTGACGATACCTTCGCGAACATCTTCACCGCCGGTCTGCTCGGGGAACAGTACATCGCCCTCGAGCCGGGCGGGAGCATGGAGTATCTGGGCGACGGCGACGAGATCGCCCACACCCAGTCGGCCCTGATCCTGGAGCAGATGATCGGACAATTCCTATTCAGTAAAGCCGGAGGTGACTAATGCCGTATCGACGTTCCTTCTTTCTTGTTTTTGCGCTGCTCGGTCTGCTCTGGACGAGTGCATCCTTCGCCTATGCCGATGACGCGACGGCCTTGGTCAAGCGGACCACCGAGAACATGCTGAAGACGCTCGAAGCGCGTCGCTCGGAGGTCGACCGCGATCCTTCGCTGATCTTCGGGATGATCGAAAGCGGGGTCGCCCCGCATTTCGATTTCGAGCGCATCACGCAAGGCGCGGTCGGTCAGTCTTGGCGCGATGCGACCCCGGCGCAGCAGCGCGCACTGGTCAACGGCTTCAAGCAGGTCCTGATCCGCACCTATGCGCGCTCGATCCTGAGCTATTCGGGCGAAGAGATCCGCTACCTGCCGATCAAGCCGGGTCGCCAGGCGTCCACCGTGACCGTCTCCACCGAGATCCTCTCGCCCGGTTCCGCGCCGATCCCGGTCGACTATCGGATGCACAACAACGCCGGAGGCTGGAAGGTCTACGACGTGGTCATCAACAACGCGAGCCTGGTCGGGAACTACCGCACGAGTTTCTCCAACGAGATCCGCCAAGGCGGGATCGACGGTCTGATCGCCAAGCTCGGCGAGATGAACACCCGGACGCGCGAATGAAGGAAGCGCGACTGACGCCCCTCGGCAAGGGGCGTTACTCTCTTGACGGCGTATTGGACTTCTCGACGGTCAACCGTATCGCCGTGAGCGGAATTGCCTTGTTCAAACGCGATGCCTCGGTCGATATCGACCTCGCCGGCGTGGAGTCGGCGAACAGCGCCGGCCTCGCCCTCTTGCTGGAGTGGCTGGACGTTGCCCGTGCGCGCGGCGCCCGGGTGACCTATCGGAACCTGCCGGATTCGCTGGAGCGGATTGCTGCCGTATCGAACCTCGCCACACTCTTGCCCATGGCATCCGCCATCGGTCGCTGAGGCTCCGGCGCCGCCCGGGGTCGATGGCCGGATGGCTTTGCCCCGACGACGGGTGCCGTGCGGTCCCGCCGCCGACCCCGTCACCCAACCGTTTGAGGAGGGCCTTCAACTCCAAAGGAACGGTTCAAAAATGAAGTAAAACAACTCGAAGAGAGATTACCTCTGCCACGGTTGGATTCGGTGCTCAACGAAACCGCGTCCAGAGCGAGAGGCTCACTTTCGAGTGAATTCGACGTTTTATGTCTCTATCGCTCTTGGCGGGGACGCGGGTTAAAATGATTATATTTTTTAATATCTTAAACCGCGCCAACGCCGGCGGTCATCAAGTCTGCCGGGGCCGATCCCATCCAAATACATCGCATACCGCTCTGGGCGCGGTTTAAGGTCTTCATGGATAAGCTTCTCATCACAGGCGGTGCCCCGTTGCAGGGCCAAGTTCGCGCGTCCGGCGCGAAAAACGCCGCCTTGCCGATCCTCGCCGCCACGCTCCTGGCCGATGCGCCGGTCACACTCGGCAACATCCCGAGCCTACGCGATATCAGAACCACGTTGGAGCTGCTCGGACGCATGGGTGCTTCCTTGTCGCTCGAAGACGGATGCCGGGTCGAGGTGCAACCCCGCGAGCTGACCAGCTTCGCGGCGCCCTACGAGCTCGTGAAGACCATGCGCGCATCGATCCTGGTGCTCGGACCGCTGCTCGCGCGCTACGGTCAGGCCGACGTCTCCTTGCCCGGCGGATGTGCGATCGGTGCGCGGCCGGTCAACCTACATATCGACGGGCTGCGCGCCATGGGCGCGGAGATCCATGTCGAGAGCGGCTACATCCGTGCGCGTGCGCAACGCCTGCACGGCGCGCGTCTGGTGATGGATATGGTCTCGGTCACGGGTACCGAGAATTTGCTCATGGCCGCGACCCTGGCGAAGGGCGAGACGGTGATCGAGAATGCGGCGCGCGAGCCCGAGGTGATCGATCTCGCCGATTTCCTGATCGCCTTGGGTGCGCAGATCGAGGGCGCCGGAACCGATCGGATTTATGTGCAGGGCGTGGACCGCCTCGGCGGCGGCACCTACGAGGTCATGCCCGATCGCATCGAGACCGGAACCTTCCTGGTCGGTGCAGCCATGACCGGAGGCTGTATCACGGTCACCCACACCAGGCCGGATTGTCTGGATGCCGTGCTCCAGAAGCTGCGCGAGTCCGGCGCCGCGATCGAGGTCGGCACGGATTGGATCCAGCTCGACATGCAGGGCAGACGCCCGCGCGCCGTCGACATCCACACGGCGCCGCATCCGGCGTTTCCGACCGACATGCAGGCCCAATTCTGCGCCCTGAACAGCATTGCCGAAGGGGTCGGGACCATCACCGAGACCATCTTCGAGAACCGCTTCATGCATGTCCTGGAGCTGCAGCGCATGGGTGCCGACATCCGCATCGAGGGCAACGTGGCCATCTGCCGGGGCGTGGAGCGTCTGACCGCCGCGCCCGTCATGGCGACCGATTTGCGCGCCTCGGCCGGCCTGGTCTTGGCGGGCCTGGTCGCCTCGGGCGAGACGCTGATCGACCGCATCTATCACCTCGACCGCGGTTATGACAACATCGAGGCAAAGCTCTCGGCCTTGGGCGCGGCGATTCGCCGGACCCCGGGTGCGGGTGCAGGTACGAACCGATAGGGGCTTCAGGCGCCAAAAGGACAGCGACATCATGAGTTTCGACACGCCGCTTACCATCGCGCTCTCCAAGGGCCGGATCTTCGACGAGACCCTGCCGCTCTTGGCGCATGCCGGGATCGAGCCGCTCGAAGACCCCGAGACCAGCCGCAAGCTGATCCTCGAGACCAACATGGCGCACGTGCGCTTTCTCATCATTCGCGCGAGCGACGTACCGACCTATGTCCAATATGGCGCCGCGGATCTGGGCGTGTCGGGCAAGGATGTGCTGCTCGAGCACGGCGGCGAAGGGCTCTACGAGCCGCTCGACCTCGGTATCGCACGCTGCCGACTGATGGTCGCCGGTCTGCCGGATGTGGCGGCACCCACGACACGGCGGCTTCGCATCGCGACCAAATACGTGAAGAGCGCCGAGCGCTATTACGCCTCCAAGGGCGAGCAGGTCGAGATCATCAAGCTCTACGGCTCGATGGAGCTGGCTCCCTTGGTCCATCTGTCCGATCGGATCGTCGATTTGGTGGAGAGCGGCAACACCCTGAAGGCCAACGGGCTGGTCCCGCTCGAGCACATCGCCGACATCAGCTCGCGCCTGGTGGTCAACAAGGCCTCCTGGAAGATGAAACATGCCGCGGTGACGTCCTTGCTGGGCGCACTGCGCGAGGCCGTTGCAGGCCGATCCGCACCAAACCAATCGGCACCAACCCAATCTGCCCAAACCCGATCGGACCGGTCGCGTGGGCCGGGGAGCTGAGCATCCATGAGCACCATCAGACGTCTTTCGACCACGGACCCCGCTTTCCAATCCGACTTGGACGCACTGCTCGCATGGGATTCGGTCTCGGACGACCGGGTCCAGCAGACGGTGGCCGATATCATCCGCGACTTGCGCACGCGCGGCGATGCCGCACTGCTCGACTACACGACGCGCTTCGACCGCTGGACACCCGCCTGCGCCGCCGATCTGGAGATCCCGCGGGCGCGACTTGAAACGGCCTGGGGTCGCATACCCAACGCGCAGCGCGACGCCCTGCAGACGGCCGCCGCCCGCATCCGCGCCTATGCCGAGCATCAGAGGCTCGAGAGCTGGAGCTACACCGAGGCCGACGGGACCCTGCTGGGGCAGCAGGTCACGCCCCTGGATCGGGTCGGGCTCTATGTGCCCGGCGGCAAGGCGGCCTATCCCTCTTCGGTCCTCATGAACGCCATCCCGGCCAAGGTCGCCGGCGTCGGCGAACTCATCATGGTCGTGCCCACACCGGACGGGGAGCTCAACGAGCTGGTCCTGGCCGCGGCCCATATCGCCGGAACGGATCGCGCCTTCGCCGTCGGCGGGGCACAGGCGGTCGCCGCGCTCGCCTTCGGGACCGAGACCATCCCCGGTGTCGACAAGATCGTCGGGCCCGGCAACATCTATGTGGCCACGGCCAAACGCGCGGTCTTCGGGCAGGTCGGGATCGACATGGTCGCCGGTCCCTCCGAGATCCTGGTCGTCTGCGACGGCGGGACCGATCCGGATTGGATCGCCATGGACCTCTTCTCGCAGGCCGAGCACGACGAAGACGCCCAATCCATCCTGGTGAGCTGGGACGCGGATTTCCTGAATCGGGTCGCTACGAGTGTCGAACGGTTGCTGCCGACCATGGAGCGGGAAACGATTATCGCGACCGCCTTACGCGGGCGCGGGGCGATGATCCTGGCACGTGACCTGGACGATGCCGTCGCAGTCGCCAACCGGATCGCGCCCGAGCATCTAGAGCTGTCGGTCGCGGACCCGCAGGCCATCGTGGGCCGGATCCGCCACGCCGGCGCCATCTTCATGGGGCGCTACACCGCCGAGGCGGTCGGTGACTATTGCGCCGGGCCGAACCATGTGTTGCCGACCTCGCGCACGGCGCGCTTTTCATCCCCGCTGGGTGTCTACGACTTCCAGAAGCGTTCGAGCCTCATCATGGCCTCGGCTGCCGGTGCGGCGCAGCTGGCCAAGACCGCTTCGGTGTTGGCCAGAGGGGAGGGGCTCACCGCACATGCACGCTCGGCCGAATATCGCGGCGAGGTGCGGTCGCCGGCCGAGCCGGATTTGTCCTAAACCGCGCCGGCTCCAACGGTCGTCAAGTCTGCCGGGGCCGCTCCCATCCGAAAACATCGCATACCGCGCCGAGCGCGGTTTAGGATCTTCGCGAGACTCCCATGCATGACCTGATCAGCCAGCTCATTCGTCCCGATATCCGTGCCTTGACGGCCTACCACGTCCCGGACCCCGCGGGACTGGTGAAGCTCGATGCCATGGAGAACCCCTACGGTTGGCCCGAGGCACTCAAGGCAGAGTGGCTCGAGGTCCTGCGCGAGCTCGCCCTGAACCGCTATCCGGACCCGCAGGGCGGGGCGGCCCAGGCGGCCTTGCGCCAGGCAATGGCCATTCCGTCGGACATGGGCTTGCTCCTGGGTAACGGGTCGGACGAGTTGATCCAGATGCTCGCCCTTGCCGTCGCCCAGCCCGGACGCAAGGTCCTGTCGCTCGACCCGGGCTTCGTCATGTACCGCATGATCGCCCGCTTCGCCGGTATGGACTATGTCGGCGTGCCCTTGCGCCCGGACGACTTCTCGATCGATCTGCCGGTCATGCTCGACGCTATCGAGCGCGAGCAGCCGGCATTGGTTTATCTAGCCTATCCGAACAACCCGACCGGCAATCGCTTCGATGCCGACGACATGGTGCGCATCATCGAGGCGGCGCCCGGCCTGGTCATCGTCGACGAGGCCTATGCGCCCTTCACCGATTGCAGTTTCCTGGGGCTCCTCGGTGACTGGCAGAACCTCCTGGTCATGCGCACGGTCTCGAAGATGGGACTGGCCGGGATCCGACTGGGTTATCTGGTCGGTCCGCAGGCCTGGCTCGAGCAGATCGACAAGGTGCGCCTGCCCTACAACATCAACGTCTTGACCCAGGCATCCGCGGCCTTCGCACTGAAGCACAAACCGCTTCTCGACGAGCAGGCGCGGATGATTCGAGCCGAGCGTCAGCGTCTCCAGATCGCGCTCTCGACCCTGAACGGCGTCCACGCCTATCCGAGCGAGGCCAATTTCATCTTGTTGCGTGTCGGCGAGGATCGCGCCGACACCATCTTCAACGGGCTGAAGGATCAGGGTATCTTGATCAAGAACCTCAACGGCGCGCACCCCATGCTGGATGAGTGTCTGCGGGTGACGGTCGGTCGGACCGAGGAGAACGCTGCCTTTCTGAGTGCTCTGACTCGGCTTTTGTAGCCTGTGACGGATCAGGCGGTCCAGCATCTCCGAACGGGGCGAGATCGATGACGCTGAAGACCCAACCGCAGTATGGATTCGAGGACTACCTCGCTGCCGAGCGCGCGGGTCGCGACGTCAAGCATGAGTATGTGAACGGCGAGGTGTTCGCGATGACGGGCGCCTCCTTCAATCACAACCTCATCGTGCTTAATCTGGGAAGCGAGCTGCGCGCCCGGCTCAAGGACAGACCCTGTCACGTGCTGCCGAGCGACATGCGGGTCCGCATCGAGTCGGCGAACGCCGGGAAGTATCCGGATCTGACGGTACTCTGCGAACCGCCTCGTTTTCACGACGATCGACAGGATGTGCTGCTGAACCCGGCGCTGATCGTCGAGGTTCTGTCCGCATCGACCGAAGCCTACGATCGCGGCGGCAAGTTCGCGACCTACCGCCGACTGCCGAGCCTCGAAGAATACGTCCTGGTCAGCCAGGATCAGCCGCTGGTCGAGCTCTTTACGCGCCAGCCCGACGGCCGCTGGGTGTTGGGCGAGACCGAGGGTCTCGATGCGGAGGTGGTCTTCGCCTCTCTCGGGTGCCGGGTCGCGATGCGGGAGATCTACGATAAGGTGGATTTCGAGCAGGGGGACGATTGAGTAGACTCACCGGTACAGCATCACCCGGACTGCCTCGAAGCGACCGGACGACGATGTGGCAGTATTCCTGACCTATGGAGCAATGTCCTCGATTCGAATCGGATCACCCGCGCTCAGACCCAACTCCGCAGCGCGCCCCGCGCGCAGCTCGAGCACCTGATCGACCGCTCGCTTGAAGGGGCCGTAGCTCGGACAGGAGGCATCGAGGCAGGGCGGCACCTGCTCGGCCACTGCCACGACCCGGCCCTCGTACATGAAGATCAGGTCGAGCGCGACCGGGACGTTCTTCATCCACATCCGGATCGGGCGCGAGGGGTCGGCGGGGAACAGCATCCCGCGATCGTCTGCAAGGGCCGGTCTGAACATGAGGCCGAGTGCGCGCTCCTGCGGCGTACGCGCGACCTCCAGCAGGATGGTTTCCGAGCCCACCTCGGCCTTGGCCGAGATCGGAAGGTATTGGGGCTCGCTCGCCGGTGTATCCCCGATGGCGAGCGTCATGGCGAGCCAAAGGGCCGCAGCGGCGGCCGGGAGGACGAGATGGAGAGTGCTCGGTCGGGCCATCATGGGGTCATCCGGTTGCGTGATGTCCAGGATCATCTATCGTTGAACGGTTAAACCGCGCCCGGCGCGGTAGGCGATGTTTTAGGATGGGATCGACCCCGGCAGACTTGACGGCCGCTGGAGCCGGCGCGGTTTAAGATATTACAAAATATTCAAATTTAAACCGCGTCCCCGCTAAGGGCCGTGGATGCACCATAACGTCGAACTCACTCGAAAATTTAGCATCTCGCTCTGGACGCGGTTTAAATGTACAAAGGTTGCTCTCTCGGTTCCATCATCGCGGGGTTGCTGCTCATGCTCGCTATCCTCAATCCATCCCTCGCGGACGGGGGGCTGATCGACGATTTCTCCCGTGCGGACGGTCTCTCGGCACTGGGTACGCCGTGGCGAGCCGTAACCGATCAGGTCATGGGCGGGCGCTCGGAGGGGGCCATCAAGCGGCGTGTCGTGGATGGGCGGCAGGCGCTTTGTCTCGCCGGCGAGGTCAGTCTGGCGAACAACGGCGGTTTCGTTCAGGCGATGTTGGATCTGACCCCGCCGGGTGGTCCCGAGACCGGGTTGGATGCGAGCGCGTTCGACGGGGTTCGGCTCCTGGTGCACGGCAACCGCGAGGGCTACAACCTCCATCTCAAATCCACGGCAACCCTTCTGCCTTGGCAGTCCTATCGCGCCACCTTCGTTGCCGGACCCGAGTGGCGCGAGGTGCATCTGCCCTTCGAGTCCTTCGAGCCGCATCGGCTGGTCCAGCGGCTCGATACCCGTCGACTGACCAAGCTCGGGATCCTGGGCATCGGTCGTGTCTTTCACGCCGATGTCTGTGTTGCCGAGGTCGGCTTCTATCGTCTGAAGAGGGAATGATCCTCCCATGACAACCAAGCGGAAATGGCTCCTGACCACTCTGGGTGTGCTCGGCCTGCTGTCCGTCGGCATTCTGATGACCGGGGGCTGGATCCTGATCGAGGGCGCGGTCCAGGCGACCTCCGGCCGTGATTTTTGTACGACCTGTCACTCCATGGAACCCTTCGCCTTGGCTTACGATCAGGACGTCCATGGCGGGCGCAACCCGCGGCCAACCTGACCGAGCAGGAGCTCGCCGACCTGGTGGCCTATCTGCTCAGCCTACGCTGACGCGTGGAGGTCGTCGGAGATGTCGTTGCGGGCATCTCGGGGAATCGGCGTCCAGGCGTCGGCAGGCAAGGGCCGCGGCAGCGGTGTGACCTTCAGGCTCGGAGTCTCGTGGCGCGCGATCAGGACGAGGATCAGGAGCGCGGGCACCACGAACGACAAGAGGCGCAGCGGCGAGCCTTCCGGGGCGCCGAACAGCAGAATCCCCGGACCGATGGCCAAGAGGCCGGCGATCGTCATGAGTCCGAGTGTGCGTCGCGCCAGTGCGAACCAGCGCTGCAGCAGCCAGGTCCGGTGAAAGTCGACGGGCGGAGTGCCGAGTGTCGCGACGAGATGCCCCAAGCTCCGCGCAAGCTTGGCTTCCACATCCGGCGTGCGCGCCGGCTCGGCAGCCGGGATGCGCAGATGGGCGCGCCAACCCCTGTCGAACGGACGCAAGGACCGCCACGCCCATCCCAAGACCGCCAGCAGATCCTCCGGTGGACGGATCGAGCGCTGCGGGGTCGCAAGGAGCCGGATCTCGGCAGGCATCCCATGTCCGACCTGTGCGTCGAGCTCGATGCCGACCCCGTCGAGGTCCGTGAAGGCGCGCAGAAAGACGAGACGCACCGCCCCGTTCGAGCCCCCGTCGGTGCCTGGGTCGACCTCGATGCGATAGCTGCAGGCCACCCGCACACCGCCGAGCCCGGGGAACTGACGCCTCGGATCCACTGCATCGATCCGCTCGATCAGCACCTTCGGGTCAGGCCCGTCGCTGCGAAGGGTCGCGACTCGACCTGCCGCGTCGGTCAGCGTCCGGGTCAGACGGAAGTGTTGTCGACCCGGATTTTCAAGAACAAGCGTCTCGGCCAGTCCGCCCGGGCCATCCTGCATGCCCGGGTGCTCTGTTGGTCTAAAGACGATACGGCGCGCCAGTCGGTCACTCCCCGCGAGATCGACATGTCGCCCGCGGCGGGTGAAGGGCTCCGCAAGTGCCAGGATCTCATGATGCGTGAGCGGGATTCGCGGCTGACGCCTGGCATCCTCGGTGCGTCCGGACTTGCGGGGCTTGTCCCGCTTGAGGCGCGGCGGCCAGAGCGGACGCATCGGCTTCGGTGCGTACATGCTAAACCGCGTCCCGAGCGGACATTGAGATCGAGACTGGGATTGCCGTCGGGTGGATCCTGCGAGATTCGAGCTGGACGCGGTTTAGAAATAAAGAGAAAAGAGACTTAAACCGCGTCAACTGCGTTGCTCGTTGGCGCGCGCAAGGCCGGCGGACTGACTCGGAGCGATGCATGTTGCACCGAGACGCGGTTTAACCCTTCATGGAGGAGAAGAACTCGTCGTTGGTCTTGGTCGCCTTGAGCTTATCGTGCAGGAATTCCATCGCGGCGAGCTCGTCCATCGGGTGCAGAATCTTGCGCAGGATCCACATCTTCTGGAGCTCCGCCGGGTTCATCAGCAGCTCTTCGCGGCGTGTGCCGGAGCGGTTGATATTGATGGCGGGGAAGATGCGGCGCTCGGCGATGCGCCGATCCATGTGGATCTCCATGTTGCCCGTTCCCTTGAACTCCTCGTAGATGACGTCGTCCATGCGCGAGCCGGTGTCCACCAGGGCGGTCGCCAGGATGGTCAGGCTGCCGCCTTCCTCGACGTTGCGCGCGGCACCGAAGAAGCGCTTGGGGCGTTGCAGTGCGTTGGCGTCCACACCACCCGTGAGCACCTTGCCGGAGGAGGGCACCACCGTGTTGTAGGCGCGCGCGAGTCGGGTGATGGAGTCGAGCAGGATGACCACGTCGCGCTTGTGCTCGACCAGCCGCTTGGCCTTCTCGATGACCATCTCGGCGACCTGCACGTGACGTGTCGCGGGCTCGTCGAAGGTCGATGAGATGACCTCGCCGCGCACCGAGCGGGCCATCTCGGTGACCTCTTCCGGGCGCTCGTCGATCAACAGCACGATCAGGTAGCAATCCGGATGATTGTGTCCGATCGATTGGGCGATGTTCTGCAACATCATGGTTTTACCGGCCTTGGGCGGCGAGACGATGAGTCCGCGCTGGCCCTTGCCGATGGGGGCCACCAGATCGATGGTCCGCGCCGTGATGTCCTCGGTGCTGCCGTTGCCGATCTCGAGGGTAAGCCGCTTGTTGGCGAACAGCGGCGTGAAGTTCTCGAAGAGGATCTTCGACTTGGCGTTCTCGGGCCGGTCGAAGTTGATGTCGTTGACCTTGAGCAGCGCGAAGTAGCGCTCGCCGTCCTTGGGCGGACGAATCTTTCCGGAAATGGTGTCGCCGGTGCGCAGTGCGAAGCGGCGGATCTGGCTCGGGGAGACATAGATGTCGTCCGGCCCGGCGAGATAAGAAGCGTCAGCGGATCTCAGGAATCCGAAGCCGTCGGTCAGGATCTCGAGCACCCCGTCGCCGTAAATGTCCTCGCCGCGTTTGGCCTGCGCCTTGAGGATGGCGAAGATCAGGTCCTGTTTGCGCGACCGCCCGACGCCTTCGATCTCCATCGACTGGGCCAGTGCGACCAGCTCGGGTACGGGCGCTTTCTTTAATTCGGTTAGGTTCATCACATTTTTTGTCGTCGGCGGAGGTGAGGGGGTGTTCGGCAACGCCCCGGGGCAGGGCCCGTGTTGCAGGGGAACGCGGTTGGGGGTAGTCGCTTTACGGGGACGGGGCGCCTTGGCGGCGGCCCCTCGGGAGTGTCGATCGGTGGCCATGGGTGCCGGTGTCGGTTCCGGTCCGCGGGGGCGGCCGGCAGTTTGAACCGGATGCCGTTACCGGTGGCCTCTAGAGATTACTGTCGATGAAGGCCGTCAGTTGGGACTTGGACACCGCCCCGACCTTGGTGGCTTCGACCTCGCCCTGACGGAACAGCATCAGGGTCGGGATGCCGCGAATTCCGTAGCGCGGCGGTGTATTGGGGTTCTCGTCGATGTTGAGCTTCGCGACCTTGATGCGGCCGGCGTACTCCCCGGCGATCTCGTCGAGCACGGGTGCGATCATCTTGCAGGGTCCACACCAGTCGGCCCAGTAGTCCACGAGCACGGGTTCGAGGGATTTCAAAACCTCGTCTTCGAATGAATCATCGGTCACATGGACGATGCTATCGCTCACTG
>NZ_JAABRP010000127.1 GCF_011390875.1 Thiocapsa sp.
GAAGTTCTCGATCGAGCAGATGATGATGCAGTTGTCCGCGCGATCGCGGACCACCTCCATCTCGTACTCCTTCCAGCCCAGCGCCGACTCCTCGATCAGGAGCTCCTTGGTCGGCGAGAGATCCAGCCCGCGCCGGCAGATCTCCTCGAACTCCTCCGGGTTGTAGGCGATGCCGCCGCCGCTGCCGCCCATCGTGAAGGACGGGCGGATGATGGTCGGAAAGCCGATCGAGGCCTGGACCTGGATCGCCTCCTCCAGGCTGTGCGCAATCGCCGAGCGGGGCATGTCCAGCCCGATCTTGCGCATCGCCTTGCGGAAGAGATCACGGTCCTCGGCCTTGTCGATCGCCTCGCGCGAGGCGCCGATCAGCTCGACACCGAAGCGTTCGAGCACGCCCTCGCGCACCAGATCAAGCGCGCAGTTGAGCGCGGTCTGCCCGCCCATGGTCGGCAGAAGCGCATCCGGGCGCTCGCGCTCGATGATGGCCGAGACCGCGCGCCAGGTGACCGGCTCGATGTAGGTCGCGTCCGCCATCTCGGGGTCGGTCATGATGGTGGCGGGGTTGGAGTTCACCAGGATGACCCGGTAACCCTCCTCGCGCAGCGCCTTGCAGGCTTGCGCGCCGGAGTAGTCGAACTCGCACGCCTGACCGATCACGATCGGCCCGGAGCCGATGATCAGGATGCTGGAGATGTCGGTACGCTTAGGCATGGGGGTTCATTCGCCGGTTAAGCCGCGCCCAGCGCGGTATGCGATATTTTTGGATGGGATCGGCTCCGGCAGACTCAACGAGCGCTGGAATCGGCGCGGTTTAAGATATAAAAGCGATATCCTTTTAAACCGCGCCCCCGCTAACGGCCGTGGATGCACCAAACGTCGAACACACTCGAAAATCAGCATCTCGCTCCGGGCGCGGTTTATGCCTTGCGGGCGCGCATGAGCTCGATAAAACGATCGAAGAGCGGTGCGAGATCATGGGGACCCGGACTGGCCTCGGGGTGACCCTGGAATCCGAATGCCGGGCGATCCCGATGCCGGATGCCCTGCAGACTGCCGTCGAACAAGGAGCGATGGGTGGCCTCGACCGTCGGGGGCAGACTCTCCTCGTCGACCGCGAAGCCGTGGTTCTGGCTGCTGATCATGACCTCGCCGGTGGCGAGATCCTGCACCGGGTGATTGGCGCCGTGATGGCCGAACTTCATCTTCAGCGTGCGCGCGCCGCAGGCGAGACCCAGCAGCTGGTGGCCGAGACAGATGCCGAAGAGCGGTATGTCGGTGTCCAGCAGCTCGCGGATCGCGTCGATCGCATAATCGCAGGGCTCCGGATCGCCCGGACCGTTGGATAGAAACACCCCGTCCGGCTTCAGACCCAGCACCGTCGTCGCCGGCATGTGCGCGGGGACGACCGTGACGTGACAGCCGCGCGCGGCCAGCATCCGCAGGATGTTGCGCTTGATGCCGTAGTCGTAGGCGACCACATGGAAGGGCAGACGATTACCAACCGGATGAATGGACTCGGGATGGCCTTCGCCCAAGACCCAGACGCCCTGGGTCCAGGAATAGGTCTCGGAGGTCGATGCCTCTTGCGCCAAATCCATGCCCTTGAGGCCCGGAAAGCCTTGCGCCGCGCGCAGCGCCGCCGCCTCGTCGATTCCGTGGCCAGCCTGAAGACAGCCGTTTTGGGCGCCCTTCTCGCGCAGCAGACGGGTCAACCGTCGGGTGTCGATATCGGCGATGCCGACGATGCCCTGACGCCGCAGATAGGCGTCGAGACGCTCCGTCATGCGAAAGTTGCTGGGCAGGATCGGCAGGTCGCGAATGATGAGGCCGGCGGCCTGAACGCGGTCGGACTCCTCGTCCTCCGGGTTCGTCCCGACATTGCCGATGTGGGGGTAGGTCAGGGTGACGAGCTGTCGCAGATACGAGGGATCGGTGAGGATCTCCTGATATCCGGACATGGCGGTGTTGAACACCACCTCGCCGACGCTCGATCCATCGGCGCCGATCGACGTTCCCCGGAAGACGGATCCGTCCTCCAGCACGAGTACCGCGGGTTTGCTCAAGGGTTTCTCCGATCCGGGCGGGGGCGTGCAAGGGCCGCGACGCGAACGAGGGTGACGGCGCAATGACGCCTGGGCGGGCACATGGGCAACGCCCTGACCCGCCGGAATTCTAAAGAAGCCGCGCGCGGGTGTCCATGTGCACCGTGATGACGAACGACGACAAGCCGCAGAACGGCAGGACCGAAACTGCCCCTGCTGCCGGCCGCGACATCCGCAACAAGATCTGCGTCTCGGACCCGGCGTCGGATTCGGTATTAAACCGCGCCCGGCGCGGTACGAGATGTTTTCGGATGGGATCAGCCCCGGCAGACTTGACAAGCGTTGGAGCCGGTGCAGTTTAAGATATTAAAAAATATATCATTCTAAACCGCGTCCCCGCTAAGGGTTGTGGATGCACCAAACGTCGAGCCCACTCGAAAATCAGCATCTCGCTCCAGTCGCGGTTTAGAGCGCCTGCCGCGCCCAGGCGATGATCCCGTTCGTATCCATCGCGCCGGCCGTACGCGCGACCTCCGCACCACCTCGAAACAGCGCCAGGGTCGGGATGCTGCGGATGCCGAAACGCGCAGCCAGGGCCTGCGCCTCCTCGGTGTTGACCTTCACCAGACGCAGGTGCGGCTCAAGCCGACCGGCGGCGGCCTCGAAGGCCGGGGCCATCATCCGGCAGGGTCCGCACCAAGGCGCCCAGAAATCCACGAGAAGCGGCAGATCGCTGCGCGAGAGATGGCGCGCAAATCGGGGCTCGTCCAGCGCCAGCGGCTGGCCGAGAAACAGCTGGCCGTGACACTTGCCGCATTTCGCGGCGGCACCGAGACGCTCCCGAGGGACCCGGTTGACCGCGTCGCAGGCGGGGCAAACAACGTGAAGCGATTCGGACATGGCGATGACTCCTTGCGGTTGTACCGGATACCCGGCTCGTTCGGCTTGAATCGACCTCATTCGACAGTTATGTTCGACTGTTAAACCGCGCCCGATGCGGTATGCGTCGTTTGTTGGATGGTCTCGGCCCCGCCAGCTCCGATGACTGTCGGAGCTGGCGGGGTTTAAGATATTCAAAAACATTCAATTTTAAACCGCGTCCCCAAAAAAATCGGAAACATTCTTGAGCCCGACACAACATGAAAATGACGCATGTCGCTCGGGACGCGGTTTAGATCCACGCCATCCGATCCGTCTTCAGGAGTATCCCGATCATGGCCGACTCACCCAATATTGTGACCGTTACGGCGGAGAATTTTCAGGCGGTTGTCCTGGAGGGATCCTTCGACCGTCCCGTCCTCGTCGACTTCTGGGCCGACTGGTGTGCGCCCTGCCGCATGCTGATGCCCATCCTCGCCAATCTGGCCTCCGAGTACCGCGGGCGGTTCATTCTGGCCAAGGTCAACACCGAAGAGCAACAGGCGCTGGCCGCCGAGTTCGGTATCCGCAGCCTCCCGACGGTACAGTTGTTCAAGTCCGGGCGACCCGTCGATCAATTCATGGGCGCACTGCCCGAGGGTCAGATCCGCGAATTCCTCGACCGGCACATCCCGCGCGCCTCCGACGGGCTGTTGGCACAGGCGCAGGGGCTTATGGTCGCGGGCGATCTCGACGGCGCCCGAGCCCTGATCGATCGGGCACGGGAGGCGGATCCGGAGAATGCCCGCGTGGCACTCGCGGAGCTGCAACTCATGGCGGCGCGGGGCGAAATCATCGAGGCCCAGGCGGCGATCGACAAGCTCCCGATCGAGCTTGCGGGCGAGCCCGAGGTCTTGGCGCTGCGCGGTCAGCTGCGATTCGCGACGGCGCTCGAAGACGCACCACCGGAATCGGAGCTGATCGTGCAGCTCTCGAACAATCCGAAGGACAGCCTGGCCCGCTACCAGCTTGCCGCACACCAAGTCTTGCGCGGTGATTATGCGTCCGCGCTCGAGAACCTGCTGACCCTCATGAAACGCGACCGCGCGTTTCAGGACGACGCCGCACGCAAAGGGATGCTCGCCGTCTTCGATCTGCTCGGCAGCGGCGATCTGGTCGCCGGGTATCGCGCGAAAATGATGAATGCGCTGTACTGAGTCGCGTAACGAGCGATCCTCTCGGGTCCGATGTGTTTTCGGCCTCGTACGTGACAACAGCCTTTGAGTGACGCGACTCAGGACTTTTAGGTGATTCCCGAGAAAGGGTCGATCGGCATGTAGGGGCGAATTTATTCGACCTTTGCACTAAAGCACGTCGAGGCATGCGCATGCAGGATGCCTTATCACGTAAATCGTCTTAGCGTTGTCTGGCACGGAGGTCATTCGGCTCGATTTCGAAAGAGGCCGAGGTCTTCCCAAGGATGGCCATGCCATTGCGGTACGTCATGCGTGGCCGGGTCCCGGAGTTCGTCGTGGCATCCGCACACGCCGGCCACCCCGATCAGGGTGTCGCCCGAGAACACCAAGGGGACGTAGGGACGCAGCCAACGCGGGATACCGGCCTCCTGGAAGAGATTTTTGAGGGTGCGGCGGCGGGACGTCGACCGCGGACGGCAGGTCTGCCCGATCGAGCCGAAGCGGACCGTCGGGGCCCCGTCCGGCCATCGAGTCTGTTCCGCAACTTTGCTCGCGTCCGGCCATTGCAGCCATCCGAGTCCACTCGGAAGCTCGAGCACGGGCGGCACCCCGCTCGGCGCTCGGCGGATCGTCAATGCGCCCGGAGGCGGCGGCAAGGGAGCGAGGGCAAAGAGGTCGTCCCGGTAGCGGCGCACCTCGCAACCCGACCAAGCGACCAGCGGATCGGCATCGGCACGGGCCGTCAGAACCTCGTCGAGGATGCGCGCGAGATGTCGCATATCGGGCAGCGCGAAACCGCGGCGACGCAACCACAGTCGCAGGACCGCCTTGCAGCGCGAGCGCTCCAGCGCCCCGAGCGCTCGGATACCGAGCGTACCCGAATACGCGCCGGCGCACGCGTCCATGAGCTCCGCAGCGAGGCCGTCGACCAGGCGTGCCGTCTCGGCGCAATGCCCTGCACTGCGCGAGAGGGTCGCGGAGAGTCCCGGCCAGCGCGCCCTCAACAAGGGTACGACGCTGTTGCGCAGATAATTGCGATCCATCCGAACCGATGCGTTGCTCGGATCCTCGATACAAGTCAGCCCGAAGGCGCGGACATACCGCTCCAGCGTCTCCCTCGGTATATCGAGCAGAGGCCGCACCAGACGGCCCTGCCCAAGCTCGGCCTCGCGCGGCATCGCCGCCAACCCGTGAACACCGCTCCCGCGCAAGAGGGCAAGCAGCAGCGTCTCGGCCTGATCGTCCTGATTGTGCGCCGTCAGCATGAGATCGCCGGGGCGCAGCATGTCGGCGAGGACGCGATAGCGTGCCTCGCGCGCCATCGCCTCGAGACTCTCTCCGGAGATGGGTTTGAGATTCAGACGGCGCACCACGAGTTGCACGCCGAGTGCGTCGCAGATGCGGCGACAGTGATCGGACCACAGGGGCGAATCGGGGTGGAGTCCGTGGTCGATGTGGATGGCTCGCAGTGCGCCACGCGAGTCGTCACGCAGGGCGGCAGCGGCGTGAAGTAACGCAGTGGAATCCGTTCCGCCGCTGAAGGCGATCCAGTAGTCTCCCGACGGGCCGAGTCGGCGCAGCGCTTCGGCCAAGCGCTCCGGGACGCGCCCGGTCATGGCATCACCGCGGCGCCGCGCGTTCGTCCTTGAACTTGCCGTAGCCCATCAGACGCTTGTAGCGTGCGGCGATCAGCTCGTCCGGATCGGTTCCGCACAGCTCGTCGAGACGGGTCACGATAGCGGCCTTGATCGAAGCAGCCGTCGCTTCCGGATTGCGGTGTGCGCCGCCGAGCGGCTCCTTGATGATTTGATCGATCAGCCCCTGCTCGAGCAGCTTGTCGGAGGTGATGGCCATCGCCTCGGCGGCGAGCTGGGCCTTGTCCGCGCTTTTCCAGAGGATCGATGCACAGCCCTCGGGCGAGATCACGGAATAGGTACTGAACTGCAGCATGCCCAGCCAATCGCCGACGCCGATCGCCAAGGCCCCGCCCGAGCCGCCCTCGCCGACGACCGTGCAGAGGATCGGGGTGCGCAGCCTGGACATCTCGCGCAGGTTGCGCGCGATCGCCTCGCTCTGGCCGCGCTCTTCGGCACCGACACCCGGATAGGCACCCGGCGTGTCGATGAAGGTCAGGATCGGCAGGCTAAAACGCTCCGCCATCTCCATCAGACGCAGCGCCTTGCGATAGCCCTCGGGACGCGGCATCCCGAAGTTGCGCAGGATCTTCTCCTTGGTGTCGCGGCCCTTCTGATGGCCGATCACCATCACCGGACGACCTTCGATGCGTGCCATCCCGCCCACGATGGCGCGGTCGTCCGCGAAGGCACGGTCGCCGTGCAGCTCGTGGAACTCGTCGAAGATCCGCCGCACGTAGTCGAGCAGATAGGGCCGCTGCGGATGCCGCGAGAGCTGGGAGATCTGCCAAGGGCTGAGCGCGGAGAAGATGGAATCGGTCAACGCGACACACTTGGTATGAAGCCGCTCGATCTCTTCTTGAATGTTCAGCTCGTTGTCGAAGCCAACGAGACGCAGCTCTTCGATCTTGGCCTCGAGCTCGGCGATGGGCTGTTCGAAGTCGAGAAAGTTCAGGTCCATAACCACAGGATCGTCATTGGAAGCTGCGGGAGTCTGGCATTGCCGACCCGCGAGTTCAAGCCGCCGTCGACGATCTTCGGATTGCCGGCACCCAGCGCATCAGCGCGCAAGGCTGAGGGTTGCGGGCACCCTGGCGATCGACCCGCACCGGATGAGCGATTCAGCCGAGTCCGGAGCGAGTTGCTGAGTTCCGGGTGAGTCCTACGGTGAGTGCACGCCTGATCCTCGGCCGGTACGCGGTTTAAAGTTTTTGTTTTTCAGAATCCTAAACCGCGTCTCACCGAGATCGAGGACATCTCCAAGGCCAAACGCAAAATGAAAATTACGCATGCCGCTCCGGACGCGGTTTAGATGCGGATGACCCCGGCCTCGAGCAAACCCAACAGAATCAGATAGATCCCGATGACATAGTTGAGAATGTTGGGCTTGATCAGGATGAGCACACCGGCAACCAGAGCGATGATGGTCTGCGCCTTCACCGCCTGCCCCTGATAGACCAACAGGAGCCCGAGAGCACCGACCGCGAGCAGGTAGGTCGCAACGGCATAGTTGAGGACACGCGGAGCGATCAGGATGATCAAGCCCGCAACGATCGCGATCACGGCCTGCAACGGCCACTGCACGAGGAAGCTCGGGATCTCCATCGGTGTGTCACCTCTGCTGGTTTGGTTGAGGATTCCGAGACCGTCCGAGATCATCTTTTCCGGCGGCTCAGGGGCGCGCCGATCCGACGAGGTCGTCCAGGACTCTGCCCATCAAACGATTGGCCTCGGCATAAGCGGCCGCGTCGACCCCGCGAATGGCCGCCTCGGTCTGGATCCAGGGCGCAGGCACCAACTCGTCGCGGCAGTGATCGAGGATCGCCGCGGCGCTCTCCGGTGTGGTTTCCAGGTGGAACTGAAGCCCGAACACCTGCCGGCCGATGCGGAACGCCTGGTTCTCGCATGCCGCGCTGCGCGCCAGTCGCACCGCGCCGGGCGGAAGATCGAAGGTCTCGCCGTGCCAGTGGAAGACAAGACTGTCGGCCGAAAAGCGGCAGCAGTTTTCATCCGTATCGGCGTCCGCGCGGACCCCCTGAATCGGGAACCAGCCGATCTCCTTCTCCGCGTTGGGATAGACGCGGGCACCGAGTGCATCGGCAATCAGTTGTGCACCCAGACAGACCCCGAGCACCCGGACGCCGCGTGCGATCGCCTCGCGTAAAAACTGCTTCTCGGCGCGCAACCAAGGCAACTGCGCCTCGTCGTTGACGCTCATCGGACCGCCCATGACGATGACCAGATCGAGACCGTCGACCGGCGGGAGCAGGCCGTTGTCGAAAAAACGCGTGTAGTTCGGGGTGATGCCGCGCGCCGCGAACCAGGACGCCATCGAGCCGATGTCCTCGAACGGGACGTGTTGCAGAACCTGAACCCTCATGGATCATCTCCTTCGCGATTAGTCGCATCGGCCACGGCTCGGATTGCTGTCGGCAGCCGGCGGAAGCGGGTCAATTTGAAACGCAAAGGCGCGAAGGACGCAAAGGGTTTTCGGGGCCGCCTCGACCCCGTTGCGAATAGAATGGCGCCGGCCATTGCCGAATCGATACCCCGATACGCGCCGGCTTTGCGGCTTTCCGGCCGCCAAGCCACTGTTCAAGAAATCGTTTCTAGCCACCAACCACCAACCACTCACCACTCATCACTCACCACTCACCACGATCGATCACCCATGCTGTCCATCGAAAACCTCTCCAAGCGTTTCGACACCTCACTGGATCACCCCCTCTTCGAGCAGGTCTCCTTGACCCTCTCGCCGGGCGAGTCGGTCGCCGTGATGGGCGAGTCCGGCGTGGGCAAGTCGACCTTGCTGAATTGCATCGCGGGTCTGGAGCCGGTCGACGGCGGCTGCATCCGCTTGCGCGACACCGTGGTGACCGCACTCGACGAGGATGCCTGCTCGCGGTTGCGTCGGAGCGAGCTGGGGTTCGTGTTCCAGGCATTCCATGTCCTGCCGCACCTGACCTTGGCCCAGAACGTCGCCCTGCCGCTGTGGCTGCTCGACGAGAAGGAGGCGGTCGCCGATCGGCGTGCCCGCGCCATGCTCGAGCGGGTCGGACTGGGTCCGCGCGGCGACGACTGGCCGCGTCACCTCTCGGGCGGTGAGCTTCAACGCGTCGCCATCGCCCGCGCGCTGGTGCATGCGCCGGCAGTCGTGCTCTGCGACGAGCCGACCGGAAACCTCGACCCCGAACGCGCGCAGGGTGTGCTCGAGCTGCTGTTCGAGGGCATCCACAACGCCGGGGCGATCGGGATCCTGGTCACGCACTCGCGCGCCGCCGCCGCCCATGCCGACCGCATCCTGCGGCTGACCGCGAGCGGCTTGGTCGAGGATGCGGGATAAGACGATGGGCCTCTTCGGATCCGGTACCGATGCTGCCCTGCGGCATATCTTTCTCGCCAGTCTTCGAAGGCGACGCCTCGCCACCGCATTATCGCTGCTCGCGATCGCGCTCGGCGTGGCGCTCGGGCTGGCGGTGCAGCTCATCCATACCGCCGCGCTCGACGAGCTCGGCCGCGGGATGCGCCTGTTGAGCGGAGAGGCGGATCTTCAGGTGGTCGGCCCACGCAGCGGCTTCGACGACGCGGTCTATGCGCGGATCGCCCTGCATCCGGCGGTGGCCGCAGCGAGTCCGCTCTTGGAGATTCAAGCCCGGTTGCCGGGTCGCGACGAGACGCTGCGGGTGTTCGGAATCGATCTCTTCCGCGTCGCGCAGGTCACGCCCTCGTTGCTGCCCATCGTCGAAACGGCCACCGCGGGCGGCGAGGACCCCGAAGGCTCCGACGCGGATCGCCCCGATCGACTGGCTGCACTCCAACCCGACGCACTCTTCCTGAGCCCTGCCGCGGGGACGCGACTCAAGCTCGATGCCGGGGATGCGGTCGCGGTCCAGGTCGGGATCGGCGAGGCGCGTTTGCGGGTTGCAGGCTCCGTGCCGGGCGCCGGCGTCGGGCAGGTGTTGGCCGTGATGGACATCGCCGGTGCCCAGCAGGCCTTCGATCGGATCGGTCGCCTGACCCGGATCGATCTGCGTCTCGCTCCGGGGAGTGAGCGCGGTCCGGCGCAGGAGCAGCTGCGCACCCTGTTGCCGCCGGGCGTCACACTCTTGACGCCGGAGGAGACGGCGTCCGAGGTCACGGGCGTATCGCGCGCCTATCGGGTCAATTTGACGATGCTGGCGGCCATCGCGCTCTTGACCGGCGGCTTCCTGGTCTTCTCGACACAGTGGCTCGCGGTCGTGCGCCGACGCCGCGAATTCGCCTTCCTGCGCGCGCTCGGGCTCGACCGCGGGAGCCTGCGGCGCGGGTTGCTGGCGGAGGGCGCCTTGCTGGGGGTGGTCGGCGGCGTGATCGGCGTGATCCTGGCCTATCTGCTGACCGCGCTGGCCTTCAGCCTGATCGGCGGCGACTTGGGCGCGGGTTTCTTCCGAGGCGTCGCCCCGCAGCTGCGCGTCGAGCCGGTGCTGACCCTGGCCTATCTCGCGCTCGGCGTGCTCGCGGGTGTGGCCGGCGCCTGGCTGCCGGCGCGCGAGGCCGCCCGGATGGTGCCCGCTCGCGGGCTGCGGGCGGGCGACGAGGCCGAGGTCTATCAGGCGCGTCCGCGCTGGGGTGCCACCCTGATCGCCCTGATCCTCGCCGCTCTGCTGTGCCTGCTGCCGCCGGTCGGCGGTGTTCCTGTGTTTGGTTATCTAGCCGTCGCACTCATCTTGGTCGCTGCCGTTCTCGCCATCCCCGGCGCCACGGTCGGTGCGATGCGTCTCTTGCCGGTGCGGGGCTCGCTCGTGACCCGACTGGCGCGGGCGCGGCTCGCCGCCGCCCCGGGTCAAGCGGTCGTGGCCGGTGTGGGGGTTGTCGCCAGCGTCGCCCTGGCGGTGTCGATGGCGATTATGGTCGACTCGTTCCGTGATTCGCTGGATAACTGGCTGACCCGGATGCTCCCCGCCGATCTCTATCTGCGCGCATCCGACTCGGGCGCGAGCGGCTATCTGGATCCGGTTGCCGTGTCGCGCGTGGCCGCGCTGCCGGGTGTGGAGGCGGTGCGGCCGGTGCGCTTCGAGAGCCTGCGCATCGGCGAGGTGCGCGAGGCGATCGCGCTCATCGCCCGCCCGGTGCAGGACACCTCGGGCCTTCCGCTTGTCGCCGGCACGCTCGATCCGCCCGCCGGACCGGGCACGGATCCGCCGACCTGGATCTCGGAGGCCCTGGCCGATCGGCTGGATCTCGGGGTCGGGGATCCGCTCGCACTGCCCATCGGCGAACAGCTGCAAACCTTTCGCGTCGTCGGCATCTGGCGGGATTACGCACGCCAGCAAGGGGCGGCGGTGATCGAGCTTGCGACCTTCCGCGCCCTTACCGGCGATCGGCGCACCAACGATCTGGGCCTCACGCTGGCGCCCGGTACCGACCCGGTCGGGATCATGACCGCCATCCGCGCAACTCTCGGCGATCGGGTCAGCGAGATGATCCTTCCCGGTGAGCTGCGCAACATGATCCTCGAGGTCTTCGACCGCACCTTCCTGGCGACCTATCTGATGCTGGCTGTCGCGGTCACGATCGGTCTCTTCGGCATCGGGACCACCTTCGCCGCGCTCGCGACCAGTCGTCGCAAGGAGTTCGGGATCCTGCGCCACCTGGGTCTGCCGCGACGCCGGATCGGGACGCTTCTGGCCTTGGAGGCGGCACTAACCGCCGCGGTCGGTGTGGGCGTCGGAGTGGTCGCCGGCGGAGCGATCGCGCTGGTACTGATCAAGGTCATCAATCCGCAGAGCTTTCACTGGAGCATGGACATGCAGCTTCCGTTCGGCCTGCTGCTGATCTTCGGCTCGGCGATGATCCTACTCGCCGCGCTCGCCGCCCGACTCGCCGGTCGGCAGGCGATGCGGCAGGACGCGGTGCTCGCGGTGCGGGAGGACTGGTGATGCGCGCATGGCTTGTGCTGATCCTCATGCTCTGCTGGCCGATCGCGGGCGTCTGGGCGAGCGACTTCGCCCCGGTGGTCGAAGGGCGCCCCATGACCTTTCCCGCGGACACGGGCGCACACCCGGATTTCCGCACCGAATGGTGGTACATCACGGGCTGGCTGACCGACGAGACCGGCACCGAGCGCGGCTTCCAGGTCACCTTCTTTCGGGTCGGGACCGGCATCGGCGCGGGCAACCCGAGCCGCTTCGCACCACGCCAGCTCATCCTGGCCCATGCCGCGATCGCCGACCCGGCCACCGGAGTCCTGATCCATGCCGAGCGCGTCGAGCGTGCGCTCGATCCCTTGGCCGGTGCCGCTGTCGGGCGGACCCGCGCCTGGATCGGCGATTGGGAGCTGGTGCTGGATGAAGGGGGCACGCAGTATCGGACCCGAGTCACCTCCGACGCCTTCGACCTGGACCTCGCACTGGCGCCGCCCGGCCCGCCCGTCCTCAACGGCCGCGAAGGCTTCAGCCAGAAGACACCGGATCCGAGCAACGCGAGCTACTACTACAGCCGCCCGCAGCTCGCCGTCGACGGGCGCATCCGCATCGACGGGGCGGACCTGAAGGTCAGCGGACAGGCATGGCTCGACCACGAGTGGTCTACCGAGATCATGCCCTCCCAGGCCCAAGGCTGGGACTGGATCGGCATCAACCTGAGCGACGGCGGCTCGCTGATGGCGTTTCGGATGCGCAGGGACGACGACTCGCCGCTTTGGGCTGCCGCAACGTTGCAGGAGGGCACACGGCCCGCGCGAATCCTGGCGCCCGAGCAGGTGCGCTTTGTCCCTCGTCGCCGCTGGCAGTCGCCCCGCACAGGCGCCGAATACCCGGTCGAGTGGACCCTGGAGCTCGACGGCCGGACCCTCCGCCTGGAACCGCTGATGGACGACCAAGAGCTCGACGGTCGACGCTCGACCGGAATCGTCTATTGGGAGGGTGCAGTCAGGGTATATGAGGGGGAGAGGGAGATCGGGCGTGGGTATTTGGAGATGACGGGGTATGCCCAACGCCCGGAAAACCTCTGAGAATAAACCGCGTCCGGCGTGACATGTGCGGATCGAGCGGGCTCTCGGGATCCCGAGCACGGTCGGGGCGCGGTGGTGACGCGGTTTATGATTTTATTTCGGAAGGGGAAGAATGGATTTTTCGGGCTCAACGATTGCCCTGAGGCGGCCCTTCGCGAGGCGTGCCTCGATGTGTGTGCCGGGCGGGGCCTCATCGGGTGCCCGCACGATCTCGCCGTCCGGCAGGCGGGTGACGATGGCATAGCCTCGGGCGAGTGTCGCCAGGGGGCTGCGCGCCTCCAATCCGGCGACGGCGCGCATCAATCGCTCCCGCCGGGTCTCGGCGAGCCGCGCCCGGGCGCGGGCGAGACGCTCGGCGAGCGCAGCAACGGCGTTGCCGAGCCCCTCCAGGCGTCGCCCCGGCGAGACGAACATCAGGCGCGCCGCCGCCGGGCGCAAGCGAGCCTGCGCCCGCGCCAGCCGATTCAAAATGTGCGAGACCAAGCGCTGCTCGAGCTGATCCAGACGCTGGGCGCGCTGCTGAAGGCGCGCGGCCGGGTGGAGCAACGCCAGGTGGCGCACAACGGCGTTCAGCCGCTGGCGGGCGGCGAGGCGATGACGCGCATGGGCCGCATCCAGACGCCGGGTCAAGGCGACAAGGCGGTGGCGCAGATGCTCGCCCGAGGGCGCGACGAGCTCGGCCGCCGCGGAGGGCGTGGCGGCGCGACGGTCGGCGACCAGATCGGCGATGCTGATGTCGCTCTCGTGCCCGACCCCGGTGACAACCGGGATCGCGGAGGCGCGGATCGCGCGAGCGAGGGCCTCGTCGTTGAAGGCGTTGAGATCTTCGAGCGAGCCGCCGCCGCGGGCCAGGATGAGTACGTCGCACTCGGCGCGGGCGTTGGCCGCCGCCAACGCGGCGCGGAGCGACGCCGGGGCGGCCTCGCCCTGCACCTGAGCCGGATAGATCACCACGGGCAAGGCCGCGAACCGCCGCTTCAAGACGGCGAGCAGATCGCGCACCGCCGCCCCGCTGGGGGAGGTGATCAGACCCACCTGTCGCGGAAAGGCGGGAATGGGGCGCTTCGCGGCCTCGTCAAAGAAGCCTTCGGCGGCCAGCTTGCGCTTCAAGCGCTCGAACTCGAGCCTGAGCGCGCCCTCCCCACCCCGCTCCATGTAGTCGATCACCAACTGAAAATCGCCGCGCGGCTCGAAGAGCGTCACCCGAGCGCGAACCAGCACCTCTTGACCGTTCGTCGGACGGAAGTTCAGGAGCATCCGCTTGGGCCGAAACATGGCACATCGGACCTGTGCCGCAGCATCCTTGAGCGTGAAATAGATGTGACCGGAGGCGGGCTGGGCCAGATTCGACAGCTCGCCTTGGACCCAAAGCACGGGGAAGCTCCCGTCGAGCACCGCCCGCACCTCGCTCGCGAGGCGGGCCACACTGTAGACATCGCGGTGATCGTCAAGGGCACGGGCAGGTCGTTCGAGCGGCATGGGCAGGATTCGCAACCAAAGGCTTCGATGAGATCGACGTCGGACGGAGTTTACCTTCGGCCGTTGAAATTCTATACTTTCGGGTTATTTTCCTGTTCTGGTCACTGATTGCGGAGCCTCCCCCCATGCGCCTGATCCAGGAAGCACTCACCTTCGACGACGTCCTCCTTGTGCCGGCGCACTCGCGGGTGCTCCCGAACGAGGTCGATTTCCAGACCAAGCTGACCCGTGGAATCGCGCTCAAGATTCCCCTTGTCTCGGCCGCGATGGACACCGTCACCGAGGCACGCCTGGCGATCGCAATGGCGCTGGAAGGCGGCATCGGGATCATTCACAAAAACATGAACGCCGAGCGCCAGGCCCGCGAGGTCATGGCGGTCAAGCGCTACGAGAGCGGGATTATCCGCAACCCCATCACGGTCGGCCCCGGAACCAGTATCGGCGAGGTGCTGAAGCTGACGCACGCGCACAACATCTCGGGCGTACCTGTGACGGAGAACGGCCTGCTGGTCGGGATCGTTACGGGGCGCGATCTGCGCTTCGAGACCCGCATGTCCGAGCCGGTCTCGACCATCATGACCCCGCACGAACGTCTGGTCACGGTGCGCGAAGGCGCAAGCCGGGAAGACGTCCAGCGGCTTCTGCACGAGCATCGCATCGAGAAGGTCCTGGTGATCAACGACCGGTTCGAGCTGCGCGGTCTCATCACGGTCAAGGACATCCAGAAGGCGAAGGACTTTCCGAAGGCCTCGCGCGACGCCCAGGAGCGGTTGCGCTGCGGTGCGGCCGTGAGCGTCGGCAAGGGG
>NZ_JAABRP010000128.1 GCF_011390875.1 Thiocapsa sp.
GGGTCGAGGAGGAGCTCAGGCACCAGCGCGAGTTGATCCAGACCATCCTGGTGCAGATGGACAAGCGCTTCGACGCGGTCGAGAAGCGTTTCGAGCAGATGCAGCTGAACATGGACAAGCGCTTCGAGGCCGTTGATAAGCGCTTCGAGCAACTGCAGCTGAACATGAATCAGCGCTTCGATGCCGTCGAAAAACGCTTCGAAGCCACAGACAAGCGCTTCGAAGCCATGGACAAACGCTTCGAAGAGCTAACCCGGCGGCTCGACCGCTTCATGTTCTGGTCATTCGGCCTGACGGTCACCGTCGGCGCACTGGTGGTTGCCGCCATCCGCCTGTGGCCTTAAACCGCGCCCCGGTGCGGTATGCGATGTTTGTGGATGGGATCGGCCTCGACAGACTTGACGACCGTTGGTGCCGGCGCGGTTTAAAATATTAAAAAGATTAAAATTTTAACCGCGTCTCATCGAGATCGAGGATATCGCCAAAGCCAAACGCAACGTGGAAATGATGCATTTCGCTCTGGACACGGTCGAATCTGTGCGGCATGACGCGCACTGTTTTAGCCCGACAAGGTCTCCATCCGGATCCGCGTGACCTCGCCCTGCACCGAATCCAACGCCTCGATTCGGGCGATTGCCTCGTTCATCTGACGCTCGATCACACGATGGGTGAGCATGACCAACGGCACATGCGTCTGGCCTTCCTCCGGCTCCTTCTGCTTGATCGCCTCGATGCTGATGCCCTGCTCGCCCAGGATGCTCGCGATCCGAGCCATGACGCCGGGCTGATCGAGCGCCGCAAGGCGCAGATAATAGGCGGTCTGCACCGCCTCCATCGGCATCACCGGGGTGTCGGCCAACTCGTCGGGTTGGAAGGCCAAATGCGGAACCCGGTTATTGGGATCCGTCGTCAGGGCACGCACTACATCCACCAGGTCCGCAATCACCGCCGACGCGGTCGGCATTGCACCCGCCCCGGCGCCGTAATAGAGCGTCGGCCCGACCGCATCGCCCTTCACCAGCACGGCGTTCATCACCCCGTCGACATTCGCGATCAGACGGCGCTCGGGGATCAGCGTCGGGTGCACCCGCAGCTCGATCCCGTCCTCGCTGCGACGCGTGATGCCGAGGTGTTTGATGCGGTAGCCCAGCTCCGCGGCGTAGGCGACGTCCAACGCTCCAACCTTCGAAATGCCCTCGGTAAAACACCGCTCGAACTGGAGCGGAACACCGAAGGCCAGCGAGCTGAGGATCGTCAGCTTATGCGCGGCATCGATGCCTTCGACATCGAAGGTCGGATCGGCCTCCGCGTAACCCAACGCCTGAGCTTCGGCGAGGACATCGGCGAAATCGCGACCTTTGTCGCGCATTTCGGTCAGGATGAAGTTGCCGGTGCCGTTGATGATGCCGGCGATCCACTCGATATGGTTTGCCGCCAGGCCTTCGCGCAAGGCCTTAATGATGGGAATACCGCCGGCGACGGCCGCCTCGAAGCCCACCATCACGCCACGCTCGCGCGCCGCGGCGAAGATCTCGTTGCCGTGCCGCGCGATCAGCGCCTTGTTGGCCGTAACCACGTGCTTGCCGTTCTCGATCGCCCTGAGCACCAGCTCGAGCGCAGGCGAGTATCCGCCGATCAGCTCGACGACGATCCGAACCTCGGGATCCTCGACCACGGCGAAGGCGTCGGTGCCGATCCGTCCGATCGCCTCCAGACCTTGAATGCGCTCCGGATCATAGTCGCGTGCCGCCGCGTGCGAGATCTCGATCCCGCGACCGGCCCGACGCGCGATCTCCGCGGCATTGCGCGACAAGACCGACACGGTGCCGCCGCCGACCGTCCCCAAGCCCAGAAGTCCAACCTTCACCGGTTCCATTCATGCACCCCTTGTTCGCAAATCGGTTCGCCGACGCGTGCGTCAACCTCATTCGAAAGCTCAGCTCCCGGCGCGCGACTCGCGGCGGAACATCTCTTTGATCCCGCGAATCGCCTGGCGGGTGCGATGCTCGTTCTCGATCAGCCCGAAACGCACGTGGCCGTCCCCGTATTCACCGAAGCCGATCCCGGGCGAGACCGCAACCTTGGCCTCCTGCAGGAGCTTCTTGGAAAACTCGAGCGAGCCGAGTGACCGATAGGGCTCGGGAATCGGCGCCCAAACAAACATGGTCGCCTTCGGCGGCTCGATCGGCCAGCCCGCGGCGTTCAGCCCGCTGCACAGAACATCGCGCCGGCTCTCGTAGGTGTCGCTGATCTCGCGCACGCAATCCTGCGGCCCCTCCAGCGCAGCGATGGCCGCGACCTGGATCGGCGTGAAGGTCCCGTAGTCGAGATAGGACTTGATGCGCGCGAGCGCGGCAACCAGTGTACGGTTGCCGCACATGAATCCGACGCGCCAGCCCGGCATGTTGTAGCTCTTGGACATCGAGAAGAACTCGACGGCGATATCCTTCGCGCCCGGGATCTGCAGGATCGAGGGGGCACGATAGCCGTCGAAGACGATGTCGGCATAGGCGATATCGTGGACCACCCAGATCCCGTGCTCGGAGGCGATGTCGATGACTTTCTGGAAGAAATCCAGCTCCACGCACTGCGTGGTCGGATTCCCCGGGAAATTCAGCACCAGCATCTTGGGCTTCGGCCACGAGTCCTGGATGGCGCGCTGCAGCTCCTCGAAGAAGTCCACGTCCGGCGTGAGGCGGACATGGCGCACGTCCGCACCGGCGATGATGAATCCATAGGGATGGATCGGATAGGCCGGATTCGGCACCAAGACCGAATCCCCGGCCCCCATGGTGGCGAGCGCCAGATGGGCGAGTCCTTCCTTCGAGCCGATCGTGACGATCGCCTCGCTGTCCGGATCCAGATGGACATCGAAGCGATCGCGATACCAATGACAGATGGCGCGGCGCAGTCGCGGGATCCCGCGCGAGACCGAATAGCGATGCGTGTCCTTGCGGACCGACGCCTCGACCAGCTTGTCGACGATGTGCTGCGGGGTCGGCTGGTCGGGATTCCCCATCCCGAAGTCGATGATGTCCTCGCCCCGGGCTCGCGCTTCGGCCTTCAACTCGTTGACGATGTTGAAGACATAGGGCGGCAACCGCTTGATGCGGTGAAATTCGGGCTCGGGGGCGACCACTGGACAACCTCTTGACGCTGGGAGTGGGGAAAACGCTGAAGTCTACAGTCCCGCCCGCCAGATTCAAAGCCGATGAATCAGTACTTCACCGAGCACCCGTAGGGCCGAGTCACCGGGGTGCCGACCGGATTGCCGGCAGCCAGATCGGCCATGGCGAGACGCACATAGTTGCTCGCGCCCGCGATGTCGGCTTGATCGGTCGTCGGCTTATCGTCGATGCCGCCCATGTACACCAAGGTCCCTTCCGGATCGATGACATACATGTGCGGCGTGGTCTTGGCATCGTAAGCGCGGCCCATGTCCCCGGAGGTATCAAGCAAGACCGCAGTCGGCGCAGCGCCTCGATCGTCGGTGAGGTCATCGGCCTGCGCCGGACTCACATGCCCCTGCTTGCCCGACGCCGAGGAGATGACCGACAGCCAGACATAACCCGCATCGGTCGCCTCTTTCTGCAGGGCCTGCATGTTGTCCGAGGCGTAGTGTTTGACCACGTACGGGCAATCGTGATTCGTCCATTCGAGGATGACCTTCTTGCCCGCAAGACCCCCGAGGGTCCAGGTCTCGCCTGCGGTGTCGACGACGCTGAAATCCGGTGCCGGAGCGCCGACCTTAGGGGCCGCAACGGCGACGCCGAAGCTCAGCGTCGCGGCCAAGGCGACAGCGCCGACGACGAGGGTCTTCTGAACAGCGTGCTTCATGGTGTTCTCCTTCTCTCTGGTGGGTGATCAGTCATCAGAACGCGTCGGCGATCTCAGTGAATCTTCATCCCGACGAACCCGGTGCCGACGAGCGGATTGCGCGCAGCACCATGTCCTCGGTCAAGATCTGCGGCAGGATCTGCGGATCCCCGTCGGGCGGATAGAAGACATAGAGCGGGACACCGTTGCGCCCGTGATCGGCGAGATAGGCCGTGATCGCGGGATCGCGGTTGGTCCAATCGCCCTTGAGGTACAGCACACCGGCATCCGAGAAGCTCCGCGCAACGTCCGACGCGCTCAAGGCGACGCGCTCGTTCACCAGACAGGTGATGCACCACGCGGCCGTCATGTTGACGAAGACAGGTCGGCGCGCCTCGCGCGCTGCGGCGAGGCGCTCCGGCGAATAGGGCTCGCTCGCGAGTCCGCTCGCGGACTGCTCTCCCTCGGACAGCATCGGTGCGGCCAACCGATCGGTCGCAACCCCGAGATAGAGTGCACCGACGAGCGCCGACGAGGTCGCGGCGAGACCCCAGCGCCGCCGTGCCGAGGGCAGGCTGCGGGTGCGCTCGCGCAACCAGAGCCCGAAGGCCAACAGGACCAGCCCGCCGAGCACCAGCGCGACCCCCGCCGATCCGGTCTGCACGCTCAGGACCCAGACCAACCAAGCAGCGGCCGCGAACATCGGGAAGGCGAGCGCCTGCTTGAGGGTCTCCATCCACGCGCCCGGTTTCGGCAGCAAACGGGCAAACCGCGGCACCAGGGACAACACGAGAAAGGGTAGCGCCAAGCCGAATCCCAAGGTCAGCATGATCGCCAACGCCAGCGGCCAGCTCAGGGTAACGGCATATCCCAAGGCGGCACCCATGAAGGGCGCGGTGCAGGGTGCGGCGACCAAGGCCGCGAGGGCGCCGGTTCCGAAGGCGCCTGCGGTGCCCGATCCCGTTCGGGCGCCACCAAGACTCATCAGCCGGGCGCCGATGGTCATCGCGCCCGCGAGACTCAGACCGATCACGAAAAAGACGTAGGCCATGAAGACGACGAAGGGCGGGTACTGGAGCTGAAAACCCCAACCGACGGCCGCCCCGCCGGCACGCAGGGCCAACAAGAGCACCGCGAGCCCGGCGAAAAAGAAGAGAACCCCCGCGGTGTAGGCCAGGCCGTGGAGGACACGCTCGCGCGCCGCCTCCGGACCCTGCCCGGAGAGGCCATTGATCAGACTCAGTGCCTTCATCGCAAGGATCGGAAAGACGCACGGCATCAGGTTCAGGATCAGGCCGCCGAGCAGCGCGAAGGCGAAGGCCAGCGGCAGCCCGATCGGGCGGTCCCGAGCAATGTCCTCCGGGAGCGGTCCACGCACCGCCGCGACCTCGTAGGAGCGCACCTCTCCGAGCGCATCCGCAATCACCAGCAGCCCATCGGGCGCGGCTTGGTCCGCCAAGGCACCGGGCGACAGACCGATCCGCAGTTTGCCGTCGACCACTCGCCAGGGCTGCTCCGCGGCGTGCTCGATGAGACCCCATTCGCCGGCGAAGAACCAGGCCCCGCCGATCTCGACTCCATCGCCCTCCTCCGACGACAGTCCATCCGCGGGTATGACGAGACCGAGCCCCGCGTCCGCGACGCCGAGCACGGCACCCTCGATCCGCCCGTCCGGCAACCCCATGCGGGCGGCGGCAAAGACGTCCGCCTGCAACGGATCGATCGGGGCCGGTCCGACCGCGGCTCCGGTCGGGAGCGTCAGATCGAAGCGGCCCGATTCAGGTATGCATTCCTCCTCGCACACCAGCCAGTCGACATCCGCGCGGATGTGCACAGGCTCGCCGATAGGCCATTGCGCCGGCACCGAGAGTGCGATCAGATGAACGGCCCGCTCGGAGTATCCATAGTTGGCCAACGGCCCGACCGGGATCACCTCGGGTCTCGGCCAGCGCAGCGGACCGGCTTCGACACCCTCCGGCAGAGTCCAGCGGATGCGCGGCGGATCGCCGGAGTCGCCCGGATTGCGCCAGTAGGTGTGCCAGCCCGGTCGGATCTCGAACACCAGGGCCAGGTCGAGCGTGTCGCCCGGCGCAACCTCCATCCGCTCCGCGACCAAGCGGGCCGTCACGTTCTCGGTCGTGACCGGGTTGGCCGGGACCAACCCCGGCCAGACGAGCGACAGGACGAGGAGGACGAGGCCCGTCTGAAAGAGCCCGCGGCTCGCCGATCCGCGATGAAGGATGCTCGACGACGACGCGATGCAGATCCCCATCATCACCGGCGTCGCCCCGCTCGCCGCTCCAGTTTGAAAGTGGTCATATCCGCTTCCAACGCCGCGTAGGGGATGCGATCGGCTCCGCCGAAGCTCGCCGCCGCGCGGGTGACGAGGTCGCCGATATCGGCCGCGCGTCCATCCGCGTCGGACTCCCCGAGCAGTCGTTGCAGACCGATCAGACCGCCGGACTGGATCTTCACCAGCAGGCTGTGGGGCATCTGTGTCGGATCGTCCTCGACGTTGGAGGCCGCCAGCGCGCACGCCTTGAGACCGGCGAAGACCTGCTCGCAGCGGGCATGCTCCGCCTCGGACAGGCAATCGAATTCAGAGCCACCTCGGCGGACGACCTCGTGTGCATGACGACAGGCCGCCGTTGTCTTGATCAGTGGAGCAGCGAAGGGGCACTTCATTGCGGAAAGGTCTCCTCTGGATCGATCTCGGCCAGCAACGGAACGACGGCATCGCCGAGCCGGATTATCCCGCCCGTGACCACCCGTGCGTTCAGTCCGGCGTGACCGCGCATGGCGTTGTAGCCTCCGGGACCCAGTGTTTCCTCCATGCGCGAGCAGGGCGGGCATGGGCCCGTCCCCTCCAGTACGACCGTCCCGATGCGAAACCGCTGGCCTTTCAGCGCCAGAAGATTGACACCTGAGACGACCAGATTACGCCGCAGCAATGCGGGGTCGATCGGATCTCGGCGCAAGAGCGCGCCCACGACCGCGAGGTGCTCGGCCTGCACGAGCGTCACGCCGCGCGAGCCCGAACGCCCGGCATAATGATCGCCCTCGAGGCCGCGCCCGACCAACGCCGTTACCTTGGCGCAGGGGATCACATCCGCCCTTCGCGCCGGCCGTCGACCGATCCACGCCACCTCGCCCGGATGCGGAAATCGGGCAATCAGATCCGAAAGAGACTCCATGCGCTGCACCTGTGGCTTGAAACCGGTCAAGTTCGGGGCAACAGACCAGAGGACAAGACATGCACATCGCCCGCGGGATCCATTCGGCCTCGACGCCGTCCAACCGCGCACAGCCTCTGCGCGGACTGATAAGGTTCACGTCCGCGCTGTCTTTCGGCCAAGATCAACCTCAACCAGACGACACTCGCTATGCCCCGACTCCTCCTCCCGATCCGCCTCGCCGCGGTCCTCGTCGCGATCGCCCTCACGCTCACGGGATGCAGCCGTATCGGCATCGCCTACAACACCGGCGATTTTCTCGTGAAGACCTATGCCAAAGACTACCTGGATCTGGAGCAATCCCAGCTCGAGCGCTGGGAGCCCCTTCTCGGCGCGGAGCTGACGCGTCATCGCGCCGAGGAGCTGCCCTATCTGGCGGCCTATTTCGATCATATCCTCACGGCCAGCGAGGCCGGTTTCAACGCCAGCAACATGGCCTGCCTCACCGGTGAATTCCGAGATCTCTACAGCCGCCAGGCACGATTCGCCGTGACCCTCGCCGCACCGCTTCTGGCCGAGTTGACCCCGGCGCAGATCGAGCGCCTGGACGAGCGCTTCCGCAAAGAGGCTGCCGAGGATCGCGCCGAGATTGCCGAGCGCACCAGCACGCGAGAGAAAGAGAAACGCGCCAGGCGCTACGTCAAATCCATCGAGGACTGGACCGGCCCGCTGAGCGCGGAGCAACAGGCAATCGTCAAGGAGGTGACCGGGCGCATGCCCGACACCCAAGCGAGCCTGGTCGAGTATCGCACCGGCAAACGCGAGCGCTTGATGGCGCTGATCCGGTCCAAGGCCCCCGAGCCCGAGATCAAGCGCTTCCTCACCGACTGGCTCGTCGACTTCAATGATCTGCCGCCGGATCTCGAGCAAGGCGGCCAACGGCTGGGCGAGCGGATCGGCGAGCTCTTCGTCAGCCTCGGCAAGACCCTCGACGCCAGTCAACGGGATCGTTTGAACAAGCGTTTACGCAGCTTTCGCGATGATTTTATGAAACTGCAGAAGCAGCCTAAGATGGCGCAGATGACCTGTTGAACCGGCATTGAACCGCGTCCGGAGCGATGTGCGTGGGTAACATGAGCTCCGGCCGTCTCGGATCCAACAACCTCGGCGGTCGACGCGGTTCAAGAATTTAAAAATCTTCAAACCTGAAAAACGTAGGATGGGTAGAGCGCAGCGAAACCCATCTTCTCCACGCCGCCACTCGGATTGGGCGCTTGAGCCGTCAGGACGGCTTCGCTGCGCTCTTGAGGTGGCCATGGGAAACCTTGGCGCTTGGAGGATCGGGTCGCTGCGCTCTAACGGTCGGTGCCGGAGCCGGGGCGTCGGAGCGGGGAGGATGGGTTTCGCTGCGCTCTACCCATCCTACGTGTTTCCGTTGTTTTTGAGTCGTTCCTAATTTGTTGTTTTTATTATTATTATTCTAAACCGTGTCCCGCTCAAACCTCTTGGGGTCCAACGTCGGCGACCTCCACACCAAGCGCTCGCCTCGCGATGGACACGGTTTAGAAGAGGTCGTCCATCACCCGAGGCGCGGATCGGCGTACGGAGGTATCGGCCTTTCTGGTCGGGCCGGCGATCCTGACAGGCTCGGGGCCAAGTAGATCCTTGCTGAACTCCTCGTTCACCATCTCCAAAATACCGCTCTTGGCCTTGGTCTCGGTCCCGCGGGTCGGGTCGACCCGCACCTGCACCATGCCCGGTGGTGGGTCGAGCTGCGCGATCGGGAGGTTCTCGAGTGCAGCGCTCATGAAATCGACCCACATGCCCAGGGCGGCCCGGCCGCCCTCCTCGCCGCGGCCGAGCTTCTCGAAGTCATCGAAGCCCATCCAAGCGATGGTGACGAAGTCGGCTTGATAGCCTGCAAACCAAGAGTCGCGCACGTCGTTCGTCGTGCCTGTCTTGCCGACGATGTCCTCACGCTTCAATTGCTTGGCGCGTGTTCCCGTGCCTGCCTCGACGACCTCGCGCAGCAACGAGGTGATCTGATAGGCGATGCGCGGGTCGATCGCCTGCGGGGCCGCCGCGCCGGCCTGCGTGCCCTGCACCCGTGCCGCGTCATCGCCGTAACGGTACCAACAGTCCGAGCAGGATCGCGGAGCGTTGGATTCGAAGAGGATCCGCCCGTCGCCGCTCTCGATGCGTTGGATGAAATAGGGCGTCACGTGAAACCCGCCGTTGGCGAACACCGCATAGCCTTCGGCCAGCTTCATCGGCGACATCTCGCCGGTCCCCAGCGCCATGGACAGGCCCAAGGGCATGGCATCCAGGTCGAATCCGAACGCCCGGATGTAGTTTTGAGCGTCCTCCAAACCGACACTCTGCAGCAGGTTGATGGCGGCCAGGTTGCGCGAGAGCGCCAGTGCGCGCCGCATCCGGATCGGCCCCATCTCTTTGCGATCGGAGTTGCGCGGGTTCCAGTCTTGCGTCCCGGTCAGCTTTACCGCCTCGTCCTTGATCAGGCTCGCCGGTGTCCAGCCCTCATGCAGGGCCGCAGCGAAGACGAAGGGCTTGAAGCTCGAGCCCGGCTGACGGCGCATGTCGACCGCACGGTTGAACTTGCTCGCGTTGAACGAATAGCCTCCCACCAGGGCGCGAACCGCACCGTCCTGCGGTGCGATCGAGACCAAGGCACCCGCAACACTCGGCAGCTGCCCGAGCTCCCAACGCCCCTCGTCCTGCACTGGACCGTCCTGGAGTGGCCCGTCGTGTTGGAGTCGAACGAGGTCGCCGACCGCGAGGACATCCGTCACCCGTCTCGGCCGGGGGCCGCGCCAATTCGCGTTGCGGAACTCCTGTGCCCAGGCGACTTGCTTGAGGCCCAGCTCGATGCGCCGCCCGGAGCCGATATAGACCTCCGCCTCGCCGCTGGATGCACGCGTCACCAACCCGGGCGTCAAGTCCGGGATCCTCGTGACGGTCTCGAGATAGGCGTCCATGTCTGCATCCGTAGCGCCGTCGAGGTCGATCTTGGCCTCGGCGCCGCGATAGCCGTGACGTCGGTCGTAATCGCGCAACGCCCGACGCACCGCCGCCTGCGCAGCGCTCTGCAACCGCGAATCGATCGTCGTGGTGACCCGAAACCCCTGACTGAGAGCGTCCTCTCCGTAATGCTGGACAACAGTCTGGCGCGCCATTTCAGCCACGTAACCGGCGTCGAGGTCCGGCTGACGGCGATGCAGCCGAGCCATATCGGGCGTCAAGACCGCGATCTCGTACTCCTCCCGGTCGATCTGACCGAGTTCGACCATGCGCGAGAGGATGTAGTTGCGTCGCTCGAGCGCTCGCTCGGGATTGGTGACGGGGTTGTTGCTGGAGGGCGCCTTGGGGATGCCCGCCAACATTGCCGCCTCGGCGGGGGTGAGCTGGTCGAGCTCCTTGTCGTAATAGAGCGCGGCCGCGGCCGAGATGCCGTAGGCGCGGTGGCCGAAAAAGATCTGATTCAGATAGAGATCGAGAATCTGGTCCTTGGTGAGGGTCCGTTCGACCTGGAGCGTGAGCAAAACCTCGGCGAGCTTGCGTTGGAATGTCTTCTCCGAGCTGAGCAGGAAGTTGCGGGTCACCTGCATCGTGATGGTACTTCCGCCCTGGGCCTTGGTGCCGGTGGAGGCGAAGCTCAGCAAAGCACGGCCGATGCCGATCGCATCGACCCCGCCGTGCTCGAAGAAGCGGGCATCCTCGGTTGCGAGAAAGGCGTTGACCACCAGGGGCGGAATGTCTTCATAGGCGACCGGACGGCGGCGTTCGATGCCGAACTCGGCGATCAAACCGCCGTCGCTGCTGAAGACCCGCAGCGGCTCTTCGAACCGGACCTGACGCAGACTCTCGACGCTCGGAAGCTCCGGGGCATGGACCGACACGAAGACACCCGCCCCGAGCAGACCCAACCCAAGCAGTTGCAGAGGAGCACCCAAGACGGCGAGGAAGCCCGTGAACCAACCGAAAACGGAGCGGCCACGCCGTGACGAACCCCGACCGCTACGATGCTTGGTCCGCGCCGCGCGCGCCGATGACTTCCCGGGTATCGGACGCGGCGAGGGCGGATCCGAGCCCGCGTCCGGCTCAAAGCCGGCACCGGAACCGTAACCGAAGCCGAAGCCAGGTCCGAAACGGGAACGAACCCTTTCGCGCTCCGTCGAGTGGTTCTCGGGCGGCACACCACCGCCGGATCCCGGCATTGCGCTATCGGACTTTCGGTTCAAGTGCCCCTCCGCCCGCCTCGCCAGGTCGACGCGTGATGTCTCCCGGGTGCAGCAAGTCTCTTCATCATTTTGGTCGGCAGCGATTGTACACTAGGGCACTCTGAGCCGGCCGCGCTCGATCGGGTGGCGAACCCGATCCGGTCGTCACATCGTCGGCGCCGAGGCCTGCGGCATCGTGGCGTTCAATCACTGAAGAGAGCTTGCCATGCGCACACTGGATTCGATCCCCCGCGACGTCCATCCGGGCCGGGGGCCGACGCGTCACGATCGGCGCAAACCGCGTCTCTCATGAGGTTTCTTCGACTCACCGCGTCCGCGGCTTGTCTGTTGATCGCCGCGCTCGAGGGCGTCGCCGCCGCCGACATCTCCGAGCCGACCCTGGTCACCGCGGTCCCCGCGATGCGCGAGATCGCACTCGTGGGGTTCAGCCGCGCCCTCGCCGAGGCACCCTTGGTCGCGGAGACCGACGGCCGGGTCCAAGCGCTCTTCGCCGATGTCGGTGACCGAATCGACGAGAACGGGCGCTTCGCTCAACTAGACACCACCTTTCTGCAGCTTGATCTCGAGGAGATCGGCGTCCAAGAAGAACGACTGCGCTCGCAGGTCGACTACGATCAACGCGAGGTCACCCGATTTCGGGAGCTGGTGCGCCAAAACAGCGCTTCGGCCTCCCAACTGGATACGCTCGAGCAGTCGCTGCGCGACAACAGCCACGCCCTGAGGGCGCTGGATGTCAAACGGCGCATGCTTCAAGAGCGCCTCGCGCGCGCAACCATCTCGGCCCCCGTCGGTTGGTCGGTGACCGCCCGCAATGTCGAGCTCGGACAGTGGGTGCGCGGCGGCGAGACGGTCGGCCGTGCAGCGGATTTCTCGACCCTTTTGGTCCCCTTCGCCTTGACCCCGGAGCAATTCGCTGCTCTCGAACAGACACGCTCGGATCTCGCCTTGGAGGTCCTGGACCTAGGCAACACGGCCGACCAAGCGATCCGAGCGCGCATCCACCGCGTCAACCCCGGATTCGATCCGGAGACCCGCAAGATCGCCGTCGAGCTAGCCCTGACCGAAGCGGTGGAGCCCGCGCGCGGCGGACTGCGCGTGCGCCTGCGCCTGCGCCTGCCCGAGGCCACCGGCGCCGTCAGCCTCCCGCCCTCCGCGCTCGCCTCCAGCTACGAGGAATCCTGGGTCCTTCGCGAGAACGGGGAGCGGGTTTCGGCGTTGCCGCTCGGCCCCGACGCACTGAACCCGAAACTGATTCGGGTCACGGCCCCGGGGCTCAAACCCGGCGATCGGGTTCGCGTCGACGGGGGGGGCTGACCCGTGCGCGCCGTCGTTCGCTTCACGCTGCGCCAGCGGGTTCTTTTCAACCTGCTGTTCGTCTTCATGATCGTCGCGGGCGTCTTCGCACTCGATGCACTGCCGACCGAGCGTTATCCCGAGGTCAACTTCGGTAAGGTCGTCATCACTACGGTCTATCCGGGCGCCTCTCCGCGCGATGTTGAAGCCTTGGTGACGCGCGAGATCGAGCTGGCGCTCGACGGCTTGGAGCAGGTCGAGTTCATTCGCGCCAACTCGGTCCGCGAGCGCTCGACCCTGGTCGTCAAGTTTCGCGACGATACCGATTACGGCGCACTCTACGACGAGCTGCGTTTTCGCGTGCTCAGCATCCTCGAGCGTCTTCCCGAAGGCGTCGACCCACCGCGCTTCGACCTGATCCGCACCTCGTTCTGGCTCCCCGTCGTCGCGGTCAATCTCGTCGGCGATCGCTCCAACCGTGCATTGTCCCTGATCGCGAAGGAATTGCAGATCCGCATGGCCCAGATCCCCGGGGTCACCGAGGTGAAGCTCGACGGGGAGCAGCGTCGCGAGTTCCACATCTTTCTCGATCCCTGGAAGCTCAAGTCGCACGGCGTGAGTCTGGATCAGGTCGCCGCGGCCCTCCAGGACGCGAACGTCACCCTGCCGGCCGGCGACTTCAGCGACGGCACAGGCGAGTACATGGTGCGCGTGGACGAGCGCTTTCGCACGCGCGATCAAGTCGTCGCCACCGTGGTACGACGCGACGCCGACGGCTCATTTGTCACCGTCGACGACCTGATCTCGGACGCCGGCCTCGGCTATCGCACCCCGAGCGTCATCACCTCCGCCGACGGCAAGGACGGTGTCGCACTGCGGCTGCTCAAGGCCGAGGGCGGCAACGCCATGGAGATCTACGCCGCTGCCGAGGCGATCCTCGAGGAGCTCGCACCCCTTCTGGAGCAGGAAGGGATCGAGATCGCCCTCACGCAGGACTCGACAACCTACATTAAGGAATCCATCCAAACCCTCGGCTGGAACATGATTGTCGGGGTCCTGTTGGTCAGCCTGATCCTCTGGTACTTCATGGGGATACGCAACGCCGGCCTCGTTACCATCGGGATTCCCTTCTCCTTCATGGTCACTGCGGTCCTCATGCAGCTGACCGGCAACTCGCTCAACGAGATTACGCTCTTCAGCTTCGTGTTGGTCTCGGGGATCATCGTCGACGACGCCATCGTGGTCGTGGAGAACATCTACCGGCATGTCCAAGAGGGCGAGCCGATCGAGCAGGCGATCATCGAGGGCACCGCCGAGGTCGCCTGGCCGGTGATCTCCGCGACCGCCACGACGGTCGCGGCCTTCCTGCCGATGCTCATCATGACCGGCTCCACGGGCGAGTTCTTCGCGCTCATTCCCAAGGCCGTGAGCTTTGCCATCTTGGCTTCGCTGTTCGAATGCTTGCTGATCTTGCCTCTGCACTACCTTGATTTCGGTCCGCGCCCGAAGGCACCCGCGGCCGGCCGAGACGCGGTCCAGAGCGAGCGAGAGAATCGCTTGATGCGCCTTCTCCGGCACATGACCGAGCGCCTGATCGGGGTCACCATGCGCTTTCGGGTACTGAGCCTCTCCGTGGTGCTCGTGGCCTTCCTGACGGCGATCGCGGTCCTCGGCGTCTCGATCGCCGGCATTGCACCGCTGGTGCGCATCCAGTTCTTCCCGGACGACTACTCCACCTACTATGCCTTCATCGAGGGCCCGCCCGAGACGCCGATCGAGCAGACTCACGAACGCGTGAAGGCGATCGCCCGCTTCATCATGGCCGACGGCCCCGGCTACGCACGCTCCGCCGCCGGCTTCGCGGGCTTCACCATCAGCGAGGACTACGAGGACGAGCTGGGCCGCCATCTGGGCACGGTCATGGTCGCATTGCCGAGCAAGGCAGACCAGGCCTTCGACGACCCGCTGGAGCATCTCGACAGGATTCGCGAGCGTCTCATCGAGCAGTTCGCCGAGCCCGGGGTCAGAATCCGCGTCCGGGCCGAGAAGGACGGCCCGCCCACCGGCAAGGACGTCAACATCCAGATTGCCGGATCGAGCGAAACGGCCGTACTGGGTCTGAGCGCGGACCTGTTGCAGCGGCTACGCGATCATCCCGAATTCGGCCCGAATCTGGTCGATCTTCAGGACGATCGGGGCATCCCCTCGCGCGTATTTCGGCTCGCAGTCGATGAGTCGCGTGCCCGCGAGCTCGGCCTCACCGCGGGCGACGCAGCACGCATGGCCGCCTCGGTCCTGGACGGGCGCTACATCGGGAAATACCGGCTGAGCGACGAAGAGGTCGACCTCAAGCTGCGG
>NZ_JAABRP010000129.1 GCF_011390875.1 Thiocapsa sp.
GAGCTGGATGTAGGTGTCGCGGTTGCGGATGATGTTGAGGACATGCACGCCTGAGTCTTTGCGCGTATAGACCGTACTGCCGTAGCCGGCCAATGCGCACAACTCCTGCAGGGCATCGAGATTCTCCCGGTCGTTGGTGTAGAGCCGGACGCGTCCGCTCTCCTCGACGCTGCCGTCGCCCTTCACGTAGGTGTCCAGGAAGAGTCGGATCTGCCGAACCGACAGGGTGCGGATGAATCCGGGGACACACTTGCGCTCGAGATACCCGAGCACGAACTCGCTCGCGTCTCGGTTCAGGCGATAGCGACAGACGGGGTGATTGGCGTAGGTCCCGGTGTGCTCGTAGCGATGCCAGCTCAGATCGAGCTCGTGCAGCAGCCACTCGATCTCGGCACCGTTTTCGGGATTTCCCGTCGACTGATAGAGGGCCACCCGTCGGCGACCGTCGCTGAAGTCGAAATTGCCCTCGGCCACCACCCAGGCCATCAGCATGACCAGCTTGTCGTCGACCTCAAGCGTCGAGGTCGTCTCCCAGGCATTGGGTACGATGACCGGGGACTTCAGCTCCGCGACGGTTTCGATGTCTTCCAGCACCCAGCGGTCGTCGCTGTTGAAGACCTTGCGCAGGATCTTGTGCCGTGGCGTGACCCATTGCTCCTGCGTGCGGTTGCGCAGCACGTACATGTCGCCGTCGAAGTCGTAGGCGGTGATCGCCAGAGGCTCCAGATATTCGAGCTGATTGGTGCGCCAGTCGATCGTGGCGATCTTCTCGCCCGGGGCGATCCGGTCGTGTCGCTTCCAGCCGTTCTCGGTCAGACACTCGGTCTCTTCGTCGACACACTGACAACCCCAGCGCGAGGGCACGTTCAGGTTGTAGATCAGCTCCTGGATCGCCTGCTTGACGTGCGGATAGTCCAGCCCGTCGACGCGCACGAAGGGCGCCATGTAGGTATCGAAGCTGGAAAACGCCTGCGCGCCGGCCCACTCGTTTTGCAGGGTGCCGAGAAAGTTGACGATCTGCCCGATCGCCGAGGACATGTGCTTGGGCGGGCCGGCCTCGACCTTGCCCGGAACGCCGTTCAGACCCTCGTTGAGCAGGGTGCGCAGCGACCAGCCGGCGCAGTAGCCCGAGAGCATGTCCAGATCGTGGATATGGATGTCGCCGTCGCGATGGGCCTGGCCGATCTCGGGCGGGTAGACGTGGCTCAGCCAGTAGTTGGCGATCATCTTGCCCGAGGTGTTGAGGATCAGGCCGCCGAGCGAGTAGCCCTGATTGGCATTGGCCGCGACCCGCCAGTCCGAGCGGTCGAGATATTCGTTGATGGAGCCGCCGACATCGACCAGGGTGCGATGCTCGTCGCGCAGCTTCTTGTGCTGCTCGCGATAGACGATATAGCTGCGGGCCGTCTCGAAGTGGTTGGCGCTGATCAGCGTCTGCTCGACGACATCCTGGATGCCTTCGATGTCGGGCAGGCGGTCGGCCCCGTAGCGATGCGCCAGCACCTTGACCACCTGGGCGGTCAGCAGACTCGCCTCGGGCGTACCGAACTCACCGCTCGCCTGTCCGGCACGTTGTATCGCAGATTCGATCTTGGCGGCATCGAAACGCACCTCGACACCGTCGCGCTTGCGCACCCGCAAGGGCAGGGTCGACAGGCTGTTGTGCTGGTGTCCCATGGAGGCGTCTCTTGTCCGTTGCCACTATATCTTGTGGTGCGGACTATAACGCCAACTAGATGCTGTGTTGAAGAGTTTGAGGGGAAGTTGATCGGCGTCAACCCGGGTGCATTCTCCGGTTGCGCTGCGGGAGACTCCGGCCGCGCGTTTGTGCCGGGCTCGGTCGGCACCGGAACCGGAACCGGAACCGGCACCGGCACCGGCACCGCCGGTGATGTCCGACGGGCGCCACGCCGGTCCTGCCGTTGATGGCCGTTTAGGGTTTATAGAAGTCCGCGACGCGCACAAGGACCTCCTTGAGCTCCTCGGTCGCCGCCTCGGCTTCCTCGATTTGTGTCAGGCCCACTGCCTTCGCCTCGCTGACGGGGTCGGCGAATCCGACGACGATGCGTGCCGGTTTTGCCTCGTAATCCCCGCCCGGTCCTGTCGCGACGTGCTCGCGGAACACGGTGAAGCGGCAGGGAATGATCAGGCTGATGAAGGGATCCTTGCGCACGGCCTGTTTCAAATACTGTGATTGGCAGGCTTGGATGATGGTGTTGTCGGTCCAGACCCCGAGCTTGCGCAAGCCGAGACCGACATCCTGGACATTCACCACATCCCAATTCTGGGCCAAGATCTCGGTATGCACCCGGTCGACCACCGCGCTGTACTGGAGCGTCGCCGGTAGATAGATGACGTAGGATTCCCCGTGGCGCTGGATATCGTCGGCCAGGGTCGAGGTTGACAGTAGGGCGCCGAGCACCAGGCTCGGCAGCCCGCTCAGGGCAGATCTAACGCTCGTTTTCATGAGGTGGTTCGCTCCCGTGGTGGTGGGCGCCACAGGCCTCGATCCGGAGGCGGGCCGGCGCCGACGTTCTGCCTCGGTTCTCGACGCGGCGTCGGGCGCGCCGCTGCGTTTCCTCGCCCGAAACCCATTCCCTCGAGTGTCCCTGCTATCCCCCCTGCGTGATCCCGGTCGGGTGCGCCTCGGTCCGGCTGATCCAATGCATCCCGAGCGTCATCCCGCCGACGATCCCGGCGACCGCCAAGAGAGAGGACACCGAGAGTGTGGCGGCGCCCGACAGCCCCGAAACCGAAGATCAGGCCGCCGCCGAGCGCGCCGAGCCAGTTGAAGGCGGGACGGCGATAACCGGAATCCGCGATGGCCACCAAGTGCCACCACTCGAGCGCGAATGTCCCGATCACGGCGACCCCGAGTGCGGCGAGATAGGCGTGCAGTTGGCGATAGTCACGCATGATCACGAAGTTGCTCAGGGCGGACACCACGCAGAAGCGCGATCGTTGGGCCACGACGCCGAAGGCGAAGCCGATCGCCAGTCCTCCGCCGGTCAGCCAAGGGTTGATCTGATCCCACATGGCGAGCGACCTCAGTTAAACCGCGTCCGGAGCGAAATGCGTAATTCTCATTTTGTGTTCGGCGTCGGAAACTTCCTTAGATCTTGGTGAGACGCGGTTTAGGTGACGACGACCTCCATGGCGTCTTCGACCCCGCGATCATCGGTCCACCTGCAGCGCACGCGATCCCCGGGGCCCGCCTCGGCGAGACGCATCGCCACATAGGGATTCCGGGCCATGCCCCAGCTCCACTGAGCCTGCAGCAGGGTCTCCCCGTTGAGATCGCAGACCAGCTCCCGGATGAAATGGCGGGGGACCTTCAGCCCCGTCGTCGGATCCGTTCGGTTACCCGTTTCCATCGGATGGGACAACAGGACTTTCACCTCTGCGACGCCGTTCTTCATACGGGCCGCCATCTTGTGCTCTGCCTTGTGTCGAGCCATCGCATCACCTCGACTGGATTCGCAGCTTCGTGATGAATCAACCACAACCGCCGGCGGCGACCTGGATATGCCGCCGGGCGCTGAAGTGCCTGCCATCGGCCGTGACCACGGCGATGATGTCTCCGGAGTCCGCCATTTTCACCCGCGTATCGAGCTGCCCGCCCAACTGTGGAGCCAGCTCGAATCGACCCACTGCCGGCGTCGGGTTGCTCGCGGAGAATAGGGTCAGGAGGAGCGGCCCGGACAAGTCGGTACGGATCGCGATCGGGACACTGGCCCCGTTCTCCGCAATCGCCTTTGCCTCGAGCTGAACCCGTGCGCTCTGCTCGATCGGCGCCCCGACGAACAGGATGGCCATCGCATTCTCGACGCTCATTGCAGAGAAGCCATCCGCCGGCCAGTCCGAGGCCAACACCGTCACCGGCCAGAGCAACCCGGCCTTTGCCGCGACGGCAAGGGAACCGGTCGCAAGACCTGCTTTCAGCAAGTCGCGTCGCCTCATGGCGTCTTCCTCGCGTTTCGAAGCCATTACCTGATCGACGGTCTTTTATCGACAAGTGTTGTCGGGGTTTCGCCTCTCCGCAAGGGTGAAGGCCGATTATTTTACTCTGATAATAAGCGCGTCTTTCGAAGGGATTTGTTCCGAGCCAAGCCCTGCTCGACCAACTTGACACCCGGTCACCGAAGCCGGACGATGCAGCCGTGAGCGGCCGGCGTGCTATGACGGCCGCCGGTTGTGGATTGCTTCTCCTCACCCTATCTCCTGTCTTATTGCGCGATCGCGCCCCCTCTTCGCTCTCATGCCTTCGATGACCCGCAAGCTTTTTATCCAGACCCACGGATGCCAGATGAACGAGTACGACTCCGCCCGCATGGCGGATGTCCTGCGTACAATCGCGGGTCTCGAGCTGACGGAGTGTGAGGAAGACGCCGATGTCCTGCTGCTCAACACCTGCTCGATCCGCGAGAAGGCGCAGGAAAAGGTGTTCTCGCAGCTCGGGCGTTGGCGGGCGTTGAAGCTCGAGAATCCGGACCTGGTGATCGGGGTAGGCGGTTGCGTGGCGAGCCAAGAAGGCGAGGCCATCCGCACGCGCGCACCCTATGTCGATCTCGTGTTCGGACCCCAGACGCTGCACCGATTGCCCGAGATGCTCAAGAACCTCGGGGAGCGCCACGTGCCCCAGGTCGATGTGTCCTTCCCGGAGATCGAGAAATTCGATTGCCTGCCGTCACCTCGCGCCGAGGGTCCGACCGCCTTCGTGTCCGTGATGGAAGGCTGCTCCAAATACTGTACCTACTGCGTCGTGCCCTACACGCGCGGGGAGGAGATCAGCCGGCCCTTCGACGACGTGATCGCGGAGGTCGCGGCGCTCGCCGAGCAGGGCGTGCGAGAGGTCACCCTGCTCGGGCAAAACGTCAATGCCTATCGCGGCGCTTTGGCCGACGAGGCCGGCGAGGGCGACACCGCGGATCTCGCCCTGCTCATCCGTTATGTCGCCGCAATCGACGGGATCGACCGCATCCGCTTCACGACCAGCCATCCTGTGGAGTTTTCGGACAGTTTGATCGATGTCTATGCGGACGTGCCCGAGCTCGTGAGCTTCGTGCACCTGCCGGTGCAATCCGGCTCGGATCGCATCCTCGCCGCCATGAAGCGCGGGCATACGGCGCTCGAGTACCGGTCCAAGATCCGCCGGCTGCGCCAAGCACGGCCCGGGATCGGCATCTCGAGCGATTTCATCGTGGGGTTTCCGGGCGAGACCGAGAGCGATTTTGCCGCGACCATGGACCTGATCGAGGAGATCGGGTTCGACCAAAGCTTCAGTTTCGTATTTAGCCGGCGCCCCGGCACGCCGGCAGCCGATTATCCGGACGACGTGCCGCTTGCCGATAAGAAGGCTCGGTTGGAGCGGCTTCAGGCGCGCATCAACGACAATGCCCGGCACTACAGCCAGGCGATGGTCGGCACCCTTCAGCGGGTCTTGGTCGAGCGACCGTCGCGCAAGGATCCACTCCAACTTGCGGGTCGAACCGAGAACAACCGCGTCGTCAACTTCACCGGCGCGCCCGAGCTGATCGGCGATTTCGTCGATATCGAGATCACCGAAGCGCTGCCCAATTCGCTGCGCGGTCGTCTGATAGCCCCCGCATCGGCCCGCGCGGCGATGTGCGGGATCGGCGCTTGAGCTCTACTGCCGGCGTGTCGATCCAACCGCAAACACTGGATCTTGAGCTTGAGCCTGCCGACAACGTGCGGCTCGCCAACCTTTGCGGTCAGCTCGATCAACACCTGCGCCAGTTGGAGCGTCGACTCGGCATCGAAATCAGCAATCGCGGCGTCAACTTCCGTCTGATCGGCGATCCCGAAGGCGTGCGTCTCGGCGACCAGTTGCTCCGGGATCTCTATGCCGAGACCGCCACCGAGGTGCTCACGCCCGAGACGATTCATCTTTGGCTTCAGGAGTCCGGGGCCGACGCGCTTCTGGAATCGGCCGAGGATCGTCTGCCGGATGTCGTCATCAAGACCAAGCGCGGTCTGATCCGAGCACGCGGACCGAATCAGCAGAGCTATCTCCACGCCATGCTGAAGCACGACATTAATTTCGGTGTCGGCCCTGCCGGTACGGGTAAGACCTATCTGGCGGTGGCCTGCGCGGTCGAGGCGCTCGAATCCGACAGCGTGCGCCGTCTCCTGCTGGTGCGACCGGCGGTCGAGGCGGGCGAGCGGTTGGGATTCCTGCCCGGCGATCTAGCCCAAAAGATCGATCCCTATCTGCGTCCGCTCTACGATGCGCTCTTCGAGATGCTCGGCTTCGAGAAGGTCACCAAATTGCTCGAGCGCAACGTCATCGAGGTCGCCCCGCTGGCCTACATGCGCGGGCGCACGCTCAACGACTCCTTCATTATTCTGGACGAAGCGCAGAACACGACGCCCGAGCAAATGAAGATGTTTCTGACGCGCATCGGTTTCGGCTCGACGGCGGTGATTACGGGCGACGTCACCCAGGTCGATCTGCCGCGCGGCCAGCCCTCGGGGTTGCGCCAGGCGGTCGAGATCCTGAAGGATGTCGAGGGCATCAGCTTCACCTTCTTCAACGCGCGCGACGTGGTGCGCCATGCACTGGTTCAGCGCATCGTCAATGCCTACGATGCCTTCGAGCAGCCGGTTCCTCTGCGAGGGCGGGCGCCGAAGGCATGAGCGGCGACATGCCCGTGACGCTGGACCTGGATCTCCAGATCGCCTGTGCGGCAGGGGATCTTCCGTCCCCGGCCGACTTCGAGCGCTGGGCGTCTGCCGCCTTGGCCGGTCGGCGAGACCGTGCGGCCCTGACCATTCGCCTCGTGGATACCGAGGAGGGAGCGGCCCTGAACGGGACCTATCGCGGGCGTGAAGGGCCGACCAACATCCTCTCCTTTCCGTTCGACCTGCCGCCCGATCTGGATTTCGGTGTCGATTCCGCCGACCCGATCGCCGATCTGCTCGGCGACCTCGTAATTTGCGCCGACGTGGTGCAGCGCGAGGCACGCGAACAGTGCAAGGCCGAGCGGGCGCACTGGGCCCACATGGTGGTGCACGGTGTCCTGCATCTGCTTGATTACGATCACCTTACCGAGAGCGACGCCGAGAAGATGGAAACCCTGGAATCGGGTATCCTCGGCGCCTTGGGATTCCCTTCACCTTACGAGGATCAAACAGCACACGATGACCAGCGATCGATCTAGTGAGGGCTCGCGTTCACGTAACTGGTTCGAGCGGATCGGCCAGATGCTCGGGGGCGAGCCACAAGACAAGGAGCAGCTCCTGGAGGTGCTCAAAGATGCCAAGGAGCGCGAGCTGCTCGATACCGATGCCTTGAGCATGATCGAAGGCGTGTTGCAGGTCTCCGATCTGCGCGTGCGCGACATCATGATTCCGCGGGCCGAGATGGTGTATCTCAGGCGGGACGACCCACTGGAAAAGATCCTTGAAATCGCCGTCAAATCGGCGCATTCCCGTTTTCCCGTGACGGGCGACGACAAAGGAGAGGTCGTCGGCATCCTATTGGCCAAGGACCTGCTGTCCTTCTGCCGAGACCACGGCGGACGCGCCTTCAACATCCGCGACCTGTTGCGTTCCGCGGTCTTCGTGCCCGAGAGCAAGCGTCTCAATGTCTTGCTCAAGGAGTTTCGTTCCAGCCGCAATCATATGGCGATCGTGATCGACGAGTACGGCAGCGCGGGCGGACTCGTGACCATCGAGGACGTGCTCGAGCAGATCGTCGGCGAGATCGACGACGAGCACGACTACGACGAAGGCCCGGGGATCTTCCGGCGCGGCAAGAACGAGTTCAGCGCAAAGGCGCGCACGACGATCGAAGACTTCAACGAGTATTTCGGCAGCGACTTCTCCGACGAAGAGTTCGACACCATCGGCGGTCTGGTCGTGAACGCATTGGGTCATCTGCCCAAGAAAGGCGAGTCGGTCGAGCTCGGCCGGTTCCGGTTCACCGTGATGCGTGCCGACAGCCGGCGGGTCCACCTCGTGAGTGTCGAGGCGTTGGATTCCGCGGAGAACCCGCCCGATGTCCCCGAGGATACTGCGCGTCCATCCTGAAGCTGACGCCAGGAGGCAGGCGATTGAATCCCATGGCAACGGACCCCCCACGCCTGCGCAAATTTCTGTGGTCGGTGTTCGTACTCCTGTGGTCGTCTGCAACCTTCGCCGAGCGCTTTGACGCCGTTCTCATCGCCGAGCAACCTTGCCCGGCGACGGTCTCGACCAAGCGACCGGACAACCCGAGTTCGATCCTTCTCGTCCCCGGCCAAGAGTATTCGGTCGTCGGGACCAATCGGGCGGATCCGAGCCACTATCGACTCAGGTTCGAGGACGCGAACCCGAAGGAGCGCTGGGTCGAGATTCGATGCGGTCGACTGGCCGAGGCCCCTGCAACGACGCCGGGTCCGGATGCGCCGCAGTCGCCTTCGCTGTCGTCGCGCGTGGGCTCGATGGAGAGTCAGCTCGTGCTGGCGGCCAGTTGGCAGCCCGCCTTCTGCGAGGTGCGCGGGACGCGTCCCGAGTGCCGCGACCAGACCCCCGAGCGTACGGATGCAAGGCACTTCTCGCTCCACGGTCTCTGGCCTCAGCCCATCGGCAACAGCTATTGCGGTGTCGCCGAACGGGAGAGGAATTTGTCGAAATCCGGCCGTTGGCGCCTCTTGCCGGCGCTCGATCTGGGCGCGGCGACCCGCGCGCGACTGGGCACCGTGATGCCGGGAACCCTGTCCGATCTTCAGCGGCATCAATGGATCAAACACGGGACCTGTTACGGCACGGATGCCGATACCTATTTCCGTCATTCCATGTTGCTGCTCGAGCAGCTCAACACCTCCGGCGTCCGTGAACTGTTCGAGGAGAACATCGGAAAGCGCCTGAGCGCGACCCGGGTGCGCGCCGCCTTCGACGACGCCTTCGGCAAAGGAGCCGGCGAGCGGGTCCGCCTGAGCTGTTCCGAGGGGTTGATCGAGGAGTTGCGGATCGGTTTGGCCGGCGTCGTGGACGACACCGCCGAGCTGGGCGGGTTGATCCTCGCCGCGCCCAAGCGCAGTCCCGACTGCCGCGGTGGATGGGTCGATCAGGTGGGCATCCAGGGAGCGCGATCACGCTGATCGCTATGGCAGCCAAGCTACGTGTCAAGGATTAGGTACACACCGAATCCTTGTCGTTGTCGACAACGACAACCCTGGACAAGGTGTTCTCTCGTCGTGTTGTTGGGCGATTTCCGCAAAATTCCATGCGCTTAGGTTGTGCTGACGATAGGAAGCACAACTTGCCCCAACGGTTGGTCGTGCTTTGCAAGGCTCGGCTCAACTTACGCAGTGCCGATCTTCCATGTCGGTGTCGATCTGCCCGTCTCCTCGATTGCGAGCACCTCGGCGAGTCGCGGCAGCAGGTCCGCGAGCTGCTCTTTCAGGCGCCAAGGCGGGTTGAGGATCAGCATTCCGGAGCCGTGCATCCCGAAATCGTCGACCTGTCGCCGCACCGTCAACTCGCACAGAAGCCCGTCTGAGACGGATCCCCGGATCCGCCCGATCAGATCTGCGGAGCGATCGCGTTGAAGCCCCAAACGCGGGTACCAGAGCGCGTAGACCCCGGTCGGCCAGCGAGCATGCGCGGCGAGGAGCGCGTCTGCAACGCGCCTGTACTCTGAGGCCTGCTCGTATGGCGGGTCGATCAGAACCAGCCCGCGTGCGGGCTTCGGCGGCAAGAGTGCGGTCAATCCTTCGAGGCCGTCGCGACGATGGATGCCGATCCGGGGGTCACCTCCGAGATGACGACGCAGCGTCTGCGACTCGGTTGGATGAAGCTCCATCAGGATCAGGCGATCCTCGGCCCGCAGCAGATGCGCCGCGAGGGCGGGTGAGCCCGGATAGACCGCGAAACCGCCGTCCGGATTCAGCGCGGCGATGGCCCCGAGATAGGCCGAAATAGCCGGAAAGGCATCACGCCGCGCCCAGAGTCGCTCGATCCCGAGCCGATATTCCGCCGTCTTGAGCGCCTGCTCGGTCCCGAGATCGTACCGACCGGCCCCGGCATGCGATTCCACGTAGACCAGCGGTTTGGGTTTGGCCAGCAGTGCCTTGAGCAAGAGGGTGAGAACCGCATGCTTGAAGACGTCCGCGTGATTGCCGGCGTGGAAGCCGTGAAGGTAGCTTAACAGGCCGTTGCTCCTCTCGGATCCAGCGCCTTTGATGCGGCGATCGCAACCGAAGCAGCGTTCGGCATGTGCCGAGCAGCGCGACGAGGTTCCGCGCCGCTGCGTTGCCTCGCGGGCGAGTCCGCCCGCGAGGCCCGTGATTGCATGCGGTCAGACCTTGCGCGCGTCCATCATGCGTTCGATGATCGGCTGCAGGATGACCTCCATCGCCATCCCCATCTTGCCGCCCGGCACGACCATGGTGTTGCGCCGCGACATGAAGGAGTCGTTGATCATCGACAGGAGATACGGGAAATCGATCTGGAGCCGCTCGGGATCCTTGAATCGGATGATGACGAAGCTCTCGTCGGGTGTCGGGATGTCGCGGGCGATGAAGGGATTGGAAGTGTCGACCGTCGCCACACGCTGGAAGTTGATGTCGGTCAGCGAGAACTGCGGCGTGACGTGGCGGATGTAGTCCGGCATGCGGCGCATGATGGTGTCGACGATCGCCTCGGCCGAATAGCCGCGCTCGGCGTTGTCGCGGAAGATCTTCTGGATCCACTCCAGATTGATGATCGGGACCACGCCGACGCCGAGATCGACGTGTTGCGCGACATTGTCCTCCTCCGTCACGACCAACCCGTGTAGGCCCTCATAGAAGAGCACGTCGGTGCCCTCGGCAAGATCCTCCCAGGGCGTGAACTGCCCGGCTTTGAGCTGGGTTCCGAGGCGTGCATTGTGGTGATCGGCCTCCGAGTCGCTGTGGATGTAGTAGCGCTGCTTGCCGGTGCCGCTCTCACCGTAATTGCGAAAGAGCTCCTCGAGGAGGTCGAACCGATTGGCCTCGGGACCGAAATGGCTGAGGTTGCGGTGGGTCTCGGCGGCACGTGCCATCTCGGCCTTCATCTCGACGCGGTCGTAGCGGTGGAAACTGTCGCCCTCGATGACGGCGGCCTTGATGCCGTCACGATAAAAGATGTGCTCGAAGGCGCGCTTGACGGTGGTCGTACCGGCACCCGAGGAACCGGTTACCGCAACGATCGGATGCTTCTTGGACATGGTCTTCTCCTCGTTCTCTTGAGCTGAGAGCCTCGTCGCGGCCGGCTTAGATCGGGCTGCGATCGGGCTTGCGATCGGTCCGGGGATCGAACCCGGGATCGGAATGGATGCGCGCGGGCCGGTCGATCGATCTCGTTTCGCGGCCCGGGATCGGCGACGTGCCGAAATGCGCGAAACGATTCGCTAATATACCATGATCGATCCGCGCGGCAGCGATCGCGCAAACGCGGCTCGGGCGTTCAACAGCAGGCTCGGAGGGAAGGGAATGAATGGACTGATCAGGCGTTTCGGTGTGTCGGAGGCACTGACGGGAAACCCCGAGTTTCAATCGGCCTTGGTACGCATTACCGCCTGTCTTCTGGGCGCGCTCTACATCGCGATCGGCGCCCTGACGCAATACTACCGGGTCGACGTTCCCTACTATCTCACGCTCTTTGCCATCTATCTGGTCTCGAACGTCGGTTTCCTGATCAGTATCGTCCTGCGCCCCGAATGGCCTGCGCGGGTCTACCTCGGGATCTGTCTGGATGTCGTCGCCATCAGCCTGGCGATCTTCATCACCCGCGAGGCGATCAGCCCCTTTTATCTGCTCTATATCCTCGTCTTCATTTCAGCAGGGACACGATTCGGCAAGCACCATCTCGTGGTGGCCTCGCTGGCCGCCGTCTTCGGCTACAACGTCGTTCTGATCGCGCTCGACGAGTGGCGTCTTCACACCTTCGAGGCGACGTTCTTCCTGGCTCTCCTGGTGCTGTTGCCCTTGTACCAGTACTCCTTGCTGCGCAAGGTCCAGGATGCGCGCGCCGAGGCCGAAAGGGCCAATCAAGCGAGAGGCGATTTTCTGGCCTTCATGACGCACGAGCTGCGCACGCCGCTGACCGGCGTCGTCGGAATGACCGAGCTCCTGAGAGGGACCCGGCTCGATGTCGAGCAGCGTGATTATGTCCAGGCCATCGCCAATTCGGCCGATGTCTTGGGTGCCTTGATCGGCGACATCCTGGATCTGTCGAAGATCGATGCGCGGCGGATCGTCCTCGAGCACATCCCCTTCGACCCGCGCAGCCTGGTGCGCGACGTCTGCGATGCCCTCGCCATGCGCGCGCATGCGGCCGGACTCGAGCTCATTGCCGATGTGGATCCAAACGTCCCGCGCCGGGTGGTCGGCGACCCGCTCAGGGTGCGTCAGATTCTGTTCAACCTGATGGGGAATGCCGTGAAGTTCACGCCGACGGGCGAGGTCCGGGTACGTCTGAGCGCCCGGCCGCCCGAGGCCGAGCAGAGTCGTGCTCACCTGCTCTTCGAGGTCATCGACACCGGGATCGGCATTCCGCCGGACAAGCTCCCGCGACTCTTCGAGCGTTTTCGACAGGCCGACGAGTCGACCACGCGGCGTTTCGGCGGAACCGGACTCGGGACGACCATCTCGCGCGAGCTGACCCTATTGATGGGCGGGGCGATCGGTGTGGAGAGCGATGAAGGTCGCGGGAGTCGCTTCTGGATTCGCCTGCCCTTGATCGAGGATGTCGCGGCGGAGCCGAGCGCGCCGGACGCTCGGCTCCGCGGTTTGAGGATCCTCATCCTGGAGGCGAACGCAACCTGCCGAGCGTTGGTTTGTGCCGCTTTCAGCCGCGAGGGCGCGGTCTGCGAGACGCCCGCCGAGCCTGTCGATGTCGGATCCGCGCAGGTCCGAGATCAGCGTTTCGATCTGCTCGTCATCGCCGACCACCCGCAGGGTCGAGATCTGAATGCGGTGCGGGCGCAGGTCAAAACGGCCCTCGGCGAGGCGGTGCCCTGCCTCTTCCTGGCTTACCCGGGACGGCGTCCCGCGCTTGAGGGGACGAAGGACGCCTGCCTGACGAAGCCCTATCTGCGGGAGGACCTGATCGCCGCAGCCGAGTCGCTTTTGGGGCGCGCAGCCATACCGGCGGATGGAGCGCTCCAAGCTGGGCTGTCCTCGCCGTCACTCGGTTTGGAGCCGATCGCGGATGCGGCGCGAATGCGTGTCTTGGTCGCCGAGGACAACGAGATCGCCGCCAAGGTGATCACGCGCTTTTTGGGCAAGATGGGCTTCGAGCTTACCCGCGTGGCAGACGGGGAGGCGGCCTTGACCGAAGCGTTGAGCGGCGACTACGGGATCGCGATCGTCGATCTGCGAATGCCCAAGCTCGACGGGATCGGCTTCGCCCGGCGCTACCGCGAGCAGGCACCGGATCGGGCGATCCCGATCGTCGCACTGACCGCCAATGCCTCCGAAGACATTAAGAACGACTGCTTGTCGGCCGGCATGGATGACTTTCTGTCGAAACCAGTTCGGCCGGATGAGTTGCGTCGGGCACTGGAAGCCGCGCTCCGCGAGCTGCCGGCGGCCAGCCACCAGCCACCGGCCGTCGGTCGATCGATTTGACGGCCGCGACGCCGCGCGTCGATCCTGAGGCTGGAGGCTTGACCGACCGCCTCAGCCCGCCGCCGGAGCCGCCACCCCCCCGGCCGACGTCGGCGCGGGTGCGGCCTCGGCTGCTCGCACAGCTGCACGCCGCTTGACACGCTTATCGATCAAATTCTTCAGTGCAATCAGCAGACCGAGCCCGATGAAGGCACCGGGCGGGAGAATGGCGATGAGCGCACCCTGGAATCCTTCGCCCAGGCTGAGACTGAGGCCGGTCGCGGCCTCTCCGAGCAAAAGGTTGGCCTGGTAAAAGAGGGTGCCTTGGCCGATGAATTCACGCATTCCGCCCAGCACGACCAACACCAGCGTGAAGCCGAGCCCCATCGCGATCCCGTCGAGCAGGGCACGGTCGACGCGGTTCTTGGAGGCGAATGCCTCGGCCCGACCGATGATGGCGCAGTTGGTCACGATCAACGGAATAAAGAGCCCCAACACAAGATAGAGCTCGTAAAAATAGGCTTGAACGGTGAGCTCGACCGCAGTGACGAAGGCCGCAATCACCAGCACGAAGACGGGTAAGCGGACCTCGGGACGCACCAGGTCGCGGATCAGCGAGACGGTCACGTTGGAGAGGATGAGCACGGCCGTCGTGGCTAGGCCCATACCCAAGCCGTTTGTCGCGCTCGTCGTGGTCGCGAGCAAGGGACAGAGTCCAAGCAGGGCGACAAGCGCCTGGTTGTTGTTCCAGAACCCGTCGCCGATGATGCTGCCGTAGGGTTGGGGTGCCGCCATCAACCCGCCCCCTTCGCCGCGGTCGCCACGCCTTCGACGGGCTCAAAGAGGGTCTCGCCCTGCTGTTGGACGTAGATGAGGGTGTTCTTCACCGCCTGGACGATCGCACGGGGTGTGATGGTCGCCCCGGTGAATTGATCGAATTCGCCGCCGTCGCGCTTCACCGCCCAGCCCTCGGGCATCGGATTGGAGAGTGACTTTCCGTCGAAGCTCAAGACCCAGTCCGATTTGCGCTCTTCGATCTTGTCGCCGAGCCCGGGTGTTTCGTGGTGGAACAAGACGCGCACCCCGCCGACGCTGCCGTCGCGCAGGACCGACACCAAGAGCTGGATCGGGCCGGCATAACCGTCCGGAACGACCGGGTCCAGAATGACTGCGGTGGGTTCTCCGGCCTTGCGGACACGGTAGACGCGCGTGCTCTCCGCGCCGAGGAGCTCGCGCGCACTTACTTGGATCAGATCCTCGAGCGGCTCGTTGTCGAACTGCC
>NZ_JAABRP010000130.1 GCF_011390875.1 Thiocapsa sp.
AAGCTGCTTCGGGGCATGCCGTCAGGTGTTGTTCGAGAAGTGGTCATAACCGGCACTCGATAAGCGCGTCGGGGTACCGTTTGGCCCCCTCAGGATCAACCCGGGCTCCGCACGAATGCGGCCCACGGCGGTCAGGGCGCAGCCGAGGCCCGTCGCCATCGATGCGATCAGCGCTGAATGCTCGGACGGCACACAGAAACACAGCTCGTAGTCGTCTCCGCTCGACAGCGGCAGCGCCCAATCGCCCTCGGATACGATGCGGCTTGCCACGGCGGGAGACAGAGGCAGGGCCGTGAGGTCGACCTCGGCCCCGAGACCGGATGCCGCGAGGATGTGACCGAGGTCCCCGGCCAGACCATCCGAGAGATCGATCATGGCCGTGGCGATCCCGCGCAAGGCGGACCCGAGTGCGACGCGAGGATCCGGGCGTTCCAGTCGCGCACGCAATGCCGGATCGACCGGACCGCCCTCGCGCATGAGCCGGAGCGCCAGCCCGGCATCGCCCAGCGTCCCGCTGACCCAAACGATGTCGCCGGGACGAGCGCCGTCGCGACGCACAGCCGTTCCGGTACGCACCAGACCATGGACCTGTACGGTCACGCTCAAGGAACCGCGCGTGGTATCGCCGCCCACCAAACGCACCCCGTAGGTTTGAGCCAAATCGCCGAAGCCGCAGGCGAACGCAGCGAGCCAGTCGTCGTCGCGCTCCGGTAGGGTCAAGGCCAGCGTCGCCCAGGCCGGTGCAGCGCCCATCGCGGCGAGATCGCTCAGTCCGACGGCCAGGGACTTATGTCCGAGGGCCTCGGCATCACAGTCGTGAAGGAAGTGAATCCCGGCGACCAGGGTGTCGATGCTGACCGCCAGGCTCAGGCCGGCAGGGACCTCGAGCAAGGCGCAGTCGTCGCCGACGCCGAGCAGGACGTCGGCACGGGGCGGGCCGAGATCGGCGAAGAAACGCCCGATCAGATCGAACTCGGATCGCGATCCTTCAACCATCGACGGTGTCCGCAGGTCCGGTCGGCACGACGTCGCCCGGCCGGCCTCGGCGCAACGTCGGATGAGCGTGCGGGTCCGGCTGCCGCCCTGAGTCGCCCTGAGTCGCCATGCTGGCCTAGATGGTCCGACCCGACGTTGCGGCATGGGTGCGCGCAACCTTGTCGAGCACGCCGTTGACGTACTTGTGTCCCTCGTGGGCGCCGAGCAGCTTGGTCAGCTCGACCGCCTCGTTGATGGCGACACGATCCGGAATGGAATCGGAGAAGAGGATCTCGAAGGCACCCAGACGCAGGATCGCAAGCTCCACCGGATCGACCTGGCTGATGGGTCGGTCGAGGACGCGGTCGAGCTGCGCATCGATCTCGACGACGTGGATTGGAACCCCCGTGAGCAGTTGATCCAACAGCTCCATGTTGAAGTTGAACCGCTCCTTGGCATCGGGCGGGGCGGCGTCGTCCTCGGCACCGTTGAGCGAGCCGGCGACGGCATCGAGCCACTCGGGGTCATCGAGGAGATGACGTTTGATCTCCATCGGGTCTTCGCCGGTCAGCCGCCATTGATAGAGCGCCAAAGCGGCGTAGCGGCGTGACTGGCTGCGGGGATTGATCGTCATCAATCGAGCTGCCGCAGGAGGTCGACCATCTCGATGGCGGACATGGCCGCCTCGGCGCCCTTGTTGCCGGCCTTGGTGCCGGCGCGCTCGATCGCCTGCTCGATGGTGTCCACGGTCAGGACGCCGAAGGCGACCGGGATGGCGTATTTGAGGCTGACCTGAGCCATGCCTTTGACGCACTCCCCGGCGACATATTCAAAGTGGGGCGTGCCGCCGCGGATGACGGCACCCAGCGCCAATATGGCGTCGAAGCTGCCCTTGGCGGCGATACGCTCGATGGTCACCGGCATCTCGAAGGCGCCGGGCACGCGCACGATCGTCAGTGCCTCATCCGTTGCACCGTGGCGCTTGAGTGTGTCGATGGCGCCTTTCTCAAGCGCCTCGACCACGAAACTGTTCCAGCGCGACACTACCAGGCAGAAGCGCGCATTGTCGGCGCGCATGGCGCCCTCGATCGTCTTGATGCTCATCGGTTGGCTCGTCTCGATTCAAACCGCAAAGGCGCAAAGGGCGCGAAGGGTTTCAAACCGAAGTCTCGGAAGCTGTTCTTACCAACGAGGTGTCGGCGAATCCTGCATCGCCACCTCGTCATCCTTTGCGTCCCCTGCGCCTTTGCGTTCGCCCTCTCCGTCTCGGCATCCGCCGAGGCTCAGCTCGCTGGACCGCTCGCCGGCCTCCCGCCGGTGTACTCGACGACCTCCAGATCGAAGCCCGAAATAGCGTGCATCGCCTTGGGCGCACTCATGACGCGCATCTTGCGCACGCCGATATCCGAGAGGATCTGGGCACCGATCCCATAGGTCCGCAGGGCATTGCGATCCTGGCGGCGGGCCGGAACCACATCGTCCTCGTCGTGGAGCTGAAAGTCCTTCAGACGCGCCAGCAGGTCGGCGGCGCTGTCGCGGTTGCGCAGCACCACGATCACGCCCTCGCCTTCGGCCGCGACCTGTCGCATCACGTCCTGCAACGGCCAGCCGCAGGCGTTGTGACGCGTGCCGAAGAGGTCGCACAGGGTATTTTGCAGGTGCACCCGGACCAGCGTCGGGCGTTCCGGGCTGATCTCGCCGAGGGTCAAGGCGAGATGGATCTCGTTGTCGATACTATCCCTGTAGGCCACCAGGCGGAAGGTCCCGTGATCCGTGCGCAGCTCGCACTCGCACTCGCGCAGGACCGCCTTCTCATGGCGAACCCGATAGTGGATGAGGTCCGCGATGGTGCCGATCTTCAGCCCGTGGGTCTCGGCAAAGGCTTCGAGATCCGGTCGGCGCGCCATCGAGCCATCCTCGTTCAGGATCTCGACGATCACCGCGGCGGGGCTGTAACCGGCGAGTCGGGCCAGGTCGCATCCGGCCTCGGTATGACCTGCACGCACCAATACCCCGCCGGGTTGGGCCATCAGCGGAAAGATGTGTCCGGGCTGGACCAGGTCCTTCGGCTGCGCGTTCGGCGCGACCGCAGCCTGGATGGTCGTCGCCCGATCGGCCGCCGAGATGCCCGTCGTCACGCCGCGCGCCGCCTCGATGGAGACGGTGAAGGCGGTCGAATGGGCGGCCTGGTTATCGCTGACCATCATGGGTAGGCGCAGACGCTCGCAGTGCTCCTTGCTGAGGGTCAGGCAGATGAGGCCGCGCCCGTACTTAGCCATGAAATTCACGGCCTCCGGGGTCACACGATCGGCCGCCATCAGCAGATCGCCCTCGTTCTCGCGATCCTCGTCGTCCATGATCACGACCATCCGCCCCGCACGGAGCTCTTCGATGATCTCTTCGGTACTGTGGAGGCCTGAATTACCCATGACTCAAATATCGTCCGAACGAAAGCCCGTTAGTTTAACAAAGTCGGGACCGAGAAACGCTAGACGATCCAACAGCGTAGGATGGGTAGAGCGCAGCGAAACCCATCCTCCCCACTCCAACGCCGCAAACAAAAAGAACGAAACCCATCCTTCCCGCTCCCACCCCATCGTGTCGCCGACCCGAAATGCAGTGGTCCGGAGGATCGGTTTCCGTGCGCTCAACCCCTCCGGTGAGCTGCGGCGGTTTGGAGGATGGGTTTCGCTGCGCTCTACCCATCCTACGGCGAATGTCGATCACCCGTCGCCGGATCTCGCAAAACCATGCTGCGCGAGAAACCCCATGGTTAATCCCGGCTTCGCCGGAGCGCTCTCGGCCGCGGCATCGCCCAACAGCAGGCGCTCGAGATAACGGGCGATCAGGTCCACCTCGAGGTTGACCCGCGTGCCGCTGCGATAGCCGCCGATGATGGTCTCCGCGAGCGTATGAGGCACGATATTGAGCTCGAAGACGGCGCCGTCCACCTGATTGACCGTCAGGCTGGTGCCGTCCACGCAGATGGAGCCCTTCGGCGCGATATAGCGTGCCAGCTCCCCCGGGGCCTGGATGCGCAGCCGCCAAGACCGCGCATCCTCGCGCTGCTCGATGATCTGCCCGACTCCGTCGACATGACCGCTGACCAGATGGCCGCCGAGCGGGGTCGCCAAGGTGAGGGCCGGCTCCAGATTGACCGGGCTGCCGGGCGTGAGTGTGCCGAGCGTCGTGAGCGAGAGGGTTTCGCGCGAGACATCCGCAGCAAAGCCGTGAGCATGAAGCTCGACAGCGGTCAAGCAGATGCCGTTGACCGCGATGCTGTCGCCGAGCGCCGCGTGCGTAAGATCGAGTTTCCCGGCATCGATCGAGAGGCGCACATCGCCGCCTCGCGCCTCGAGCCGTTCGATGCGACCGATGGATTGGATGATTCCGGTGAACATGATGAGTGAGGAGTGATGAGTGGTGAGGTGCGTGATTAAACCAGTGCGCGGGCGCTGGCAGTCGGGTCCGGGCGAGCCGTAATGCGCAGATCTCGGCCGACGGCGCGAACATCGGTGATCGCAAGCGGGATGCGATCGCGCATCCGATCGAGTCCCGGCAGGGTGAACAGACCGCGTCCTGCATCGCCCATCAGATGTGGAGCCAGGTAGATCAGGATCTCGTCGACCAAGCCTTCGGAGATGGCGGCACCGGCGAGGGTCGGCCCGGTCTCCAGGAGAACCTCGTTGATCTCGCGCTGGCCCAGCTCGTTCAGAAGTGCACCGAGATCGACGTGGGCCGAGTCACCGGGACAGCGATAGACCTCGGCACCTGCGCCCTTGAGCTCGGCCATCCGCCCGGGGTCGTCGACTGCGCCGACGATCAGGGTCGTCCCGGGCAGGGTCAGAATGCGAGCACTCCTCGGCGTGCGCCAGCGGCTGTCGAGGACAACCCGTAGCGGCTGGCGAATCGTCTCGCCGGGACACATCCCGGGCAAATCCTCCGCGCCGAGCCGGACATTCAGACTCGGATCATCCGCCAGCAGGGTCCCGATCCCGGTGAGGATCGCCGAGCTGCCGGCGCGCAGGCGCTGCACGTCGCGGCGCGCCGCCTCGCTCGTGATCCAGTAACTTTCCCCGCTCGCCATCGCGGTACGCCCGTCGAGGCTCGCCGCGAGCTTGCACCGGACATAGGGTCGACCCTGTTCCATCCGCTTGATGAAGCCCGGGTTGAGCGCGCGCGCCTCGGCCTCGAGCAGGCCGGTCTCGACGGCAACACCGGCTTCGGTGAGCAGCCGCAAACCGCGACCCGCAACCAGCGGATTCGGATCGACCATCGCGCAGACAACCCGTGCGACACCGGCCTCCAGCAGACCGTCGGTGCAGGGCGGCGTGCGGCCTTGATGACAGCATGGCTCCAGCGTCACATAAGCGGTCGCGCCGCGGGCGCGCTCGCCCGCCTCGGTGAGGGCGTGGCGCTCGGCATGCGGCTCGCCGGCGCGCCGATGCCATCCCTCGCCGACGATATGACCATCCCGCACGATCACGCAGCCGACGCGTGGGTTTGGGTCGGTCGTGAAACGCCCGAGCTCGGCAAGCTGAACGGCACGCGCCATGTAAACATGATCGGCGCGCGGCAGCGTCGCGCCGCTGGGCTCGGCCGCGGACCACGACGTCAAGGCTTGAGCTCCAACTCCTGGAGCAGATCCAACTGCTGACGCTTAACCTCGGGCGTGGGCTGCTGCTCGAGCCGCTCGATCTCCTCGCGGAAGGCGGCGACGTCCTCGAACTTGCGATACACCGAGGCGAAGCGCACGTAAGCCACCTGATCGAGCTGACGCAGTTCCTCCATGACCAGCTCGCCGATCCGGAGGGCCGGGACCTCGCTCTCTCCGCTCGACATCAGTTTGCGCTGGATGCGCCACATGGCGCCGTCGATCTGATCCGTGCTGACCGCCCGCTTCTCGAGCGCGCGCATCATTCCGGAGCGCAGCTTGCGCCCGTCGAAGGGCGCACGGCTGCCGTCGCGTTTCACGACCCGCGGCAGATTCAGCTCCGCCGTCTCGAAGGTCGTGAAGCGCTCGTGACAGACGACGCACTTGCGCCGCCGCCGCACCTGGTCGCCCTCACCGGAAAGACGCGAGTCCACCACCTTGGTGTCCTGGGCGCCACAGAAGGGGCAGCGCATTCAACGCTCGTAGACGGGAAAGCGTTTGCAGAGCGCCAGCACCTTGGTCTTGACCGCGTCGATAGTGGCTTGATCGCCGCGCGCATCGATCAGATCGCACATCCAGCCGGCGAGATCGCGCGCCTCGTCGGTCCCGAAGCCGCGCGTGGTGATCGCGGGCGTGCCGACACGGATGCCGCTGGTGACGAAGGGCGATTGCGGATCGTTGGGCACGGCGTTCTTGTTGACCGTGATGTTGGCGGCACCCAACCAGGCGTCGACGTCCTTGCCGGTCAGACCCTGCTCGATGAAGCTGACCAGAAAGAGATGATCGTTTGTCCCGCCTGAGACCACGTCGTAGCCGCGCGAGAAAAACACCTCGGCCATCGTCTGGGCATTGAGCAGAACCTGCTGCTGGTAGACCTTGAAGCCGGGCTCCAACGCCTCCTTAAAGGCCACCGCCTTGGCGGCGATCACGTGCATCAGGGGGCCGCCCTGGATGCCGGGGAAGACCAGCGAGTTGAATCTCTTCTCAAGCTCGGGGTTGGCCTTGGCTAGGATCAGGCCGCCGCGCGGACCACGCAGTGTCTTATGGGTGGTCGTCGTGGTGACGTCGGCGAACTGCACCGGGCTCGGGTAGACGCCTGCGGCGATCAGACCGGCAACATGCGCCATGTCGACCATCAGATAGGCACCGACGGCATCGGCGATCGTCCGGAAGCGCGCCCAATCGACAATTCGCGAGTAAGCCGAGAAGCCGGCGATGATCATCTTCGGGCGATGCTCGTTGGCCAGACGCTCGACCTCGGCGTAGTCGATCTCGCCGGTCCTGGCATCGAGTCCGTACTGGACGGCGTTGTAGATCTTGCCCGAGAAGTTCGGCTTGGCACCGTGGGTGAGGTGACCGCCGTGCGCCAGGCTCATGCCGAGCACCGTGTCGCCGGGCTCGCACAAGGCCATGAAGACCGCGGCGTTGGCCTGGGAGCCGGAATGCGGCTGTACGTTGGCATAGTCGGCGCCGAACAGCTGCTTGGCGCGCTCGATGGCGAGGCTCTCGGCCACATCCACGTACTCGCAGCCGCCGTAATAGCGCTTGCCGGGGTAACCCTCGGCATATTTGTTGGTCAGAACGCTGCCTTGAGCCGCCAAGACGCGTGGACTGGCGTAGTTCTCGGAGGCGATGAGCTCGACGTGCTCCTCTTGGCGACGCTCTTCGTTCTGGATTGCACTCCAGAGTTCAGGATCATAGTCGCTGATCTGCATGCTTTTCTCGAACATCGTTCATTCCCCCGGCGGCGCAAAGCCGCACAGTGTATCGATTTTTCGGGCTTGCGTCGCTAACTGGGTCGCGGAACTCCGAAGAGGTGAGGGAGGAGATGGGGATTGGCAATCCCGCGGACGGTCGGTTTCGAACGGAATCGGTCTCGCTCAGAGCGAGAACGCCGAAACCCAGACCGATCGACGCAGGCGCTTTGCGGTGTAGAATTGCGGCCCGATCACACCGACATGGCCATCATGGACAGGTCGATAGAACACCGCCGGGGCCGCAGACGATGACCGAAACCATCCACAACGTCGATCACGCCGAGATCAGCAAGTTCGAGGAGCTGGCCTCGCGCTGGTGGGATCCGCACAGCGAGTTCAAGGCGCTGCACGAGATCAATCCGCTGCGCTTGGACTATATCGAGCGCGCTGCGGGCGGGCTGGCCGGCAAGCGCGTCCTGGATGTGGGTTGCGGCGGCGGCATCCTCTCCGAGTCCATGGCGCTGCGCGGTGCCGAGGTGACCGGGATCGATATGGGCGCCATGCCGTTGCGTGTCGCCGAGCTGCACACCCTCGAGAGCGGCGCGGAGGTCAACTATCGGCTTGTTCCGGTCGAGGTGCTCGCGGCGGAGCAGCCGGACAGCTTCGATCTGGTCACCTGCATGGAGATGCTCGAGCACGTGCCAAGCCCGGCCTCGATCGTCGATGCCTGTGCGCGTCTGGTTCGTCCGGGCGGGACGGTGGTCTTCTCGACGCTCAACCGCAATCCCAAGTCCTATCTCTTCGCCATCCTCGGCGCCGAGTATGTGATGGGACTTCTACCTAAAGGCACGCACGACTACGCCCGCTTCATTCGCCCCTCCGAGCTGCACGCCTGGATCCGCCCGACCGATCTGCGCACCACCGACATGACAGGCATGACCTACAACCCGCTGACCCAAACCTACCGCCTGAATCCGAATGATCTCGACGTCAACTACCTCGTGACCTGCGTGCGCGATTCAGATTGATGCGGGGCTCATGCTGATGCAGGGCTCGCAGGCCGCGAACGAGTGGGCCTTCCCGAATCCCGCGACCCCGCCCGGCTCGTCCGCCTACTACGGCGTGCGCTTTGCACCGCTCGGGCTACGCGATGATCTGGCCGCGCTGCTCGGCTGGCGTCACCTGGTGCGATCGGTCGTCGATGAGGTTTCGGACCGGGGTGTCGCGGCACGCAAGCTCGGCTGGTGGAACGACGAGCTCGAGCGCATCTTCGCCGGCACGGGTCGGCATCCGCTGGGGGTGCCGCTCGGTCGGCTGATCGCGCGGGCCGAGCTGCCGCGACAACCCTTCATCGACATCATCCTGGGTACGGAAGCAATCCTGGCCGATCGGCACGCCCGGGACGTCGCCGCACTGGCGGCCTTGGCCGACCTGGATCTCGGCGCGCTCTTCGAGCTGATCGCCCGCACCCACGGCGAGACCACACCGGCCGGCTTCGCTGCGGCCCGCCGCGCCGGGAGCTATTGCGGCATGGTCTTGCTCCTCCGGGACAGCGGTCGTCTGCTGCGGCAAGACAGATGCGGCTTCTTGCCCGAAGATCGACTGAGTCGTCACGGCGTGATTCATGCCGATCGGCGGCCAACCGAGATCCGTAAGCACTTGGCCGCGCTGCTCGCCGATCTCGCCGAGGATCTGAATCGCCATCGCGCCAGCCTGAGCCATGACCTTCTCCGGCTGCCCGCCGTCGTGCGGATCCGCGTCCGGCTCGCGGATCGACTTCTCGCCGAGATCGCGGACAGCGACTTCGAGGTCGCCGACCATCGGATCGCCCTGACCCCGATCCGCAAGCTGTGGAACGCCTGGCGCGAGAGTCGGCGTGAATCACTTGTTTAAACCGCGCAGGATCCAGCGGCGATCAAGTCTGCCGGGGCCGATCCCATCCAAAAACCTCGCATACCGCACCGGGCGCGGTTTAATCCTCAATGCCGCTGCGCGCGATCGCGGCGATAATTCCGCATCATGACAACCGATCAAGAGGCATTTCAAGCAATGGACCAAGGACAATCCGACGCCGATCGACTGGACGGACGCGTCATCTTGGTGACAGGCGCCGCCGAGGGGATCGGACGCGCCGTCGCGCTCGCCTGCGCCGCCGCAGGGGCGACCGTCGTCCTATCGCAATCCAACGAGTCGGACCTGACCGGCGTTTACGACCAGATCGAAGCCAACGGCGGGTCCGAGCCGGCGATCCTGCCGCTGAACCCCGAGACCGCGACCGAGGACGACTGCCTCGCCGCCGCCAATGTCCTCGGCGACGCCTTCGGTCGTCTCGACGGACTGGCCCATTGCGCCTCCTACGCGCCATTCCTGAGCCGCATCGACGACTATGACGCGAGCGAATGGGATCGCGTGATCCGCATCAATCTCACCACGCCCTTTCTCCTGACGCAGGTCTGCATGCCCTTGCTGCGGGCCTCCGAAGACGCCTCGGTGGTCTTTACCTCGGACCGCGTCGGTCGCCAGGGACTGGCCTACTGGGGCGCGTACGCCGCGGCCAAGTTCGGTGTCGAGGGGCTTATGCAGGTTTTGGCTGCCGAGATGCGCGAAAACGGCAAGATCCGGGTCAACAGCATCGACCCCGGCGTGGTGCGGACCGCTTTGCGCGCCCGCCTCTATCCGGGCGAGAACGCCCTGAACAACCCCTTGCCCGAGACGGTAGCGGGGATCTATGTCCGCCTGCTTGGGCCGGCCGGACGGGGCACCAACGGCGCGGCGCTTCAGGCGCAAGACTCGGTTTGATCGCCCGAGCCGGAACGCAGGCGATGCGTGCGCCATGATCCCTGCCCTCGACCAAGCGCTCGATCGCCTGCGGGCCGACGGGCTCTATCGGCGCCGCCGCGTGCAGGAGCGCCCGCAGCAACCGGAGGCCATCGTGGACGGCCGCCCCATGCTGAGCTTCTGCAGCAACGACTACCTGGGGCTCGCCAATCACCCCGCGGTGATCGCGGCACTGCGACACGGGGCCGAGCGTTGGGGCGTCGGCAGCGGTGCCGCCCACCTGGTGAACGGACACAGCGCCGCCCATCATGCCTTGGAGGAGGAGCTGGCCGACTTCACCGGTCGACCCCGTGCGCTCCTATTCTCGACCGGCTATATGGCGAACCTGGGTATCATCTCGGCGCTGACCGGCCGCGGCGACACACTCTGGCAGGACCGGCTCAACCACGCCTCGCTGCTCGACGGCGCCCTCCTCTCCCGTGCGACGCTGCGGCGTTATCCGCACGCCGATACCGCCGAGCTCGCCCGCCTGATCGCCGACCGAGACGCGGGCATGATTGCCAGCGACGGCGTCTTCAGCATGGACGGGGACATCGCCCCCTTGCCTGCACTCGCGCTGATCGCACGCCGCTCGGGCGCCTGGCTCCTAGTCGACGATGCCCACGGGCTCGGGGTGCTCGGGCGCGAGGGGCGCGGGACACTGGATCATTTCGGGCTCGACGCCGAGGATGTGCCGATCCTGATGGGCACCCTGGGCAAGGCGTTCGGCACCTTCGGCGCCTTCGTGGCCGGCTCGGATGCCCTGATCGAGACGCTGATCCAGCGTGCGCGAAGCTACATCTACACCACGGCAACACCGCCGGCCCTTGCCGAGGCGACACGCACGAGCCTCGCCCTCGCCCGTCGCGAAGACTGGCGACGCGAGCACCTGCAGGCCCTGATCGCCCGGTTCCGGGAGGGTGCGAACCAGCTCGATCTGCCGTTGTCCGAATCGCCGACGCCCATCCAGCCGCTGATCACGGGGAGCAGTCATCAGGCGCTGGCCTGGGCCGCCGCTTTGGAATCTCGAGGGATTCTCGTCGGTGCGATCCGCCCGCCCACCGTCCCGGAGGGTAGGGCGCGCCTGCGGGTTTGTCTGTCGGCCGCCCACACCGAGACCATGGTGGACCGCCTGCTCGACGCGCTCGGTGCCCTGCGACCCATCGCGCCAAGCGACTAACCCGGGAACGATCGCGGGACCCGAAAAGGCGCAATCACCGGGAGGTCCGAAGCCGTTGGTCGGATTAGCCCGGCGTCATCCGACACTCGGCGCGTTGGCTCGCAGGCGTCGGGTTACGGCCACCATCGACGTATTGCGTTAAGATCGAACGCCGCGCCACGCGGGCCTAACCCGACCGACGTGTTCACCACTGACGACGCGACACAGAATGCCCGACCCGATACACGCAAACCACACCGACCGCCACCTGGTTCTGCTCCATGGATGGGGGATGAACAGCGCCGTCTGGGAGCCTCTCGCCGACGATCTGCCGCCCGGCGTCATCCCCTGCCCCATCGACCTGCCCGGCCATGGCGATCGCCCCTTCTCGCCGCGACTCGCCGACCTCTGGTCCTGGGCCGATGCCTGTCTGAAGGCGGCCCCGGAGCGCGCGATCTGGCTCGGCTGGTCTCTCGGCGCACTGGTCGCCTTGGCGGCCGCGGTGCGTTCGCCAAAGCGCGTCGAAGGCTTGATTCTGATGACCGGCACCCCGCGTTTCGTGCGTGCGGCGGACTGGATGCCGGCCATGCTGCCCGAGACGCTCGACCAGTTCCATGCCGGTTTGCTCGCCGATCCCGCCGAGACACTCGCACGCTTCCTCGCACTCCAGGTGCGCGGCAGCGACGACGCGCGCGAGACCCTGCGGGGGCTGCGCCGGCGTATCGCCGAGCGGCCGCAGCCGGATTCGGATGCACTCTCGATCGGTCTGGACATCCTGCGCGACGAAGACATGCGCGGCCGGCTCCCCGACATCCGCTGTCCGACGCTTTGGATCTTCGGTACCCATGACACCCTCGTACCCCCTGCCGTGGCCGAGCGCATCGAGATCCTGATGCCGGGTGCACTCACCGCCGTCGTTCAGGGTGGCGCACACGCACCGCATCTCTCGCACCCGGATCAAACCCGCGTGATCGTTCGGAGCTTCCTGGCTCGCATCGAAGATCCCGGGTCAATTCCGAGCGAGGTTCGGGCCACGCCATGAATCCGATCGACGACAGGATCGACAAGGGTCGGGCCCGGCGGAATTTCGAGCTGGCCGCCGAGCGCTACGATAGCGTCGCCGTGCTCCAGCGCGAGATCGCCGACCGGCTGCTGGAACGCCTTGATTATGTGCGCCTCGAACCGGAGCGCGTGCTCGATCTCGGGGCCGGCACGGGGTATGCCGTCGATGCGCTGCACCGCCGCTACCGCAAGGCGCGGGTCATCGCACTGGACTTCGCACACGGCATGCTGTTGCAGGCGCGTCGGCGTGGTCGGTGGCTCAGGCGCCCGCTGTGCCTCTGTGCGGATGCCGAATCGCTGCCGCTTGCCGACGGCGCGGTCGATCTGATCGTCTCGAATGCCACATTTCAATGGTGCAACGGTCTGGATCGAACCTTTGCCGAGTGCCTGCGTGTCCTGCGTCCGGGCGGACTCCTGATGTTCACCACCTTCGGACCCGACACCTTGAAGGAGCTGCGCCAGGCCTGGGCGAGGGTCGACGGTGCCTCGCATGTGAGCCCCTTCCTCGACATGCACGACGTCGGGGATGCCTTGGTGCGCGCCCGCTTCGCAGACCCGGTCATGGACACCGAGAGGATGACCCTGACCTACCCTGCCGTGCGCGACCTGATGAACGACCTCAAGATCCTGGGTGCGGGCAACGCGACCGCCGATCGCCCGCGTGGTCTGACCGGTCGCGCCCGCCTCGCCGCCTTGGACGCAGCCTACGAGAACCACCGCAGCGACGGCCGACTCCCGGCCAGCTACGAGGTTGTCTACGGGCAGGCCTGGGTGCCGGAGCAAAAACCCGCGCAGGGCGGCATCGCCGTCCCCGTAAGCGCCATCGGACGCCGCAACCGCGCGACCTCGCCCGCGGATCGCGCCGTCGAGATCGGGGGCTGACCCCATCCACAATCATCGCATACCGCGCTGGGCGCGGTTTACGGGAGAATCGCATCGCCATGCACGGGCTCTTCGTAACAGGAACGGATACCGGCTGCGGCAAGACCGAGATCAGTCTCGGACTGATGGCCGCGTTGCAGGCGACGGGTGCGAGCGTACTCGGGATGAAGCCGGTCGCCTCCGGTTGTGCGCGTGGCCGCGACGGGTTGCGCAACGACGACGCCGTGCGCCTGCGCGCGCAGGGCAGCTCAGAGGCGCCATACAGCCTGGTCAATCCTTACGCCTTCGCACCTCCGATCGCGCCGCACATCGCCGCCGGAGAGGCCGGCGTCGAGATCCGTCTTCCCACCATCGAGCATGCCTATCGAACACTCGCCGGGGAGACCGATCAAGTCATCGTCGAGGGCGTCGGCGGCTGGCGCGTGCCCTTGGGGCCGAAGCTCTTCGTCAGCGACATCCCCAAGGCGCTCGGGCTGCCGGTCATCCTGGTGGTCGGTTTGAAGCTCGGCTGCATCAACCATGCGTTGCTGACGGTCGAGAGTATTCAGAGCACGGGTGGCGTCCTGGTCGGCTGGGTCGCCAATCAGGTCGACCCGACAATGCTGTCGCGCGACGCCAATCTCGCCACCCTCGCGGCCCTGTTCGACGCGCCCTGTCTGGGCGTCCTGCCCTGGCTCGAAGAACCGACCCCGAGCGAGCTGTCCGCATACCTCCATCCCGAGTTGATCGATCTACAGCCGAAACATGCCGCCAAGCTCGCCACGACGCAGACTCGGACAGAGGCGCGGACCGGAAAGGGACGCGCATAGCCGAGCGTTGTCCGCTATTCTTGGGCTTCCATACATTGCGTCCTTCTCAACAACATTGGATCCGGAATGATCGCCCTTTCGATGCCGTCTCAGAGCCGCACTCGCCCCCCGTCGAAGACCCTTGTCCTGGACACGCTTAGGCTCACGCTCTTGCTCGCCGCCGTCCTGACCGCTCCGGCGGCGCTCGCGGACCCGGTGGCCCAAGTCCGGGCCCTTCCGCAGGCAAGCCTGCTTGTTCAGGAGAACGGCCGTGATCTCATCGCGACCCGCGCCGAGACACCGCGCATCCCGGCGTCGACCATGAAGGTCCTGACCGCGTTCGCCGCGCTCGAGACCTGGGGACGCAACCATCACTTCGAGACCGACTTCTACAGCGACGACGCAGGCTGGCTGTGGGTCAGAGGTTATGCCGACCCCTATC
>NZ_JAABRP010000131.1 GCF_011390875.1 Thiocapsa sp.
CACCCCATACGACGCACCCGTCACCGCCTTAGCGGCCAACTTCAACACCGTGAACCTGATTCGCACCGGCGACAGCATCAAGAGCGCCGAGCCGCAGACCCCGCTGACCGACTCGGCGCGGCGCTTCGGGATGGCCGGGGCCGCCGGCAAGCAGCGCGTAAATCTGCGCGAGCGCGACAAGGCGCTGCGCTACTTCGGCGAGCTGCTCGCCGCCAAACTCGAAGGCACCGGC
>NZ_JAABRP010000132.1:0-6755 GCF_011390875.1 Thiocapsa sp.
CCGAGGCGTGTTCGGCATCGGGCTGGTCCCGTCCTCGGCATGACAGGCCACACAGACGCGCGCCGCGATCCCCGCACCGATCTCCGGATCGCCCTTGGTTTGAGCAAACACGGATGGTGCGCAGAGGGTTCCGACGCAGGCGGTCAGGACGACGAGCGATTGAAATGCGAGCAATCTCACTGCGGTTCCTCGAATCTGATCGTGCCCCAATCATGTCGCACGCCATCGGGGTCGGGCAAGTCGATCAAACCTCGACAAGGCGAATCACTCAAGACGCGGTTCAGCGCCTGAACGTCCCCAACCCATCCTCGTCGAGATATTCGATTTGCAAAGACGCGGCCCTATCGTCCTCGAACGCGAAGACCGCACCGCTCATACCGAGCGCGTTCTCGCCGACGGGTTGGAAGGTGAAGGCATCACCGTCGAAATGGCTCAACGCAAACGCCATCGGACTCGGGCCGAGTCGCAGGACCAATCCGGCTTCGGTCGCTTCCACGACGGCCGGTCCGTAGAGGTCGTTGGCATAGCGACCGGTATAGACAGCGAGCGGACGTGCCGGGGCGGGTGTGGCCGGGGCCTCGCCGAACGCCGTGTGCCAGTCGTAAAGCCCCGCCATCGCGTCCCCGTAAAGTGCCGGCCAGTCGTGGCGGATCTCGCCGGTCTCCACCAGCTCCAGAAAGCTCGCGGCGATCCCCTCGGGCGCTCCGACCGGTTGGCCGTTGGTGAGGATCAGGATCCCCAGAGACTCCGAAGGGAGCATGGCGAGCGTCGTCGCGGCACCCAGGACGAACGCGCCCGAGTGAGACCAGCGGACACGCCCGGCACTGTCCACGCCGACACCCAGACCCAGTCCGTAGAAGCTCGGGCGACTGCTCGGTTCGTGCAAAGGGGAGCTCATGAGGTTCGGCGCGTGAATCCGTGCCAGCGTCTCAGAGGCGATGACCGACTTGCCGTCGAGCGTCCCTTCGCCGAGAACCAGCCGCATCCACTGGGCCATATCGGTCACGGAGCTGCTCGCGCCCCCCGCGGGCGACTGGGCATCCGGCTGGCGGACCTCGGGCGTCACCATCCAGACGCCGTCCCGGCGGATGTGCCCGATCGCCCGATTGGGGGTCGAGACGAAGTCCGCAAAACGCGAGCTGGTGGAGGTCATCCCGAGCGGGCCGTAGAGCAGATCTCGGCTCAGGTCTTCCCATGACGTACCCGCGGCGCGGGCCACCGCCTCGGCCGCGGCGGTGAGGCCGAAATTGGTATAGGCAAAGCTGGCCCGGAAGGGAGCCAAGGGATAGAAACGCAGGCGCGATAAGATCTCCGCGCGTCCGTATCCGATGTCCTCCAGGAGATCGCCGGCATGGTCGGGTAGCCCGCTGCGGTGGGCGAAGAGATCCGCGATGGTCACCCGCGGCGTGATCGTCGGATCCTTCAGGGCGAAATCGGGCAGACGGTGGACGATCGGATCGTCCCAGTCGACCCCGGCTCGGCCGCCGTCCTTCCCGTCGACACCGGGTCGATCGATACGGGCCCGATCGACCGCGGCTGCGACCACCGTCGCCGCAACCGGCTTCGACAGGGAGGCTAGTTGAAAGACCGTCTCGGCATCGATGCGCGCCTCGCCGTCCAGGCTGCGTCGACCAAAGCCTTTGATGTAGACGACGCGATCACGGTGCACGACCGCGATCGCCATGCCCGGAACCCCGGTCGTCTCGAGCACCGCCTCGGCCATGGCGTCGAGCTGCGCCACGGCGGCCGCGACGCGCCCCTCGGGGATCGGGACGTCCGAGAAGGCGGAGGGATCGAGGCGGGCCGATTCGCCCGGGTCCGGCTCGACGACCGGGTTCACGATCGGCGGGCTCGGGTTCTCGCTCGCCGGCACGCCGACCGGCGCGAGCAGCATCAGCGCCGTGAGAAGGAACGAACGAGTCTTCAGCGACCTCAGGTTAAGATCGATCATCGCCACAAGCCTCCGGAGTCAGACATGGATCCAAACCGTTTCGCCTATGCCTTCAGTGTCCGCCTTCACGACACGGACGCGGCCGGGCGGCTGTTTTTCGGCCACCTCTTCCGGCATGCGCACGATGCCTACGAGGCCTTCATGGCCCGGGTCGGCCTCCCGCTTGAGCGTCTCATCCGCGAGGGAGAGATCCTGCTGCCGCTCGTGCATGCCGAGGCAGACTATCACCGACCGCTCTGCCAGGGTGATCGGGTTGAGGTCACGCTGGCGATCGAAGAGATCCGCACCCGCTCCTTCGCCGTGGCTTATCGCTTCGAGACGCAGGACGGGACGCTCGCCGCCACGGCCAAAACCGTCCACCTCCAGATCAATCGAGACGGCTCCCCCGCCGCGGGTCTCTCCGAGGCGATTCGCGCCGCCATCCTGCCGTACCTCCAGGAGGACCGCCCGCAGTGACGAAACGGCCGCCCGCGCGGCCTTTCATCTGCCGGGCGGCGACAAGGGGATCTTCCGCCCCTGCTCGTCGACCCGCACGAAGGTGATGCAGGTCGTGAAGATCGGCTCCTCATTGCCGGTCGTTAGATCGTCGGCGAAGACGTGCACCGAATAGCTGATCGAGGTGTTGCCGCGACAACTCTCGATCGCGTCGAAGCGCAGCACCGCGCCCTGCTTCACGCTGCGGTGAAACTCGACGCGGTCCATCGCGATGGTGACGAAGCGGCACCCCGGATGGTCGCGACTGGCCGCGATCCAGGCGATCTCGTCGACCCACTTCAACAAAAAGCCCCCGAACAGGTAACCGTAATGGTTGAGGAACTCGGGGCGTACGACTTTGAAACTCTCCACGAACGGGCTCTCCTGGTCATCAAAAGGTCAACGATTGGTCGTTGATAGGTCAAAAACCGCCGTTTAACTGCGCTGGATCTATATAACGATACGAACGTCCAGGTTATTTTTCGCCCCCGCGCGTCCTGACAAGACAACAACGACTATTTCGGGATCCCGAGGGGGACTCATGACGGGGCATTCTTCCGTAGGCTGGGTCGACATCGTCGTCATTCTGGCCTACCTCTTCGCCACCGGCTATCTCGGCTGGCTCGGCTATCGCGGCACTCGCTCGGCCGCGGATTTCCTGGTCGGCGGGCGTTCGGCCCACCCGATCATCATGGCGGTCTCCTACGGGGCCACCTTCATCTCGACCGCGGCCATCGTCGGTTTCGGCGGGGTGGCGGGACTCTTCGGCATGAGTCTGCTCTGGCTCACCGTGCTCAACATCGGGGTCGGGATCCTGATCGCCTTCATCTTGTTGGGCGAGCCCACACGGCGACTCGGTCATCATCTCGGCGCCCACACCTTTCCGGAGCTGCTGGGTCAACGCTACCAGAGTCGCGGCATCCAGATCTTCGCCGGCGCCATCATCTTTCTCTTCATGCCGCTCTACTCGGCCGCCGTGATGACCGGGGGCAGCATCTTCGCGGCGACCCAGTTCGGGATCGATTTCGAGGTCGCGCTCCTGATCTTCGCGCTCATCACCGCCGCCTACGTCATCCCCGGCGGCATCAAGGCGGTGATGTATACCGATACGCTCCAGGGCTTCGTCATGGTCTTTGCCATGATCTTCCTGCTGATCTTTACCTACATGAGCCTCGGCGGAATCACCGAGGCGCACAGCACCCTCACCGATATGGCGGATCTCGTCCCCGCGCCGCTCGCGCAGATGGGTCATCAAGGTTGGACCGCAATGCCCGCCTTCGGCTGGGGCGCGACCACCTACGATCTCTGGTGGACCGTAATCACCGCGCTGGTGCTCGGCGTGGGGATCGGCGTGCTCGCTCAACCTCAGTTGGTGGTGCGCTTTATGACGGTGCGCAGCCGTCGCGAGCTCGACCGGGCCGTGCCCATCGGCGCCGTCTTCATCCTGCTCATGGTCGGAACGCCCTTCGTGGTGGGCAGTCTCTCGAACGCCTGGTTCGCACAGAACGGCCCGCTCCTGCAGGGCAAGGTCGTCGAGGTCATCGATGCCGAGAAGGATCGCGCCCTGGTCGAGCTGATGCAGCAGGGCGAATCGGGGACCTGGACCTCGATCATCAGCCCCAAGACACAGGCACCCGCGCGCGCACCCATGATCATCAGCGAGCGCACCTCGGCACAAGACGGCGCCGGCGCGACCTTCGAGCTCGTCGCCGGCCGCTCCATTGCCGCGACCTACACCAAGGGCGACGCCGACAAGATCATCCCGGCCTTCATCATGGCCGCCATGCCCCATTGGTTCGGCGTGATCTTCTTCCTCGCCCTACTCGCCGCGGCCATGAGCACCATGTCCAGCCAGTTCCATACGATCGGCACGGCCGCCGGGCGGGACCTCTACGAGCGCATCGCGGAGAAGGGACATCAGCGCGAGCCGAGCATCCTGGTGATGCGCCTCGCCATCATGATCGGACTGCTTATCGCCGTGACCATCAGCTACACGGTGCGACAGGAATATGTCATCGCCCGCTTCACGGCGATCTTCTTCGGACTCTGTGCGGCGAGCTTCCTGCCCGCCTACATCGGCGGACTCATCTCCAAACGCGTGACCCGAGCCGGGGCCCTCGCCTCCATGACCGTCGGCATGAGTGTCTCGCTCTTCTGGCTGGCTTTCATCAAGGCGCGCGAGGCCAGCGCCATCGGGCTGGTGCAGCTGGTCACCGACGGCAAGACCAGCCTGCTCGCGGATTATCCCAATTGGCCGTCCGTGGACCCGATCATCATCGCGTTGCCGGCCTCCCTGCTGACCTTGATCCTGGTCAGTGCGGTGACACGGCCACCGGATCAGGCGCATTTGCGTCGCTGCTTCCCCCGTTAAACCGCGTCTCGGTGGGATATGAGAGGTTTCGGGATGCTGCTGCGTTCTCGCGATCAATGAATCTTGGCGCGGACGCGGTTTAAGTATTTTTAATTTTTTATTTGAATTGCGTCGACTGGGTTTATTTTGGTATCGCCGAGGGAGCGGCCTTGCACCTCGGATCGACCCTAACCTCGGACGCAATTCAATTCAGGAGCGCATGGGATGCTGGGTATCGATGATCCGTATGTCCTTATGGCCTATCTCGGCGCCATCTCGATGGCCGTGATCGGCATCATTTACGGGCTGGTTCGCCGCAATGCCGCGCGCGACGAGGTGACCCCCGAAGATCGTCTTTGGGCGCTGGACGAGAAGAAGGTGGACGATGATTTCTAGACACGCATCGACATGGCTTGCGGCATTGGCCGCAGCACTGTTTTCGGCAAGCGCCTCGGCCGGCACTCAAGAGGCCGAGCCGGTCTCGAGCTTCAAGCCAGGGGCGGATCTGCGTCTGCGCCAGGTCTTCATCGGCAATGTCGGTCTGAACGACCGAAGCCCAACGGCTGACCGGACCTTCCAGCGGTATCGCGGGCGCATTTGGGGGATCTACGCACCGACCGACCATATCGTCGGCACCGCGCGACTGATGTGGGAAGGTCGTCACTACAACAAGCCCAAGGAGAATCAGTGGCCGATACCGGGTTTCGAGACCTGGTACAGCGGTGGACTCTTCTTCGATCTGCTGGATGTCAACTTCAAAGACATCGCTGGCTCGCCGCTTTCGGTGAAGCTCGGTCGCCAAGAGATCATCCTCGGCAACGGCTGGCTGGTGCTCGACGGCACGCCACTCGACGGCTCCCGGACCATCTATTTCGATGCAGCCCGCGCGACCTATAACCTGGCGTCCATCGGGACCACGCTCGACCTCATCTACCTCAACCAGGATGCCGACACCGGGCGCTTTCCGAGCCCGCTGAACGGCGTGATCGAGGATCAGATCGAGCAATACGAGACAGGCGCCATCCTCTACGCCCGCAACAAAAGCTTGGTCAAGGATACGGACCTCGACGGGTACCTGATGTACAAGAGCAGTACGCCGGACAACACCCCGGGCAATATTCGGGTCAACAACGGCGCACCCTTTCCCTCGCCGCCCGACTCAGGCGTCGCCTACACGCTCGGCGTGCGCGCCGAGTCCAAGCCGACCCCGCAATGGGCGGTGCGCGCCGAGGGCGCCTACCAGTGGGGTACCCGCAACGATGCGGACCTGGATGCATTCGGGTTCAACGGACGCGCCACCTACAGCCTGAATGATCCGCTCGCCAACCGGTTTCATCTCGGCTACGAGTTTCTCTCCGGCAACGACCCCGACAGCAACGGCACCCAAGCCTTCGACCCGCTCTGGGGCCGCTGGCCGCAGTGGAGCGAGCTCATGATCTATCAGTGGCCGCTGGAAAGCCGCGTCGGCGAGGCGACGAACCTGAGCCGGCTCAATCTCGGCTGGGGCATCCAGGCCCACCCGACCACCTTGGTCACGGTCGACTATCACGCGCTCTGGGCCGACGAGATGACCACCCGCACCCCGGCGCAGTTGGTCAACCTCAGCGGAGAGAGCCGCTTCCGCGGACATCTCGCCGCCGTCTGGGTCAAGACCAAGCTCAGCAAGCACGTCGCCGGACACCTGGTCGCCGAATACCTCTGGCCCGGTGACTATTACGCCGAGAATCGGCGCGACGAATCCTACTTCGTGCGTGCGGAGTTGAATCTCACCTGGTGAGGCCGGGCGATACAGCCAATCGCCGCCGAGCGGCGCCCCCCGGGATAGTCGACTTGCAGTCGACCTCTTCCGCCGGCCTAAAGGCCAGCGGGTCGACTGCAAGTCGACTATCCCGGGGAAATCCGCACCGGCGTGTCGCGAGGATCCAAGCAGCGCAGCGTCTGCTCAGGTCGGCTCAGCCCGCGCTGCCGAAGACATAGCCC
>NZ_JAABRP010000132.1:6764-14665 GCF_011390875.1 Thiocapsa sp.
TACCGAGCGGGTAGTCGGCGGAGAAGATGACGCGATAGCCGCCTGCGTCGAGCGCATAGGCGATCAGGGTCCGATCTTCGGGCGAGACGATCCAGTAGTGCGGCACGCCGGCACGCTGGAGCAGCATCAGATGGTGGACCAGGTCCTTGCGCTCGTGACCGGGCGAAAGGATCTCGCAGACCCAGTCGGGGACGAGTGTCATGACGCCGCTCGGGCGCTGCGGGACCCGCGCCTTGCGCCATCCCGCGAGATCGTGGCTCGGGCACTGGTGCTCGCTGTATTGAACGCTGATCTCGGTGACGATCCACCAGCCGTCCGGACCGCCGCGACGCTTGAAGACCTGGATCTCGTCGGACAGCGCCGATTGCGCAAGACCGTGCTCGAAGCGCGCCATCGGGCGCTGAACGATGTCGCCATCGATCAGCTCGACGCGCTCGTCTCCCGGCCAGGCCAGGAGATCGGCGATCGTTCGGAGTCGTCCGGCTTCCACCGACTCAGTGCCCGCCGCCCTTCAACGCACTGTTCATCCCCTCGATCGTATCCTTGGCATCGCCGAAGACCAGCGAGGTGTTCTCCTGGTAGAAGAGGAGGTTGTCGACGCCCGAGTAGCCCGGACGCATCGAGCGCTTGAGGAAGTAGACCTGACGCGCGCGCCCGGCCTCCAGGATGGGCATGCCGTAGATGGGACTGGTCTTGTCCTCTTTGGCGGCGGGATTGACGACGTCGTTTGCGCCGACGACCAGCACCACGTCGGTGCTCGGGAAGTCGGGGTTGATCTCGTCCATCTCGAGCACCCGGTCGTAGGGGATGTCGGCCTCGGCGAGCAGCACGTTCATGTGTCCGGGCATGCGGCCGGCGACCGGATGGATCCCGAACTTGACCTCCACGCCGCGCGCTTCGAGCAGCTCCATCAGCTCCTTCAATGCATGCTGGGCTTGAGCGACAGCCATACCGTAGCCGGGGATGATGATGACGCGGTTGGCATCCTCCATCCAATAGACGGCATCCTCGACCGCGGCCGATTTCACGCCCTTCTCGGCGGCCACCGCACCCGCGCTATCCGCCCCTCCGCTGTCCGAGCCGAAACCGCCGAAGACGACGTTCAGGATCGAGCGGTTCATCGCCTTGCACATGATGTAGGAGAGGATCGCGCCCGAGCAGCCGACCAGTGCGCCGACGATGATGAGCAGGTTGTTGTGCAAGGTGAAGCCGGTCGCAGCCGCGGCCCAACCCGAATAGCTGTTCAGCATCGAGATGATCACCGGCATGTCCGCCCCGCCGATCGGGATGATCAGGGTCACGCCGAGGGTGAATGCAAGCAGGGTCATGAGGGTCAGCGAGATCAAGCTGCCGGTCATGGCGAAATGCACGGCCAGGGCGAGTGTCGCAATACCCAACAGCGCATTGAGCACATGTTGACCCTTGAACTTAACCGGGCTGCCGCTCAGCAGACCTTGCAGCTTGCCGAAGGCGATCACCGATCCGGTAAAGGTGATGGCGCCGATGACCACGCCCGCGGAGATCTCGCCCATCAGGAGCGCGTTCAACTCGCCTGCGCTGCGCTTTGTCAGGAAGGTCCCGATGGCCACCAGCACAGCGGCCATACCGACGAAGCTGTGCAGGGCCGCGACCAACTGCGGCATGGCCGTCATCTGGATGCGTAGGGCCACAATGACGCCGATGACTGCGCCCAGGGTCATTCCAACGATGATGAAACCGTAGGATTGAACCTGATCGCCCATCAGGGTCGCGACGACGGCGATGAGCATGCCGAGCATGCCGTAAAGGTTGCCGCGCCGGGCGGATGCCGGATGGGTCAGGCCCTTCAGGGCCAGGATGAAGAGCACGGCGGAGACCAGATAGGCCACCGCTTGGAGATTGACCGAGAGCGTCATGACGGGCTGTCCTTACTTTTTCTTCTTGAACATCGAGAGCATCCGGTGGGTCACCAGAAAGCCGCCGAAGACATTGATGGACGCCAGCAGCACGGCGATGAAGCCGATGATCTGGGTGAAGAGCCCCGCCTCGGGATTGCCGGCGACGAGCAGTGCGCCGACCAAGACGATGCCGGAGATGGCGTTGGTGAGCGCCACCAACGGGGTGTGCAGCGAGGGCGTGACGCCCCAAACGACCCAGTAGCCGATGAAGCAGGCCAGAACAAAGACATAGAGGGCAACGAGTGAGGGATCGAGTGCCTCGGGCATAGGGGTAACTCCGGTTGGACGGTGATCATCGGCGCGTCGCCGTTGATCCGTGTTCAGTCATCGCAGAAATGGCGATTGAACCGCAAAGCTGCCTGTGCGGCTCGATGTCTCGGAACGACCTCAGGTCGCGGGTTTCACGAGCATGGCCGCCGTGATGTCGTCCTCGGCGAGGTCTTTGAGAACCGGGCCGGACTCGCTCGGGGTGACCATGATCTCGATCAGATTGGCGAGGTTGCGGGCGTAGAAGGCGCTCGCGTCCGCCGGGACCAAGGCGGGGAAGTTGGTCAGACCGACGATGGTCACGCCGTGGCGCTCGACGATCTCTCCCGCGACCGTCAGGGGGCAGTTGCCGCCGTTGGCCGCCGCCAGATCCACGATCACGGAGCCCGGACGCATGCGCTTCACGACCTCTTCCGTCACCAAGACCGGGGCCGGGCGACAGGGGATCAGGGCTGTGGTGATGATGATGTGGGCCTTGGCGAGCTGGTCGCTCAAGGCCGCTTGCTGCTTGGCCTTCGCCTCCTCGGAGAGCTCCTTGGCGTAACCGCCTTCACCCGAACCGCTTTCACCCAGGTCCAGCTCGATCGGCTTGGCGCCCAGGGAGCGGATCTGTTCTTGGGTCTCGGGGCGCACGTCGTAGGCGTAGACATCGGCGCCGAGTCGGCGCGCGGTGGCAATCGCCTGAAGCCCCGCGACACCCACACCCAAGACGACCAGACGGGCCGGCTTCGCTGATCCCGCAGAGGTCATCATCATGGGGAGGAATCGGCCGTAACGGGCCGCGGCCTCGAGGGTCGCGCGATACCCGGCGATGTTGCTCTGCGAAGACAAGGCATCCATGGATTGGGCGCGCGAGGTGCGCGGCATCCGCTCCATGCCGAGGACACGAACCCCTTTGGCAAGCATGGCCGAGAGGATCTCGTCTTCGCCGCAGCTCTCCAACAGGCCGATATAGAGCCCGCCCGGCCGCAATGCCTCGACGTCGGCTGCGTCGGGTCGACGGACCTTGAGCAGGAGGTCGACATCGAAGGCGCCCGCGCGGTCGGTCAGCTGTGCACCCGCTGCCGCGTAGTCATCGTCCGGATAGCCGGCACGCACCCCGGCGCCCGCCTCGACGATCACCTCGAAACCCTTACCGATCAATTTCTTGACCACTTCCGGGATCGAGGCCACACGGGTCTCGCCGGGCGCGCTCTCCAAGGGAATTCCGATCTTCATCGCACTATACGTCCTATCCGCAGGTCGGCCGCCCGCGAGCGGCAAAAACCCACGCATTATGGGCGGCAGGAACGGTCGCCGCAACCACCCGCACACCGGGCCGAGGCGTAGTCCGGCGGAGCGGCGGTTCGAGCCTCCCTCAGCGTTCCCCGCTCCCGCGCAGCGCCTTGATGATGTGCGAGGAGATCTCCTCGATCGACTGGCTGGTGGTGTTGAGCACCGGGATCTGGAGGCGCTTATAGATCTGAGCCGCCATCCGGATGTCCTCCTGACAACGCTCCAAAGATGCGTAACCACTGCCGGGGCGACGCTCTTCGCGGATCAATTGCAGGCGCTGCGGATCGATGGTGAGCGCGAAGAGTTTGTGGCGGCAGTCCCACACCAACTGAGGGACATCTCCGCGCTCGAAGTCCTCTTCGGTGACCGGATAGTTGGCGGAGCGCAGACCGTAATGCATGGCGAGATAGAGACAGGTCGGCGTTTTGCCCGAACGCGAGACACCGATCAAGACCACGTCGGCGCGATGAAAATTGTCCGGCCGGATCCCGTCGTCGTTCGCCATGGCGAAATTGATCGCCTCGATCCGCTTAGTGTAATAGCTCGGTTTGGTGATGGCGTGACTGCGCCCGGCTTTTCGGCTCGGCGGCACGCCCAACTCCGCGGAGAGCGGCTCGACAAAACCCTCGAAAAGCTCGACGTAATAGCAGTTGCCGCTCTGCAGGATCTCGCGGATCTCGTTGTTCAGCATGGTCGCAAAGACAACCGGGCGAACCCCGTCGCGATCGGCGGCCTCCTGCATCCGCTGCGTCAACGCTTTGGCGCGCAGGTCGGTGTTGATATAGGGCATGTAGACCTGCTCGAAGTCGATGGTATCGAACTGCGACAGCAGGCTGTGGCCGAGCGTCTCGGCGGTGATGCCGGTGCTCTCTGAGACGAAGAAGACGGTGCGATTCATAGGCCCTGACAGAGTGATGCAAGTCAATGCAGTGTATATTGGAATTTGGTGATATAGAGAAACGCTGATCACGACAGCGTGTGGGCGCGACTGGGATACCAGGTACGTCGCACGTCCCGAGAACGGTTTCGGTCCGCATCGCGACCGATCTTCGCCGAGCCGGCACGCCACCCGGCCGGCCCACTCACAGGCCGAGGAGCTTCCCGATGCCCAAGATCAACAACGACCACGCGCTGCGTGACGCCCTCAACGGACTCGACGCACAGCAGCAACGCATTCTCGGCTCCCGCTTTGCCCAGCACGTCATGCACCTGAGCAAGGACGAGCGGGTCAACCGCGCCATCGAGGTCGGGATGCGCGACCAGGTCGCCCCCGGCGAGTTGGAAGATGCATTCAAGGCCGCCAAGGCGTACGCAACCAAGACCTACACCGACTGCGGCAAGGACACCGACTGGCTGGCCCAAGCCGACCACTTCGTCGCCGCCTCCGCCGCAGCAGCCCTGACGCCCGATGCGCTCCTGACCGAGAAACAAAACCGCGCATGGAAGGCCGCCATGCAGGCCCGAATGGCCGTCAACTGCACCCTGATCGAGGAAGACGACGCGCCCGAGACATCCGAGGCCGAGCATCAGTACGGCCTGGCCGAGGCATTTTTGGGCTAAGTCCCTACGACGGCCGGGCTGCCCGCTCGGGCAACCCTGCCCGCCTGTTAAACCGCGTCCAGAGCGAGATGCTAACTCTTGAGTAAGCTCGACGTTTGGTGCATCCACGACCCTTAGCGGGGACGCGGTTTAAAATGATACATTTTTAGTATCCTAAACCGCGCCGGCTCCAACGGTCGTCAAGTCTGCCTGGGCCGACCCCATCCAAAAATATCGCATACCGCGCTGGGCGCGGTTTAGACCTCGACCCGGCTGCCGTCCTGCGCTGCGAGGATGGCGTCATAGATCTCCCAGGCCGCGGCCGCCTCCTCCTCGCTCATCCGACTGATCGCATGGCCCAAGTGGACAACCACATAGTCGCCGACGCCGATGGTCTCGTCCTGGAGCATGAAGAGATTGACCTCGCGCTCCGCGCCTTTCGCCGTGCACCGGGCCAGGAAGCCGTCGACGGACTGGATCTGCATCGGGATACCGAGACACATGGACAAGCCCCCAAGGGAAGTCGATCATTGCACGGGAGGCTAAGGCGCACCGCGCATGCCTGCAAGGACTCAGATCAAACGATCGTAAGATCACCCACCAATGACAGAAGGTCCACCGTCGTGCAACCAACCACTCTCATCCTCGGCCTCGGCAATGTCCTGATGACCGACGAGGCGGTCGGCGCCGAGGTGGTTCGCCGGCTCGAGCAAGAGAGCGGTCCGGACGCGCCCCTCCTGTGCATCGACGGCGGGACCTTGAGCTTCACGCTCGCTCTGCCGATCGGGGACTGTCCGCGCCTGATCGTCGTCGATGCCGCAGCGATGGGCGAACCGCCCGGCAGCGTCAGGGTCTTCGAGGGCGATGCGATGGATCGCCAGCTCAGCGTCAATGCCAAGACCGTCCACGAGGTCAGTCTCTCCGACTTGATGGACATCGCACGCCTCACCGACACGCTCCCGCTCCAGCGTGCTCTGGTCGGCATCGAGCCCGAATTTGTCGGCTGGGGCGACCGGCTGACACCCGCGGTCGAGGCGGCGATTCCCGAGGCCATCGCGCGGATCCGCACGCTGCTCGATCGCTGGACCATTTAACCTCGATTTGAAGAACGCCGCCCGGCGACAAGCGCGCCTGCCGGGCGCCCAATCGCACGCCACCGCGCGATTCCGATTTCTCGGGCATCCGTCGACCGACGCTCCGCGGCCACGGCTCCGCCTCGACTCCCCCCTGCGCTCGGCAGGTACCCGCTCGACGAGGCCGGTCGAGATGGACTAGCCCTACGACCGCCTTCGCCTGCCACAAGAATCCTTGATTTGTGTACGCTTTGGCTCTATCGTTCTTGAGCACGCTACGTTTACGTACGCAGCGTGCCATCGCCAAACCGCAAACGAGGATCAGCCTACATGCAACCCACAACGATTCGCTCTCTCTCGGTTTTCGCCCTTTCCGCAGCGACAATCACCTTCGCGCTCAGCGGCTCGGCCTTCGCCGCATCCGCGTGCAAGGGTCTGGAAGAAGCGGTATGCGGGACTACGGAGGCATGCCGCTGGCAAGCCGGCTATACACGAAAAGATGGAATCGAGGTCACAAGCCACTGCCGCAGCACGGGAAAAGCGAAAGCGGCAGCACCGGTGACGCCGGCCCCGGATGCCGCTGCCGCGGACAGTGCCGATAAGGCATCCTGACCGATCGCCCGGAAAACTCCGGCGGTGCCGTCTCCGGGTCATCGGGGCGGCCCGAACAGGACGCGGCGGCCGGCGATGTCCTATACGGCAGCAAACGACAGGTAGCAGCAGCAGGGCCGAGACACCCCGTCGCTGCCGACCCCGAGACTAACGGTCTGCGATCGTCGGTTGCTCCCGGTGTCCGCCCGGATGGTCGCCGAGCTCGCCCGCCTTCACATGCAGGGCGTAGAGGACGTCCTCGTCGGCAATATGATCGATCAACCAATCCTGGGTCATCTCCAGAGCCCGATCCGCGAGCTCCTGACCGGGGCCGAAAGTTCGTAGGTCATTCTCCAGCGCATCCAAGCGGCGCATGAAGGCGACATGCTGTCTCAGGTGCGCTTCGAGATCCGGATAGTCATGCCTGCGCATGAAGTCTTCTTCGGTGGAGAAGTGGGTTTCGGCGTAGGTACGCATGAAGGCGACGGCATCGGTCACGCCGGTCTTGGCCTCGCGGTCCAGGATCGCGTCGTAGAGCTGATGCGACGCGGCGAAAAAGCCTTGATGCTGTCGGTCGATCTCCTCGATGCCGATGCTGTAGATATCGGACCACTCTCTTAACATGAAGACCCCTTCGGAGTTGGAAGCGTAACGCACGGATTGGATCGAGCCGCGTGGCATAATCCGGGTCGGCGTTGCCCGTTCGATAACGCCGCTCGAGCGAGTCATTCGCCGCCCCGGCCTGCTCACCGCTCGGCGTAACGGATGCACCGCATCGGGCGGATCGAATCGACGGACTCACCATCGTGGCGAGTCTATCATCCTCGATCCGGAAGTTGACCGCATCGTACTTCAGGCAAGGGTTTGACGCCCTCGACGATCGCGTTCATCCGAAGTCCTAGCGAACAGGTGATGGCCGCTACGCCCCCTGGAGCACGCCCCGCGCGGCGCACAAATCGGCAGGGCCGCCGCGGCAACAGGATCAAACGCCGCCGTTCGATCGGATTCGGCGCGGCTGCCGTAGGGGTTCAAAGCGATCCCCAAGACCCGCGGCGCCGACGAAAGCTCAGATGCGGCAAGAAGAGACCAATCAAGACACCCGCGAGGATCACGCCGGCGCCGATCATGAACCAGCGCTGGTTGGTCCGATTGCCGAGATCGCGGTTGGCCTGCTCGAGCTCGGCGCGCTCGCGCGTGAGCTCGCTGACCTGAATGCGCA
>NZ_JAABRP010000133.1 GCF_011390875.1 Thiocapsa sp.
CGCCTCGCTCATGCCTCTGCCGTCCTGCCAAATCTTGGCCCAGGCTCCGTTCTCGGCATGGGTGACATCGATCATTGCCGGCGAAAAGGTATCGAGATAGCGAGCCGCCAGCTCGTCCATGATGCGAAGCTCGCGCTTGGTGAAGTGGCTGTCGTCGAAGGCGACCAAGGGCACCACAGTCTCGCGAACATAGTCAATCACCGGCTCAGGCCGGATCCGAATCGCGGCTGCCAGATCAGGCTCCGGGTCGTCCCACTCCTGCATAACCTCCACCGGCACGGGGCCGTACTTCCAGGCTTGATAGTCCAGCCCGGTCACGCTGCGCCCGGTTTGCCGAAAGTGCTCGAAGTCGAGCAGATACAGCAGCTTGAACAGCTTGATCTTGCCCAAGTGTTTCGTCTTGTGGGCGAAGTACAGGATGGCGTTGACCAGTTTGTCGCGTTCGTAGGTAATGAGCATGTGTGCGAGCCCGCAGGCTTTGATCGCCGGCCAACGACCGGCAGGATAAGCAGAGACAACGCCCCGAAGTTTAACGCAAAGCATCGGAGACCTCATGCCGAACTTGACCCTCGCGATCCCGGATTCCACGCTCTCCGCCCCGAGGCGCTCGCCGGCTGCGGTCCAGCGGTGGATTTCGACGACCGCTCCGCCAACATCCCGAGGTGCATTCGCGCAGACCTGTCCCGGACAGGTCGCGGAAATCGCCGAGCCCGGAAGCGGCCGTGGCGCCCAGTATCGCTGGACGGGCGTAAAATGAGGGCGAGAAACGCGCAATTCCTTTCGCTGAGCCATTTCGCGGGCCGAAATGGCGCATCAATGGCTCGCAGCCATTTACCGATCCATTTGCCGGCCCATCCGACACTCTTATGACCATCCGCCTGATCGAGACCTGGCTGCCCATCGCCGAGATCGGCCTGGAGGGCCCGCGCGAGCGCACCCCCATGACGCCCTTCCCGGCGCCTAACCGCCTGCACGTCTGGTGGGCGTGCCACCCGCAGGTCGCTTCCCGCGCCGCGATTCTGGCCGCCCTGCTGCCGGCCGATGCGGATCGGGAGCGGTTCATGCGGGTGCTGGGGATTCATGGAGATCCGGTTGCGGCTCGGGCGGACATGGACCGAGCTGTCCGGAACGGTATCCGCGTTGACGACCCTTACGGGTACACAAGAGCCTTTGGCCATTTACCCGGCAAAGACGATCTGGAATGGTTCTGTTATGAGGCTCGTCGGCTTGGCATTGATGACCCAGTGTTTTGGACCCAACAGCAGGCGGGGGCAGCATCCCGTTTGAAGCCACGCGACTCAACCTCAACACCGCGGCCACCGATCTGAATCCGGTCGCGGCTCTTATCCTCCGCGCAACCGTTGATTGGCCTCTTCGGTTTGGACTCCACGTTCATCAGGAGTTTCTTCGGCTTAGCCAGACTTGGAGGGCAGAGGTCGAGGCTCGCCAGACCGCCTTTTTTCCTCAAACCTTCGCGCCCGTACAAGTCGACACGACCTACCTCTGGGCTCGAACCATCACCTGCCCCTACTGCGACGGTCTAATCCCCCTGTCGCCAAATTGGCGTTTAGCGTCGAGCGGAACTGGCGTACGTCTCACACCACGGTTAGGTGATGGGCCGAGTACCGCTGGCCGAATCTGCGATTTCGAGATCGTCAGCAATGCGGCCGAGCACGCGAAAGGCACCGTGAAGGGCGGAGACGCCGAGTGCCCTTTCCCGGACTGCGGCGCGGACGGCCGGACAGCCCGGCGGCGCCCTTGCGCGACTCGCGCAACCTCCGGATGAAGTCCTTCGGACTATAGGCCATCACGCCGACCACAGCGCTTCGCGCCCCGCCGCATCACCGCGACCCTCTACGGAAACCGCGCCATCACCGCCCTGCGGTTGGGTCGCTCAGCGAGCGGTGGGGCGATCGATCCGGGGCGTGCTGCAGCCGCGGGCTGTTTGGGAATACTCAGTGCACCGGATACACCCATCCGGCGATACGACCGCCATCGGCTCTGGAGCGGCTGTTTGGCTCGACATCCAGCAGCGTGAAGCGGCCGTTGATCTCGAACAACTGGATGCGCCGCGCGAAGGCTTGCGGATTCTCCCAAGGCCGGTTGTCGTAGTTCTCCTCGGCCAGCGCGACCAGACCCTGTTCGCGGTCCACGTCGACGACCACGGCGACATGCCCGGCGCGCCATTCCTGATCCTCGCGATCGGCGAGATAGATCACCAGATCGCCACGCTCGGGCGGGTGGCGCGCGGTTCCGTTGAACGAGCGCCCCAATGGCACGATCTCGCCGGTGCGCGGATCGGTTGCCTCGGTCGGATAGAGAATGTCGTAGGCCATGTCCACGTCGCCGAAGGTCAGGGAGCGGTTCTTCATCCACCATAGCCGAGCGTATCCGACACATTGGTAGGTGATGCCGACGCACTGCTTCAAACTGTCGTGCGGCGAGTCCCGCGACACCGCTACTTCCCCGCTCGCCAAGTCGACGAAGCTGCGCTCAGGGTGCACGCAGCGCGAGGCACAGTTGGAGCGCCTGCGCCGCGTCGGCCACCCCAAGCACCTGCCCGAAGGGCGTCACGCACGGACCCTCGCATGCACCGCGACTCTGGGTGATCAACCCTGGCCACTCAAGGAGTCCGATGGCCGGCGGCGGTCGCCATCGCCATGACAAACCGCAAAGGGACTTGAGCCATTCCGGAAAATCATCGAACAAGTTGATGTGGCTCAGCGCAACCCTCTATGTGCCGAGAATTATCAATGTTCCTGAATATGCTTATATGCAGGCATTGATCAACAACGTCAGGAGGTGCGCCATGTCTCGAGCTCGTTCTATCGCCTTGATGTCCGCGTTCGTGCTTCTGTTCGGATTCGGCACGACGGGCTGGACCTATGACGCGAATCTCGCCGACAGCTACGCCAAACTCTTCGCACCGGCGGAAGGCGCACAGACCGGCAAGGGACTGCACTGCCTCAAGCCCGAAGCCTTCATGAATATGATCAAGTGGGACGAACCGGTGACCACGATCGATATCCGCACCCCGGCGGAGGCCAAGGTGTTCAGTACCGTGCTGCCGGGCCATCTGAGCATTCCGCTCAATGAGCTCTTTCTCCCGGCAAATCTCGAACGGATTCCGACGGACCGCACGGTCGTGATCCTCTGCAAATCCGGAATCCGGGCCGCAGCAGCAGGCACGGCGTTGCGCCATATCGGTTTTGATCGAGTCTTCATCCTGGAAGGGGGGTTCAAGGCGCTGATCGATTTTCTCGACCCGATGACCGCCAATAGCCCTCCCGCCGAGGCGTTGCCAAAGAGATAGTGCTCGGGGTTGTTCCAACCGACGGACCCTGCGACGAGGCAGGGGTCCGCCTGTGTAGGGATTCGGTTTCTTGGTTCTGCGCTCTCGGAAAACGCACGAGACCGGATCGTCGGGCTCCCACGGACCGCTTTCGGTGATCGCGGTCCGAGCCTCGAGGCGACGCTCGGAAGCGCCGAGTTATTCCAGATTCTGAACCTGCTCGCGCATCTGCTCGATCAGGACCTTCATCTCGACCGCCTCGCGGGTGACATCGACATCGGCCGACTTGGAGCCCAGGGTGTTGGCCTCGCGGTTGAGCTCCTGCATGAGAAAATCCAGGCGGCGCCCGACCGGCTCACGGCGTTTGAGCACATCGCGGACCTCGGCGACGTGGGCCTCGAGGCGGTCCATCTCCTCGTCCACATCCAGGCGGGCCGCGACCAGGGCCATCTCCTGTTCCAAACGGGCAGGATCCAGCTCGGCGCGCAGCTCGGCGAGTCGATCCGCAAGACGTCGTCGCACACTCGTCATCACCTCGGGCATCCGGGCACGGACGCGCACCACGCTCTCCTGCAGGCGATCGCAGCGATCGACCAGCAGTCGCTCGAGGCGCTCGCCCTCGCGCTCGCGGGTCGCGAGCAGGGTGTCGATGGCGCGCTCCAGCAGATCGAGCGCGGCGGCCGTCACCTCGTCCAGATCGCGGTCCTGCTCTTGGAGCACGCCGGGCCAGCGCAGCAGCTCGAAGGGCGAGGGCTCGACCCCACGGCCGATGATGGCGCCGACCTCCTGCCCTGCTGCGAGGAGCTGCTCGACGAAGGCACCGTTGACCCGCAGACTTCCGGTGAGACCGACGGCCGGAACATAGCGCAGGTTGCAGTCGAGCTTACCGCGTTGCACACGCGCGGCCAGGCGGGTGCGCACGCTGGTTTCGAGCGCGCGCAGTTCCTCGGGCAGCCGCAGGTGCGGTTCGAGATAACGGTGGTTGACGGCCCGCAGCTCCCAGATCAGCTCGCCGAAATCACCGCAGCGCGACTCGCGCGCGAAGGCCGTCATACTTTTGATCATGGAGTCGTACCTTGGGTGGTGATGTGGGGCGCGATGTGGGCGTCGGCGCTCGGGCGCATCGAGCGGCAGCGAGACCGAGTGCGTGCGACCTCTCGCATGGATCCGGACTCGGGACGACCATTATCCGGGTCGACCTGCCCGACGCAACGGCGAAAAGCACGATGCGACCGATGCGTCTCGGTAGACGTTGCCTTGTTTCGCGCGCGGGCGCAGGATTCCGCCCCGAGTGTTTGACTCGCCCGCGGCCGGCTGCGTGCCGCCGAACCCTGAACGGAGACCGACACAGACCATCATGGCCGTCGCCCGAGACAGCCTTCCCGCCGGCACCTTGTTGGGTCCTTATCGCGTCGTGAAGACGATCGCGCAGGGCGGGTTCAGTCTCATCTACCTGGCCTATGACGAGGACTCGGGCGAAGAGGTCGTCATCAAGGAATACATGCCGAAGAAGATCGCGCGGCGCGACAGTGCCCGACGCGTGATGGCGAGCGAGCCGCAGCTCGCCGAGAATCTCTATCAGGGGCGCAAGCTGTTCTTTCAGGAAGTAAAGGCCCTCGCTTCCGTGAAACACCCTTCGATCGTCAGGGTGTTGGACTTCTTCCTCGCCAACGACACGGGCTATCTGGTCATGCCCAACGAGCGGGGTCGCAATCTCGGTGCCTATGTCCAGTCAAGGCACGGCGGCCTCAGTACGACCTTCATCCTCGATGTCTTCATCCCGGTCCTCGATGCCCTCTCGCTGTTGCATCGCCATTGCATGGTTCATCTCGACGTCAAACCCGGGAATATCCATCTGAGGCACGGCAACCGACCCATGCTGCTCGATCTCGGCGCCGTGCACCCCTTGGCGAAGAGCCGCGCACGTGGCGGACATGTCGTCACCGCTGGTTATTCGCCGATCGAGCAGTACATGCGCGACGGTCAGGTCGGCCCTTGGACGGACGTCTACGCGGTCGGGGCCAGCATCCGCGCCTGCATGGAAGGACGCACGCCGCCTCCCGCTCCCGAGCGTCGAAAGGAAGAGACCCTGATTCCGGCCACGGAGGAGCTGAAAACCCGGTATCCTTTCGCCTTACTCAGGCTGGTCGATTGGTCGATGTCGATGGAGATCGGCGATCGTCCACAGGATGCCGGAGAGCTCCTCGCGGCGGTCCTCGACGAGGTTGCTCACAGTCCGGACACGGTTTCGCGCACGCTGCCGAGCGAATCCGACTAGTCCCGCCACACCACACCCGTTCCGGTTTCGAGATCGAGCATGCCATGACAGACACCTCTACAACCGCCCTCGTGCGGCCGTCCGGGCGCCGCCCCGACGAGCTGCGCCCGATCCGACTGACACGCGGCTTCACCCGCCACGCGGAGGGCTCCGTGCTGGTCGAGTTCGGCGAGACGCGCGTGCTTTGCACGGCATCCGTGGAGTCGCAGGTGCCGCCCTTCCTGAGGGGCCAGGGCAAAGGCTGGGTGACCGCCGAATACGGAATGCTCCCGCGCGCCACCGATACACGCAGTCCGCGCGAAGCGGCTCGCGGCAAGCAGGGCGGCCGCACGCTCGAGATCCAGCGCCTGATCGGTCGGTCGCTGCGCGCGGCGATGGATCTGAGCGCTCTCGGGGAGCGCTCGATCACGCTCGACTGCGATGTTCTGCAAGCCGACGGGGGCACCCGTACCGCGTCCATCACCGGGGCCTGGGTCGCCTTGCGCGACGCGATCGACGGGCTGCTGGCACGCGGAGAGATCGCGACCGATCCGCTGCGCACACAGGTCGCCGCCGTCTCGGTCGGCATCGTGAAGGGTGTTGCGGTACTCGATCTCGATTATGCCGAGGATGCGGGCGCAGAGACCGACATGAATCTGGTAATGGACGGCGAAGGCCGCTTCGTCGAGCTTCAAGGGACCGCCGAGGGCGTGCCCTTCAGCCGCGCCGAGCTCGACGCTCTCATCGCGATCGGCGCCGCCGGCATCCGCGAGATCCAGACCGCTCAGCGCGCCGCGCTGCAAGGCGCATGACAGGGGTGCTTGCACCCGATCCGTCGACAAGGAGAATGGCATGAGTATCCCGCACGCCGGCGAAGCCCTCGTCCTGGCCAGCAACAACCCCGGAAAGGTTAGAGAGATCAATCAGCTGCTGTTGAACGCCCGCATCAAGGCGGTCCCTCAGAGTGATTTTGCCGTGCCGGACGTCGAAGAGACCGGGTTGACCTTTGTGGAAAACGCCATCCTCAAGGCGCGACACGCGGCGCGGTACAGCGATCTTCCCGCCCTTGCGGACGATTCCGGCCTGGAAGTCGATGCGCTCGACGGCGCACCCGGCATCTATTCCGCGCGCTATGCGGGACCCGGCGCATCCGATACCGCGAATCTGCAAAAGCTGCTGGCCGACCTGGACTGGGTGGACGAATCCAAACGCACCGCGCGATTCCAGTGTGTCTTGGTCTACCTGCGCCATCCCGCCGATCCCACACCGCTCATCTGCCAGGGCACCTGGGAGGGCTCGATCCTTGCCGCCCCGCGTGGCGAGCACGGCTTCGGGTACGACCCCGTCTTCTGGGTGCCGACGCACGGATGCAGCTCCGCGGAGCTGGATCCGGAGACCAAAAACCGGCTGAGCCACCGGGGTCAGGCCCTGCGTGCGCTGCAGGCCCTTTTGGAGTCGGCGGACGCCGACGTCTGAAGGCCCAGACGATGGAACCGTACGAGGCGATCGGCAACGACGGCATCCAGGAACGTCTGCTCGAGGTTCAAGCCCGCATCCGCGCGGCCGTCGAGCGCGCGCAGCGCCCGCCGGACAGCGTCGCGCTGCTTGCCGTGAGCAAGACCCACGGCGCCGAGGCCGTGCGTGCGGCCTACGCCGCCGGTCAACGGGCATTCGGCGAGAGCTATGTGCAGGAGGCGATCGAGAAGATCGCCCTGCTCGCCGACCTGCCCGATATCGAGTGGCACTTCATCGGCCGCATTCAGGCAAACAAGACCCGCCAGATCGCGGCCCGTTTCGATTGGGTCCACGGCCTGTCCGATTCGGCCCACGCGCGTCGCCTGAGCGAGCAACGTCCGAGCAACCTGCCCCCGCTCAAGGTCTGCATCCAGGTCAACGTCAGCGGCGAGACCAGCAAAGGCGGTGTCGAGCCGGAGGCGGTTGCCGCCCTCATCGCGACCTGTGAGGCCCTGCCTGGCCTGGTTGTCCGCGGACTCATGACGCTCCCGGCACCGGCCGAGGACGAAGATGCTCAACGCAAGCCGTTTCGCGGCCTGCGTCTGCTGCGCGATCGGCTGGCCACCGCAAACCGCCCGCTTGCGTGTCTGTCGATGGGCATGTCGGACGATCTGGAGGCCGCGATCCTCGAAGGCGCGACCCTGGTCCGGGTCGGCACGGCAGTCTTCGGGCCGCGGCCGTATAATGCGGGGTGATCGTTCCTCTTAAGCCGAGTCCAGAGTGAAATACGTCATTTTCATGTTGTGTCGGGCTCAAGGTTTTTTCCGGACCCTTGTGAGGACGCGGTTTAAAATTTAATATTTTTTAATACCTTAAACCGCGCCAGCTCCGACAGTTGTCGGAGCTGGCGCGGCCAAGCCAATCCAAAAAACGACGCCTACCGCACCGAGCGCGGTTTAACCTCCGATCTCTTTAGGGCTCGACATGACGACAACCAGGATTGCCTTTATCGGTGGCGGTAATATGGCCACCAGCCTGATCGCCGGTCTCGTTGCCGACGGCTATGCGCCGGACTCGCTCCAAGTGGCCGATCCCAGCCCGGAGCGTCGCCGGATGCTGCAGACCCGCTACGGGGTCCGGATCTTCGCCGACAATCGAGACGCGCTCGCCGACGCCGACACACTCGTACTCTGCGTCAAACCGCAGCTCGCCGGGCAGGTCTGTGCCGAGATCGCCGATGCCGCATCCGCGCATGCCCCGCTCGTGATCTCCATCATGGCCGGCGTACCCGAGCAGACGATTCAGCGCTGGCTCGGGGGAACCTTGCCGGTCGTGCGTGCCATGCCCAACACGCCGGCCATGGTACAAACCGGCGCAATCGGGCTGCATGCCAGTCCCGAGGTGAGCGCGGAGGGCCGTAATCGTGCGGAGACCATTTTGCGTGCCGTCGGCCTGACCCGCTGGGTCGAGACCGAGGTCCAAATCGACGCGGTGACCGCCCTGTCGGGGAGTGGTCCGGCCTACTTCTTCCTCTTCATGGAGGCGTTGGAAGAGGCCGGCATCTCGCTCGGGCTGGACGCCGAAACGTCCAGGCTCCTGACCATCCAAACGGCGCTGGGTGCGGCCAAGATGGCCGTGGAGAGCGAGGACACGCCCGGGCAGCTGCGCGAGCGTGTGACCTCACCCGGCGGCACGACGGAACGTGCGCTCGAGCACCTGCTCAAGGCCGATCTGCACGCCCTGATGAAGCGCGCCGCGCACGCCGCACATGATCGTGCGGTCGAACTCTCACGGAGCCTGTCGGAGCAAGCATGAGCGGTTCCTATCTGACCAACCCCGCAGTATTCCTGATCCAGACCGTCTTCGGGCTCTATATCACCCTGGTGGCGATCCGCTTCCTGCTGCAATGGGCGCGGGCTGATTTCTACAACCCGATCTCGCAGTTCGTGGTCAAGCTGACCTCGCCCGTGCTGCGACCGCTGCGCCAGGTGATCCCGGGCTATGCCGGCATGGATCTGGCCGCCTTGGCGCTGGCCTGGCTGCTCAAGTCCGTCGAGCTGGCGTTGTTGGTGGCAGTGCTGGGGCTGAACGTCTCGCTCTTCGGCGCGCTGGGTTGGGCGATACCTGCAGTCATCCAGCTCTTCATCAACATCTTTCTGTTCGGGATCCTGATCCGCGTTATCCTGAGCTGGGTCAATCCTGATCCTTACAACCCCGCGGTCGCGCTGCTGACCCGCCTGACGGATCCGATCATGCGACCGGCGCAACGGATGATTCAGCCGATCGGCGGCATCGACCTCTCGCCCATGGTGGTGATGATCGGTTTGGTCCTGCTCGAGATGCTGCTGATCCCGCCTCTGAAGTGGCTGGTCGGCAGTCCCTTCTGAAGCCGTGCTCGAGCACGGCGACGCAATCGGGATGGACATCGGATCCTGGTACCGATGGAATGGCGATGACTTGGAGCTGGCGTTGCGCGTGAAACCGCGCGCACCCAAGGACGCCTTCATCGGAGCGGAAGGCGATCATTATCGGGTCGCCATCAAGGCACCGCCCGTCGAGGGCAAGGGCAATTTGGCGCTTCGGAAGTTCATCGCGGATGCCTTCGGCGTCGCACCGTCCAAGGTGTCCTTGATCGGCGGCGAGCAATCGCGATACAAGCGGCTGCGGATTCAAGCGCCGCGGACATTCCCGATCCCCGTTAAGCCGCGCTCGCAGTGACATGGCCTGTTGCATCCGGCTCTCGCGATGCTGCACCAACCCTGCCGCCTTGGCGCTAATGCGCGTCAGCTCCGACGCTCAAGGATCCGGCGAGGCAGCGCCCATCCGAAAACAATGCATTTCGCTCGGGAGGCGGTTTAGCGCGGTTTAGAGATTTTTTCCTCGCTTCTGAACCGCACCTGCCGGGAAGGTCGTTGATTCATGGGCGTCCGAGCCCACGTGCTCATGACGCATGTCGCAACGGACGTGGTTCATCTCATCCGCCAAACGAGGTTTCATCATGATCATTCAACGGACCTTTGGGATCCTGATTGCCGCCGGACTGCTCGCTGCTCAAAGCGTTTGGGCCGAAGGCCCGGTCGTCGCAGGCGACTACAGTATCTACGCCAACGCCATGACGGCCGAGACGCTCAACCCCGAGATCGCGAATCTCTACCGGATTCAGCGCAGCAAGCTCAACGGCGTGCTGACCGTCTCGGTCGTCAAGCCGCACCCCGACGGGACGCGCGCAAACGTACCCGCACGCGTCGAGGCCACCGCACGTACCGGCGACACGCCTGCAGGTGTGATCCCCATGCGTGAGATCCGTGTCGGTGAAGGCGTCTCCTATGTCGGCCAGTTTCCGATCGCGAATCTCCAAATCGTGGATTTCGAGATCCAGGTCACCCCGCCCGGTGGAGAACCCGCGGCGATCGAGCTGCAGCAGCAGTTCTTCACCGATTAAACCGCGTCTCCTTGCAACAGGCGAGGTTCAGCTTGAGTCGAACGCATGTGGCCGCCATCAGACCTTTCAGCTGACGCGGTTTAAGATAATAAATTTTTTAAATACTTAAATCGCGCCAGCTCCGGCGTTCCCAGTGCGCACGACCCCGATCCATCTGATAAAGGGGGATATCACTGAAGAGCGCGATTTAACGGAGCTGCCAGAGGGCGTAGAGGCCGAAGCCGATGACCAACAGCCCGGCGACTTGCTTGACCCAGGCGCGCTCCGAGATACGCGCGGCAGCGCCGGCCAGGAGGCCGATGCCGAGGAGGTTGGGGAGCGTACCGGCGCCGAAGGCCAGCATGACGAGCGCACCGTCCATGACGCTGCCGGTGGCAACCGCGGTGATGAGGACGCTGTAGACCAGACCACAGGGGATCCAGGCCCAGAGATAACCTAGGGCCGCAGCCTGCATGGGTTTGCGGACCGGCAACACGCGTCGACCCAGTGGCTCGAGACGCCGCCAAAGCACGGCGCCTGCACGTTCAACCACGGCGATGAGACGCCACCAGCCGCCGAGATAGAGTCCGAGCAGGATCATCACGACCCCGGCGAGGCCGTACAGGACACGCTGCATGACCTGAAAGGCGTCGAGCTGGAGCAGCAGGGCGCCGAGTCCACCGAACAAGGCGCCCGCGGTGGCGTAGCCGGCGATGCGTGCCAGGTTGTAGGTCACCTGGTAGGGCAGCATCAGCCAGGGGTCGCGACGGATCCGCGGATCCAGACCCAGAGTCAAGGAGCCCACCAGGCCGCCACACATGGATAGACAATGGACGCCGCCCAGCAGGCCGACCAGAAAGGCGGTCAGGTAGATCCCCGGCGGTGTCTCGATCATGCTCGGTACCTCGTCTTGAACTGCGCCCGGTGCGCTATGTGTGGTTTGTTGGATTAGCTTGGCCGCGCCAGCTCCGACAACTGTCGGAGCTGGCGCGGTTTAGCTGATAGCGTTCGCCAATCAGCTCGCCGGCTCGATAAGGAAACCCGTATGAAAGATTACCAACGCGAATTTTTGGCCTTCGCCGCCGAGATCGGCGCATTGCGCTTCGGCGATTTCACGCTCAAGTCCGGACGCCAAAGCCCGTACTTCTTCAATGCCGGCCTCTTCAACACGGGCGAGCGGCTGTCCCGGCTCGGGAGCGCCTACGCGCGCTGCATCCTGGATGCCGCCCCGGCCTTCGACGTGCTGTTCGGGCCGGCCTACAAGGGCATCCCGCTGGCAGCGGCGACCAGCATGGCGCTCGCCGCGCAGTCCGGCCGCGACACCGCCTACGCCTTCAATCGCAAGGAGGTCAAGGATCACGGCGAGGGCGGTCTGATCGTCGGCAGCCCCTTGGCCGGGCGCATCCTCATCATCGACGACGTCATCACCGCAGGCACCTCGGTGCGTGAATCGGTGCAGATCATCCGCGATTCCGGGGCCGAGCCGGCGGGCGTGGTGATCGCACTCGATCGGCAGGAGCAAGGCCGGGACGGACGCTCGGCGGTCGCCGAGGTGACCGCGACCTTCGGCATCCCGGTCTACAGCATCGTCGGGCTGACCGACCTCGTGACCTACCTCGACGAGCAGCCCGAGCTCGATGCCTTCGCCGAGGCCGTGCGGGCCTACCGGGCTCGCTACGGGATTTAGGCTGTTCCCGACTCAGCGACTGCGGATGAGGGTTCCGACACCTTCGTCCGTGAAGAGATCGAGCATGACGGCATGCTCGACCCGCCCGTCGATGATATGCGCGGACTTCACCCCGCCATTCACCGCATCGAGCGCGCACTGCACCTTTGGCAACATTCCGCCTGCGATCACCCCTTCCTTGATCAGGGTCTCGACTCGTCCGATGTCCAGCTCCGGAATCAGGTTGCCTTCTGCGTCGAGCAGACCGGCCGTGTTTGTCAGCAGCAGCAATTTCTCCGCCTTCAGAACCTCGGCGATCTTGCCCGCGACCAGATCGGCATTGATGTTGTAGGAGCGGCCGTCTTCGCCCACGCCGATCGGCGCGATCACCGGGATGAAGTCGCCCTTGACCAGCATATGGACGACGGCCGCATCCACGCTCTCGACCTCGCCGACATGACCGATGTCGATGATCTCCGTGGCCTCCAACTCGGGCGCATCGCGGCGCAGCAGGAGCTTGCGCGCGCGGATCAGGTCGCCGTCCTTGCCGGTGAGGCCGACCGCCGAGCCGCCGTGTCGATTGATGAAGTTGACGATCTCTTTGTTCACCAACCCGCCGAGAACCATCTCGACCACGTCCATGGTCTCGTCGTCCGTCACCCGCATGCCTTGAACGAACTCGCTCGCCTTGCCGAGTCGTTTGAGCAGGGAGCCGATCTGCGGCCCGCCACCATGCACGATCACGGGATTCACCCCGACCATCTTCATGAGGACGACATCGCGTGCAAAGCCCTGTTTGAGGGTCTCGTCCACCATGGCGTTGCCGCCGTACTTGATCACGATAGTCTTGCCGCGAAAGCGCCGGATATAGGGCAGCGCCTCGATCAGGACATGGGCGATGGTGTGGGCACGTTCGTTGAGGATGGACATGGCTTGGTGTTGCTCGGGTTGGAATGGGTCGGACGAGGTCAGAAGGGCAGCGCAAGCCCGGGCGCGGCCTCGGCCATGAGTAGGCGAAACCGCTCCTGCATGGCACGGAGTGCGACCGGGTCGTCGCCTTCGAAGCGAAAAACCAGCTTGGGCAGGGTGTTCGAGGCGCGCACCAGACCCCACGCGGCCGGGCCGTCGAGACGCAGACCGTCGATGGTCTGCACCGCGAGATCCTCGACGCGATCGGCCAGCCGGGTCACCTGCGCCATGATCCGCTCGGCATCGCCCTCGGGCAACGGCAAGGCCAGCTCGGGTGTGGCGATGCCGCCGGGGAAGGTGTGGAAGATCGCGTCCGTGGGGCGAGGATCGCGCGACAGGATCTCCAAGAGCCGGGCGCCGGCATAGAGTGCGTCGTCAAAGCCGAGCCAACGCTCCTTGAGCATGATGTGCCCGCTGAGCTCGCCGGCAAGCTGTGCATCGGATTCGCGCAGCCGGGCCTTCAGCGGCGCATGCCCTGAGCGCCACGGCACCGGGCGACCGCCCGCGCGACGGATCACCTCGGCGAGATGGCCCGTGCATTTGACGTCGAAGATGATCTCGCTCCCCGGATGTCGGGTCAGGATATCGACTGCGAGGCACATGAGGACCCGGTCGGCGGCGATGAATCGGCCGCCGGCATCGATCACGCCCAGGCGATCGCCGTCGCCGTCGAACCCGAGGCCCAAATCGGCACCGTCTTGTACCACCCGCTCCGAGAGTACCCGGAGACACTCGGGGCGGGCCGGATCCGGGACACGTTCGCCCATCCCGGCGGCCGGGTCGCAGTCGAGCGCGATCACCTCGCAGCCGAGCGCGCGAAAGACGGCCGGCGCGAGCGCGGAAACGGTGGCGTTGCCGCAATCCAGCACCAGCCGCATGGGGCGGGCAAGACGAATGTCGCGGACGATGCGCTCGCGGTAGCGCTCGGAGATGTCGCACTCGATGAGGCCACCGGCCCCGCTGGTCAGGTCGCCCTCCAGGATGCGCCGCCGCAGGTCCTGAATCGTCGCCGCATCCGCGCTCACGCCGCCGAAGACGACCTTGACCCCGTTGTAATCGGGCGGGTTGTGGCTGGCGGTGACGATCGCCCCGGCGCAGGGGCCGGCCTCGCAGCAGGCGAAATAGACCATGGGCGTCGGGGCGATGCCGAGGTCGACGACGTCGATCCCGGCGGCGCGAATCCCGGCGATCAGGGCTTTGGTCAGGGCCGGACTGGATGCGCGGCAGTCACGTCCGACCATGACCGTACGATCCCCGCGCGCTGCGGCCTCGCTGCCGATCGCCC
>NZ_JAABRP010000134.1 GCF_011390875.1 Thiocapsa sp.
CCGAACCCGCCGCTGCCGCGCGCGGAGGCGTCGAAGTCCTCGACGATCCTCAAATCGGCCTGCAGGACCGGTACCAGCATGAGCTGGGCGATGCGCTCGCCGATCTCGATCCGAAAGGGCGCCGTCCCGCGGTTCCAGCAGGAGACCATGAGCGGCCCCTGATAGTCCGAGTCGATCAGCCCGACCAGGTTGCCGAGCACGATGCCGTGCCGATGCCCGAGCCCCGAGCGCGGCAGGATCAGACCC
>NZ_JAABRP010000135.1 GCF_011390875.1 Thiocapsa sp.
GAGGGTATGATTTCCGCTTCGCGTCCGGTGGAATTCATCCCGCGCAGCGGATTAGGGGAGGGCGTTGGAGACGTCCAGCGACAAACGCTCCAACGGCTCCGGCCGCCCGAAGAAATAGCCCTGGTAGGCATGGCAGCCATGAGCGGCCAGCCAGTCGCGCTGCTCCTCGGTCTCCACGCCTTCGGCGATGACCGCCAGCTCCAGCGTTCGGCCAAGCGCGATGATGGTTCGGGCAATCGCGGCAGCGTTGGCGTCGGTCAGGACGTCCAGGACGAACGAACGATCGATCTTGAGCTGATCGAAGGGAAGGCGTTTCAGGTAGGACAGGGATGAGTAGCCGGTGCCGAAGTCATCCAGCGCGAATCCCACGCCTCGGGCCTTTAAGGCAACCATCTTGCCGACCGTGTCCTCGACATCGTCGAGCAAGAGGCTCTCGGTGATCTCGAGCTTGAGTCGGGACGGATCCGCGCCCGTGTTTTCGATGCAGGCCAAGACCTGGTCGACGAAGTCCGTGCGGCGAAACTGGCGTGCACTGATGTTGACCGCCAGGGTCAGTTGCGCGGTCTCGGTCCGCTCGGACCAGGCCGCCAACTGCGTACATGCGGTCTGCAGAACCCAGTGCCCGATCGGCAGAATCAACCCGCTTTGCTCCGCGAGCGGGATGAAGGCTGCCGGGGGAATCAAACAGCCCTGCTGATCCTGCCAGCGCAGCAGACATTCGGCACCGATGATCGTGCCGTCGCGATCGACCTGGACCTGGTAGTAGAGCAGGAACCGCTCGTCACGCAGACCGCAGCGCAGCTGCGCCTCCAGGCTCGCACGGGTGCTGACCTCCGACTGCATGCTCGGGTCGAAGAAACGCATGGTATTGCGTCCGGCGGCCTTGGCTCGGTACATCGCCATGTCGCCTCGTTTCATTAACTCCTCGACACGCATCGGCTGCGGATCGAAGAGCGTGATTCCGATGCTGGCCGCGCTGTAGTGGGTCTGCCCGTCGAGGTCGTACGGCTGGCGAAGGACGCCGAGAAGCCCATTGCCGAGCGTTTCGGCCTGGGTTGCTGCCTCGAGGGGATTCGGACTCAAGTGCTCCACCATGACCACGAACTCGTCGCCGCCCAAGCGCGCCAAGGTGTCGGACTCGCGGATGCGCGCCGACAACCGCCGTGCGACCAGTTGGAGCAGTCGATCGCCTTGATCGTGGCCCAGCGTGTCGTTGAGCGTCTTGAAATCGTCCAGATCGATGTAGAAGAGGGCCCCGCAACGGTCATTTCGGCGGCAGTTCGCCAGGGCCTGCTGAAGACGATCCAACAATAATCGGCGGTTGGGCAAGCGGGTCAACGGATCGAAGAAGGCGAGTTCGCGGATCGCGTCTTCGGCGGCTTTGCGCTGCGTAATGTCCGTCATCGTGCCGACATAATGGGTGATCTCGCCGCCGGGGCCGGGCACGGCGGAAATCGTCAGCCACTGTGGATAGATCTCGCCGCTCTTGCGCCGATTCCAAATCTCCCCCTGCCAGGAACCGGTCTCTAGGATGCACGCCCACATGGCGACGTAAAATTCGGGTTCGTGGCGTCCGGATTTGAGCAGTCGGGCCGTCTGGCCGATCGCTTCCTCGGCGCTGTAGCCGGTGATCCGGGTGAAGGTTCCGTTGACCCGCAGGATGACCCCTTCGGTGTCGGTGACGACCATGCCCTCCTGGGCCTCGAATGCGATCGCGGCGATGCGCAGCTGCTCCCGGCTCTCTTTTTGCTCGGTGACGTCGCGCGCGATGCCCTGGAAGCCAACGATCACGCCGTTTTCATTGCGAAACGGCATGGCACTCGAGCTATGCCAGCGCCAAGTGCCGTCACCGTGTCGGACGCGATACTCGATATCTCGACGCATCGCTCCGGTCTCGACGACGGCACTGAAGGCCGCGTTGCAGATGTATAGATCCTCGGGATGGACATACTCCGAGAAGTGCGTGGCCAGGGTTGCGTCGATCGAATAGCCCATCAGGCGCGACCAACTCGGCGAGACGAAGATGAAGCTGCCGTCGGTCGAGAAGAGATAAATGATGTCGTAGCTGTATTCGAGCAGGAATCGGTACTTTTCCTCGGAACGCTTGATCGCCGCTTCGGCCCCTTTGCGTGCGCCGATATCGCGCGCCACCAACTGCAGGAGCGTAGCGCCGTCGAGCTGCACCGAGGTGAGCAGGACCTCGACCTCGACCGTATCGCCGGTATCTCGGCGGCGCAGACACCATTCGAAGCCGCTGTTCTCCCCCGAATGTCCCGTCGGCGGAGTGGGCGCGAGGACCTCGGCACCGAAGGGCAAGGGCGTCGTCGATAGGTCGCCCGGCCGTATGCCGAGCAGCCTTTCGCGATCGCAGCCGAGCAGGCGCAGCGCGGCGGGATTGCAGTCGAATAGCCCCTGGTCCCGATCGAACAACATCACGGCATCCGTGGTCGCCTCGAACAGGGTCCGGTATTTGGAGAGCGCGATGCGCTCCAGGTCGGCCTTCGCATCACGCAAGGCGGATTCGCGTTGCACGAGCGCGTCGGCCATGCGGTTGAAGGAAACGGCCAAACGGCCGATCTCGTCCTCGCCGGTATCATCGAGACGTCTACCGAGATCCCCGGCGGCGATTGCCCGTGCGGCGGCATCCAGGTGCCCGAGTCGACGGCTGGCTCGGACGGCGAGCGGGACGATCACGAGCACAAACCCGACCAGCCCGATCACGCCGTTGCGCAGGCCCTGCTCGATTAAGCCCTGTCGTGTCTCGGCAAAGATGTCGGTGGTGATGCCGACCTGAAGGGTGCCGTAGGTTTGGTCGACGAGGCGCAGCGGGATGGCCGTCTCCCACAGGGCTGCGTCATCCGAAACCGCAGGGGTGCCGGGATCTTCTGCGGCGGGAGGCGCAGACTCATGAGGATGGCTGTGCTCGGCCAGGCGCCGTCCACGTGCGTCGTCGACCTTGAGATAATGCACCTCCGGCAGATGGCCGAATCGGTCGAGCGACTCCTGCAGGGCTGCGATGTCGCGCTGCACGAGCAAAGGGGTCAAGGACTCGCTTAGGAGTGCGGTCAAGACAGTGAGTCGCGTCTCGTGCAGTTGGGTCAGGGCGGTGTTGCTCAGACGCTGGTTGTCGTGGACAACCCAGGCGATCAAGGCGGCCTGGGTCATCAGGATCACCAAGCCGAATCGCAAGCCGATCGGGATACGCGCGAGAAGCCTCCTCATGGCGCAGCCAAGACCTCTCGTGTTGCCGGCAGGAAGGGGTCGATCGCTTGTCGATCTGCTTCAGTGACCTCGCGCAACCCCCCGTGTCCCAGGGTTTGCATCATGGCGCGACCTCCCGGGGTGTCGTTGGCGAAGTGAAGGATCACGCGTGTCAAAACGGTGCGGTCTGCACCGGCGTGGCCGGGGCCGGTTTGATAGACGATCGAGGGAATCCCGCCGAGATCCGCGCCGTCGGCGAGAATTCGCAGGCGTGCACGCGATTCCTCGTCGAGGGTCGTATAGGCTCGGTTTGAGATGATGGCCGCCCGGATCGACTCGTCGCCGAGCAACAGCATCAAGGCGTTGTTGTGGGTGTCGGCCGTCGGCATCTCAACATCCATCGACGGTGTCAGGCCCGCCTCCCTGAGCACCCGATGGCCCATCAGGGTGATGAGCGCCAAAGGATCCGGGGTCACGATCTTGGTGCCCCGCAGATCCTCGACCTCGGCGGCGGGATCCTCGGCCCGAACGATCACCAGCGCGTAGAGTGGATTGGTGGTCTGCAGGATCGAGCGGTAACCGGAATCCACCTCCGCGAGCCTTGCCATATGGGCTGCATTGAGGACGAGCAGATCGTCGCCTTGCGCCACGTCAGCGACGAAGCTCCGATAATCGGGGGACGTGACGATGCGGACCGGCTGCTCAAGGGTCTCTTGGAGATGCCGGCGCAGCGGCTCGTAAAGGCTCAGCAGGCGCTCGGTGCTGAGGTAGGGGAGTACCGGGATTTCGAGGTCGTCCGGGCCGGGAGCTGCGCCGGCCGCTGCAGCGCAGACACAGACCAACCAGCCGATACGCTGAATCAAAATCTTCATCGGATTCTTCCGTGCCATGCTCGTTGATCTGGATCTGAATCTCCCCACCTGCTCCCTGTCCCAAGCGGCATCCGCAGTGCTCCGAGCGGTCCGCGCGAATCCAATCGGCGTTTTGCACGCTGCGTGGCTATTCTAGTCCGACTCCGAGCCAATCGGGCATCGCGAATGACCTTGGTCTGACCATGGTCGGCGACTCGAAGACCGGACCCATCTCCCCCATTTCCCATCCATGGATGCCTTCAGCCTCGCTACCCGCCGCTGGTTTGCGCAAAACTTCGACGCACCGACCGAGGTTCAGGTCCGGGGCTGGGCGGTCATCGCGTCGGGCCGGCACGCCCTGATTACGGCCCCGACCGGCAGCGGCAAGACACTTGCGGCCTTCCTCTGGGCGATCGATCGGCTGATGCAGGGAGGACCGATCGCCGATGCCGCGTCGGCTCCCGTCGGCATCCAGGTCCTCTACGTCTCGCCGCTCAAGGCACTGGTTTACGACATCGAGCGCAACCTGCGTGCCCCGCTCGCCGGGATCGCGCGTGCCGCCGAGGCGATGGGCGTGCCGGTGCGGCTGCCGCGGGTCGGCATCCGCACCGGCGATACCCCCGCGAAGGAGCGGCAGCAGCAGCTCAAGGAGCCGCCCGAGATCCTCGTAACCACGCCCGAATCTCTGTACCTGCTGCTCGGCTCCAAGGCGGCGGCCAACCTCGCCGAGGTGCACACGCTCATCATCGACGAGGTGCACGCCCTCGCGCCGACCAAGCGGGGCGCCCATCTCGCCCTCTCGCTGGAGCGTCTGGCCGAGCGCTGTACGACCGATCCGCAACGCATCGGGCTCTCGGCGACCGTGCGCCCGTTGGCCGAGGCCGCGCTTTATCTCGGCGGCGATCGTTCGGTCGACATCGTCGACGCCGCCGCGCCGCCCAGGCTGGACCTGCGCGTGCAGGTTCCGGTCCCCGATATGGAACGTCCGCCGGTGAGCTCCGCTCCGCTACTCGAAGGCGGTTCCATCCTCGGCGAGCTCTATCGCCAAGCGAGGCCGGGACCGCCAGCCGAGAAGGGCCTTTGGTCGGCCATCCATCCGGCCATCCTCGCCGAGATCCGCGCGCATCGCTCGACCATCGTCTTCGTCAACAGCCGCGGGCTTTGCGAGCGACTCTGCCAGCGATTGAACGAGCTGGCGGAGGTCGACCTGAATCCGGACGTTTTGGCCAAGCAGGACAGACCCGAGCTGGTGCGCGCCCACCACGGCAGCGTCAGTCTCGAGCAGCGCACTCAAATCGAGGAAGGGCTCAAACGCGGCGACCTCAAGGCCATCGTCGCCACCAGCTCGCTTGAGATGGGCATCGACATGGGCGGCGTGGATCAAGTGCTGCTGGTCGAGTCGCCCGGCTCGGTGGCGCGCGGCCTGCAGCGTGTCGGACGTGCGGGGCACGGGGTCGGGCAGGTCAGTACCGGGCGCATCTTTCCCAAGTTTCGCGGGGATCTGCTGGAATGCGCCGTGATCGGGGCGCGGATGCTCGCCGGGGAGCTGGAGCCCTTCCGGATGCCGCGCAACGCACTCGACGTGCTGGCCCAGCAGATCGCGGCCCACTGCGTCGAGACCGAACGCACGGTCGCCGAGATCCATCGTCTGGTGACCCGCGCCGGCCCCTATCGCGAGCTGCCGCGCTCGGCCCTCGAGGCGGTGCTGGATATGCTCTCGGGCCGCTATCCGTCGAGCGACTTCGCCGACCTGAAGCCCCTCCTGGTGTGGGATCGCACCGCCGATACGCTCGGCGTGCGCAAAGGTACGGCCATGATCACCCGCCTGAACGCCGGCACTATCCCGGATCGCGGCAACTATGCCGTGCATCTCGGCGAGGAAGGGCCGCGGATCGGCGAGCTGGACGAAGAGATGGTCTTCGAAACCAAGGCGGGCGACTGCGTGCTGCTCGGTGCCTCGACCTGGCGTGTCGAGGCGATCACGCGCGACCGTGTGTTGGTCTCGCCGGCACCGGGCGAGCCCGGCAGGCTGCCGTTCTGGCGCGGCGACGGACCGGGGCGGCCGGTCGAGCTGGGTCGGGCGGTCGGCGCCTTCACGCGAGCGGTCGCTGCTATCCCCGCGGAGCGCGCCGCTGCTTGGATTCGGGAGCAGACCCCGCTCGACACCCTGGCGGCCGCAAACCTGGCGGCCTACATCCAGGATCAGCGCACCGCGACCGGCCAGGTGCCGAGCGACCGCACCATCATCATCGAGCGGTTTCGCGATGAGCTGGGCGACTGGCGCATCTGCATCCTCACCCCTTTCGGCGCCCGCATCCATGCCCCCTGGGCCATGGCCCTGCAATGGCATTTGGGGCGTCGCGAGGGTTTCGAGATCCAGGTCATGTACACCGACGACGGCATCGTGCTGCGCTTCGCGGACGGCGAGGCGCTGCCGGAGCTGACGGACCTCCTGCCCGCACCCGACGAGCTGGACGAGCGTGTCACCGAGCAGCTCGCCGACACCGCGCTCTTCGCGTCGCTTTTTCGCGAAAACGCCGCCCGGGCGCTCCTCCTGCCGCGCCGCTCGGCCAAGGGCCGCCAGCCGCTCTGGGCGCAGCGGCTCAAGGCGCAGAACCTGCTCGCGGTGGTCCGCCGCTATCCGGCCTTTCCGATCGTGCTCGAGACCTATCGACAGGCGCTCGGCGATGTCTTCGATCTCGCCGGTCTCAAAGACGTCTTGACCGGCATCCGCAACCGCTCGATCCGGGTCCACGAGGTCGAGACCCGCAGTGCCTCGCCGTTCGCGCGCTCGCTGGTCTTCGCCTATGTGGCCGCCTACATCTACGAGCAGGACGCCCCGCTTGCCGAGCGGCGTGCCCAGGCGCTTACGCTGGATCGCGGTCTCTTGGCCGAGCTGCTGGGACAGGCGGAGCTGCGCGAGCTGATCGATCCGGCCGTGCTCGATGATCTGGAGCGCGAGCTTCAACACACAGCCGAGGGGCGCAAGGCGCGCGATGCCGACGAGCTGCATGACCTGCTGCGACGGCTCGGCGATCTCTCGTCCGCGGAGCTGGAGGAGCGTGCCGAGGGTGATCCCGCTCCCTGGCTCGCCATCCTGGCCGAGCAGCGCCGGGCTGTCGTGCTGCGGTTCATGGACGGCCCCCGCTGGATCGCGGCCGAGGATGCCGGGCTCTATCGCGACGCCTTGGGTCTGGTCCCGCCGCCCGGTCTCCCCGACGCCTTTCTGGTGTCCACGGATGCGCCGCTGGAGCATCTGCTGCACCGCTATGCCCGCACGCACGGTCCCTTCCCGACACGCGACCCCGCCGCGCGCTATGGTCTGAGGGCAACCCAGCTCGAACCTGTCCTGCGTCTCCTGGAAACGCGCGACGAGCTGGTCCGCGGCGAGATCCGACCGCTGGGGCGCGAGCCGGAATGGTGCGACCCCGAGGTCCTGCGCCGCCTGCGCCGCCGCACCCTGGCCAAGGCGCGCGATGCGGTCGCCCCGGTCGATGCGCAGACCCTGGGACGGTTCCTGCCCGCCTGGCACGGGATCGGCGAGGACATCAAGGGGCCGGATCGTTTGATGGAGGTGCTGCTTCAACTGGAGGGCCTGACGGTCACCTGGTCCCAGCTCGATCGCGTGCTCCTGCCGGCCCGGGTGCCGGGCTATCGCTCGGAGGATCTGGATATGCTCGCGGCCACCGGGCAGATCGTTTGGGTCGGACGTGGAGCGGCAGGCCCGAAAGACGGGCGGATCGCGCTCTATCGGCGGGGGAGTCCGGAGCTAGGTGTCTCCGACGAGGAGCCGAGTCGGCCGGATCCGCCACGCGCACCCACCCGTGCATCTTCGGAGCCGGTTGCGGATGCGGCAACGCGCGACCCCGCCGCGGACACCTCCGACGTCCGCCGGATCCTGCTCGACCACCTGAGAACCCGGGGGGCCTCCTTCCTGATGGAGCTGATGCAGGTCATCGAGCGCGCCGGGCTGAAGCTCGGCAAGGATGCCTTCGAGTCCGCGCTCTGGGATCTGGTCTGGGCGGGCGAGATCACCAACGACACCTTCGCGCCCCTGCGCGCGCTCGGCGGCACGCGCGCACCCAAGCGGGGTCGCGGAACCCTCTTGGCCGGCGGTCGCTGGTCGCGCGTGGCCGATCTTCGCATCGAGGCAAGCGACACCGAGCGCCTGCTCGCCCGCGCCCGCATCCTGCTCGAGCGCTACGGCGTCGTCAGCCGCGAGGCGGTGCAGGCCGAGGGCATCCCGGGAGGATTCGGTCCGCTCTATCGGGTCTTCAAACAGATGGAGGAGGGTGGACAGGTCCGCCGAGGGTATTTCGTCGAAGGGCTCTCCGGTGCCCAGTTCGCCCTGAACGGCGCGATCGATCGGCTGCGCAGCGCCCGGATCGAAGAGACCCCGATCGAGGGGTTCGGCGTTGACGCGGTCCGGATCCTCGCCGCGATCGACCCGGCCAATCCCTATGGCGCGCTCCTGCCCTGGCCGGAGCCGGGCGGCGGTCCGGTGCCCAAACGCATCAGCGGTGCTTACGTGATCTTGGTGGCGGGCAAACCGGTGCTCTATCTCGGGTCGGCCGGGCGCCAATTGACGCGTTTTCCCGGCTCGATCAGCGAAGAGGGCGGCGAGTTGGCCCTTGGGCTCGCCGCCCTGCATCGCGTCCCGCAGCGCGGGCGCAAACGGCTTGCGATCCAACAGATCGACGGCCTCCCGGCGCTCGAATCACCGCTGCGTGAAGCCATCCTGCGTGCCGGCTTCGAATCCGATTACGACGCGCTCGTCCCGGCACGCGGTTACACCACCGGCATCGGCCGAGATTCGAACGCCGTCGCCTGTGCGGGACCTCGCCGCTGAGGCACGGGCGTTATGTTTTCCCGTTCGTTTGGTCGTGGGCCCGTGCAATCGTCAAGAAGCGTTTCTGATCTCGCTCACCACCGCATCTAAGTTGGTGTGGTCGGGTGCATCGGCCTCTGCCCATGCCAGTGCGTTTTCGATGTCGGCAAATGCCTGCGGATGGTGCACCAAAAGTTCGTTGTCGGGGATCACCGTGACGGTTCGTATAGGCCAAACGCCGGGTTCTTTTTCCACAAGGACTTGCCTCTCTGCAAACTGCTTGCCGAGAGCGATCTGCCCATTCGCACCGATGAGCTTGATGCTCGCTTGAGTCGTCGATATCCGCATGGTAAATCCTCAAGCACGATTCGGATGGACGGGATGCCGCCGAAGGAGCAATTGCCCACTCAATTCGATTTGCGGAGCGAAGACCCGGCGTGCGGATCAGGAAGGCTAACGGGCCGAGCAGGAGCGCCTGCGTGCCGAACGCTTGGCCGAGCGCCTCCGGGCCATGGGCGTGGATCCGGAGGCCTAAGGCCGACGCCTGCCCTCCGGCGCTCAGCCCGCCAAAACCGCGCGCATCTCCGAGGCATACTGATCGGCGTTCAGCCCGAGCAGCAGGTGGAGCACGCCTCCCCCGATCGGCATGACGCCTTGGACCCCGGCCGCGTCGAGTGCGCCCTCGTCGATCTTCGCGGTGTCGGCGAGCGTGACCCGAACCCGCGTCTCGGCACAGGCCTCCGCCAGCGTGACGTTCGCAGCCCCGCCGAGTCCGGCGAGGATGTCGCGCGCCCGTTGCGGCGCCTGCGGATCGCGATGGCGCGGGCGCAGATCGTCGGCCTTGTAGTGGACCTTCGGTGCCGCGGCACCCTCCGGTAGCTCTGCCTCCGCGCCGGCGACCTCGAGATATTCGGACATGTCGGTCATGAGGTTCTCCGAGCGCGGCCCGAAGATCGCCTGCATGTTGTTGCCGACCACCACCACCCCGGCGGCGCCGAGCGCCTTGAGCTTGTCCGGGTTGGCCTTGTCCATGTCGGCGATCTCCACGCGCAACCGGGTGATGCAGGAATCCAGTCCGAGGATGTTGCGCTTGCCGCCGAAGGCCAGCACCAGCTCGCGCGTGAACTCGCCCGCGACCTGCTCCTTGACGTCGACCATCTCCATCGTCTCGGTCTCGCGGCCGGGCGTCTTCAGATCGAACCACCGAATCAACAGACGGAAGCTCGTGTAATAGACGACGGCGAAGATCGGCCCGAGGATCAGCACCACCCAGGGACGGATGTCGTGGACAAAATAGAGCGCGAAGTCGATGAAGCCGTGCGAGAAGGAATAGCCGAGCCGCGCGCCGGCTAGATAGGTCAGCAGATAGGCTAGACCGACGAGCACTGCATGCACGGCATAGAGCAGGGGCGCGACGAAGAGGAAGGCGAACTCCAGCGGCTCGGTGATGCCGGTCAGGAAGGCCGTCAGGGCCGCGGATCCCATGATGCCGGCCACCCGCGCCTTGTTCTCCGGTTTGGCGGCGTGATAGATGGCGAGTGCCGCGGCGGGTAAGCCGAACATCTTGAAGACGAAGCCGCCGCCGAGGATCCCCGCCTCGTAGTCTCCGGCGAAGAAGCGGCTGATGACCCCGTGCACGACCTCGCCGGTCTGCGGATTCACGTAGGTCCCGACCTCGAAGAAGAAGGGGACGTTCCAGATATGGTGCAGGCCGAACGGGAGCAGCAACCGCTCCACGACCCCGTAGATGGTGACCGCTGCGGCCGGATTGCCGTAGGCCGCCCACTCCCCGAAATCGCGGATCGCCACGCCGATCGGCGGCCAGACCAAGGCGAGGATCGCGGCCAGCCCGATCGCCGCGAACGACACGACGATGGGGACGAAGCGTTTTCCGGCGAAGAAGCCCAGATAGGCCGGCAGCGCGATCTTGTAATAGCGATTGAACAGGAAGGCCGCGAGCAGACCGATCAGGATTCCGCCGAAGACACCCGTGTCGATGGACTCGATCCCGAAGATGGTCTTGATCTCGGCACGGCTCTTGGCGGCCGGGAAGGGCACCGAGTCGCCGTCGACCGGAACATAGACGGCGACCTGACCCTCGCCGCTGTCGGACGGTCGCAGACTGAAGGGCACCTCGGTGGCTTGCCCCGCCGTGTCGGTGCAGGTCACGCGATTCTCCGTGGTCTCGTCGACCCGGACCTTGCTCAGGGTTCGGCCTTGGGCGTCGAGACAGACGAAGCGTTCGCGTGCAGCATCATGCTCGATATAGACCGCCGACCGATCGGCCCCGAGCTGCAGCGGCTCGGTGGGGGACATCAACGAGATGACCAATATGCCGATGACGCCGAGGGCGGCCAGCATCACGAAATAGCCGACGGTCGCCGCCATTGCGGCCACCCCGTCGTTGCGCGTGAAGCCGAGCACGACGCCGATCGCGAAGATCAGCGGCAGGATGGTGAAGACCGCGCCGCCGGCCGCCTTCATGATCAGGCCGATCTCGATCAGTAAGGGAGAAAGACCCTCGGCGCCCGCAATCGAGCTGCCGACACCGAGCAGGATGCCCGCGACCGGCAGCACCGAGACCGGCAGCATGAGTGCCTTGCCGATCTTCTGCAGGACCGAAAAGGAGCTGCTCCCGAACGCTTTGACCGACATGCGTCTGTCCTCTGTCTAAGGGTAGAAAGTGTGGTCGAGCGTTATCCCGGTTCCTTAAACCGCGTCCAGAGCGATATGCGTCATTTCCACGTTGCGTATGGCTTTGGAGACATTCTCGATCTCGGCGAGACGCGGTTTAAAACTTAATCTTTTTCAATATTTTAAACCGCGCAACTCCGACAGTCGTCGGAGCTGGCGCGGCCAAGCCATTCCAGCAAATGACGCATACCGCACCGGGCGCGGTTTAAATCTCGACCGGCACCAAGGCCCGCACGGCAGCCGCGCTGTCCTGCGCCAACGCCTGCCGGGCGATGGCCTGGCAGTCCGCCAGCGAGCGCGCGCGCACCGCCGCCTTCACCGCCGGAATCGAGGGTACGCTGACCGAAAGCTCGTCGACCCCGATCCCGACCAGGATGGGCACCGCCTGGGGATCGCTCGCGATCCCGCCGCAGACACCGACCCACCGGCCCTCTGCGTGCGCACCCTCGACCGTCTGAGCGATGAGCCGCAGCACCGCCGGGTTCATGGCGTCCGCCATCGGGGCGAGCTTGGGATGACCGCGATCCATGGCCAGGGTGTACTGGGTCAGGTCGTTGGTGCCGATCGAGAAGAAGTCGACCTCGCGGGCGAACTGCGCCGCCATGACGGCCGCTGCCGGCACCTCCACCATGATGCCGATCTCCAACGGGTCGTCGATGCCGGTCTTGGCGCGTTCCTCCTCGAGCAGGCCCTTGACCGAGCGAATCTCGTCGAGTGTCGCGATCATGGGGAACATGACACGCAGCCGATGTCCTTGTGCGGCGCGCAGGATCGCCCGGACCTGGGTGCGCAGGATCTCGGGGCGGACCAGACCGATGCGGATGCCGCGGATGCCCAGGAAGGGGTTTTCCTCGCGCGGCAGCGGGAGATACGCCAGCGGCTTGTCCCCGCCGACATCCAGGGTGCGGATGATCATGGGCCGACCCTCGAGGGCGTCGGCGATGTCGGTATAGATGCGATATTGCTCGTCCTCGCTCGGTGCGCCGGTGCGATCGAGATAGAGGAACTCGGAGCGCAGCAGGCCGACGCCTTCGCCGCCCAGCTCGACCGAGCGGCGCGCATCCGCCTCGCCGCCGATGTTGGCGACCACCTCGATGCGTCGACCGTCGGTCGTGATGGCCGGCTCATGGGCGGCGGCCAGATCGGCCTTGCGCTTCACGGCCATGCGCGCCTTCAGCTCGGTGATCCGCGCGATTTCGGCCGGATCCGGGTTCAGCCGCAATTGGCCCAGACTGCCGTCGAGGATCACGGGGCTGTCGCTCGGCAGATCCAGCGCGCGGGGCTCGATCCCGGCAACCGCCGGGATGTCGAGCGCACGGGCGATGATGGCGACATGCGAGGTCGCACCACCGCCGACCGTGCAGAATCCGAGCACCCGCGTGCGGTCGAGCTTGGCCGTATCCGACGGCGTCAGATCCTCGGCGATCAGGATGGATCCCTGCGGGATCTCGGGCTCCTCGATCGGCTGCCCGGTGATGATGGCGAGTACGCGCCGACCGACATCCTCGAGATCGTTCGCACGCCCGGCGAGCAGCGGATTGCGCAGCGCGGCAAGACGCTCGGCGTGCGTTCGGTAAGCTTGCTGCCAGGCGAAGGCCGCGCTCTTGCCCTTGGCGATGGCGCTCTCGGCGATCTCGATCAGGTCGGGATCTTCGAGCAGCTCCTGATGCGCGGCGAAGATGGCCGCCTTGCCTGGGTCGGACTGGGCTTGGAGCTCCGACTGGAGCGATTCGAGCTGGACCTTGGCGGTATCGAAGGCGTCGTCGAGACGGCGACGCTCGCGGTTCGGAGACTCGGCGTGCTCCGGCACCTCGATCTCGGTGCGGCGAAGCTGAAAGATCGTGCCGACGGCGAGCCCCGGCGAGGCCGCGACGCCGAGCAGCAGATTCGGATCGCCCGAGCGCGGGCGAGGCGCCGGTGCGGCGTCCTCGCCGATCTCGGTCGTCGCGGGCGCCGGGGCCGGATGCGTGCCTTCATCTCCGAGACCCGCCGCCAGCTCCGGCGCCAGCGCCGCGATCGCCTCGCCGGCGTCCGGCCCTTCGGCGATCAGCTGTACCTTGTCGCCGTGCTCGATCTCAAGCCCCATCAGCGCGACGACGCTCTTGGCGTTGCCCTGATCTTCGCCTCGTTGCACCAGGATCCGCGACTTGAAGCGCTTGGCCAGGTTGGCGAGCACCGCGGCCGGGCGCGCATGCAGGCCGGTCGGATTCGGGATCAGGATGGCATCCGAGACCACCCGCTGGCCCTCCACGACACCGGATTCGGCGGTCGTCTCGGCCAGATGCAGCGTCAGACAGACATCTTGCCCGGCGCGCACCCGTCCGATCGCGGCCTCGAGCTGTGCGACACGTTCGCCGTTGGTGATCACCACCTGGGTGAGCAGGCTCTTGGCGTGGGTCGCGAGGAAGTCCGCATCGAAGGCGATCAGTGCAGCCCCGGCTTCGACCCGCTCGCCTTGCGCGACCTTCGGGGTGAAGCCCTGGCCCTTGAGCGAGACCGTATCCAGGCCGATGTGCATCATCACCTCGATGCCCTCGTCCGTGGTCAGGGTCACGGCATGTCCGGCACGATGCACCTGGGTCACGGTGCCGGCACAGGGCGCGATCAGGAGTGCACTCATCGGATCGATCGAGACACCGTCCCCGACCATCTTCTGCGCGAACACCGGGTCCGGCACCTGCTCCAAAGGAAGGATGACGCCATCCAAGGGCGCCTTCAGCTCGACGACGGCCATGTGCTTGAACCTCCTGCGGATCGGATCAGAAGTCGATGCTGACTCTGGCGCCGATCAGAAACGCGTTGTCGATCTCGCCCGTACCGGCCGGGCGGATGATGTACTGGATGTCCGGCTGGATCAGAATCCCGCGTGGCAGGACAAAGCCGTGGTTCAGCTCGATGGCCGCCTCGTAGGTCTTGCTCGGCAGGCCCGCCGCGACGAGGCCGTCGTCGTAGGCGTCGCTGTACCACCCGGTGGTGATGCCCAGCCCGGTTCGGTCCTGCTGACGTCCATCGAACAGCCCCTCGTAGACCAGGCCGACGTTGAAATAGCGCGACAT
>NZ_JAABRP010000136.1 GCF_011390875.1 Thiocapsa sp.
ACGACAACGGCTGGCGGATCCGCGATCTGCGCGCCCTGCGTCGGGACAAGATCGGCTTCGTCTTCCAGGCGCCCTATCTCATCCCCTTCCTGGACGTCACCGACAACGTCGCCCTGCTGCCGATGCTCGCGGGCCGTCCCAACGGCGAGTCGCGCGAACGGTCACGCGAGCTGCTCGCGGCGCTGGATGTCGAGCATCGCGCCCGCGCCATGCCCTCGCAGCTCTCCGGCGGCGAGCAACAGCGCGTCGCCATCGCCCGTGCTCTGGTGAACCGCCCGCCGGTGATCCTCGCCGACGAGCCCACCGCGCCGCTCGACAGCGAGCGCGCCCTCGGCGTCATCCGCATCCTCAACCGCATGGCCCTGCAGTATCGAACCGCCGTCATCGTCGTCACCCACGACGAGAAGATCATTCCGACCTTCCGGCGTATCTATCACATCCGCGATGGGCACACGCATGAGGAGGCAGGCGAGGGAACGGCGGTGGATTAGTCAGAATGCCGCAATCGGTTACGGCGAGGTGGCGCGATCGCCGGGATAACGACAAACAGGTTACGCAACCAACCGTAGCGTCGGCGGCGCCCCAGTCACGCGGAGCCGCCTTCAGCGATGCGCGATAGATATTCCTTGACGGCCTGCGCGCGCCCATCCTTGACCAGATCCTCGGCGGCTCTGTCGCCGAACGAAGGCAGAGGCTAAGAACAAAACCAGGCAAACGCGCTTTCGGGAGAGCCGTTCCGGCTCATGACCTGATTGATGAGCTCCACGGTGTCGCCCTCGGAGCCCAATTCGGCGGTAGAGGCATGGAGAGCCGCATGTTCTAGGCCATCGGCCGGCTCGTGCAGCCGATCATCCTGACCTATACCATCACGATGTACTGGATCTTTCGCGGCAAGGTCTGGGTCGCTCGGAGCTATGACCACTGACCTGCCTGCCGGAGTGCCTGAGCACCACCCAGCCGGAAAACCTATACTTCATCGTGTGATGGACAAAGGAGCCTGAGATGAAACAAAAAGCCAAAATTATCTCTGCCATTATCGTCGTCATCTTCCTTGCTTTTCTGTGGCTGTTCTGGGGACCCGATTCCTGGGAGGTTCAGATCACGGGTGTGACCGGCGACGGGCGCGAGGTGCAGTATCGGATCGAGACGGTCTACGCCGATACCTCGGACACACTCGTCTTCAGAAACGCAGACGCGGGCTTCCTGCCGCCCTACTTCAAATTCGGCTCGGCGGACCTGCAAGCCCAAGCCAACCGCGTCTCGCAGAACTGTCCGCAGACCCCGGTTAAGATCAACGGCTACGGCATGCGCATCCAGTTCTTGGACATGTTTCCCAACGCCACCTCCATTGATGCGCCCGAGAACTGCAGTGCAGCGCTGGGCCAAGAAGACGCGGGCGCCTCTTAGCTGAGGTGCTCTTGCTCGCCGACTCCGAGCGTGTCGGCGATGACATACCAGAGGAGCCTTCGGGAAGGCTGCTAGCGTGGGAGTGGAAGGGTCTTTCATTAATGCGACCGCCGGTCGAATTGCCGGCCGAACTAGCCCCTGCGACGCGCCGTCGTCCGCCCCTTGAGCTTGTCCGCCAGCAGACCGATCAGAACCCCGCCGGCTCCGATCAACATCCACAGCGGGAGCCCGATCCCGCCTCCCAAAGCCACGATACCGGCGCCGCCGTTCTCGGCCGCCAAAAAGGTGGCAATGACTGCACCCACGCCAAGTCGGAATGTCCAGGAACGCGCGTCCCAGACGACGTGCCTCAAGGCCAGAGCCAGCACCTTGAGCAACGGCCACGTTGCCTTGCGATCGCGGGTCAGTGCGAGCATGGCCGCCGCCTTCTTGAATCCGCGCAAGGTCCCGTAACGAATCTCCCCCAGACCACGCGACCAACCCAGGAGCCGTTGTTGCTCGGCCGGGGGAAGACGTAGCACGGCTTGTACGATGGCGGGTTGAGCTGCGGTTTCTTGCACGTCGGACACTGATCTCTCCTCATCAAGGCGTTGAGTCCGACCGGGCCAATAAGGTGCCGCGGTCAGGGTCTCGGATGTGCCCGGATTCTAGTCCGATTGCGCTCTCCGTTCACGCCGCGCCGCGGTCGAGCGTCTGCTCGAGGATACCCAGCTCGGGCAGACAGGACCCGCAGTTGGTGCCGGCCTGCAGGCAGGCGCCGATGGCCTCGGCGGACCGCAGGCCCTCGCCGCGGATCGCCTGCTCGATGCGCGTGCGGCCGACGTTGAAACAGGCGCAGACGGTTTCACCGGCGTCGACTTGGCCGCGTGGCGGTCGGCCGGCGAGCAGGCCGGTGCGGGCCCGGGTGTCTGAACTCGGGCTGGCCGGAGACGGGATCGGTGACCGGATTGACCAGGGCATCGGCGCGCGCCCGGCGGGCCAGCATGTCGCTCCAGTGCATGGGGACAAAGACCGAGCCGGGGCGCTGATCGGCATCCACCTCGATGCGCGCCAGCATCCGACCCCATCGGCTGGTCAGCTCGGCGATGCCGCCCCGACTTAGCCCGTGCGCGGCGGCGTCGACCGGGTGGATCTGCACGAAGGGCTCGGCGATGTGGCTGCTCAGGCGTGGCGCCAGGCCGGTGCGGGTCATGGTGTGCCACTGGTCGCGAATGCGGCCGGTGTTGAGCACGAGCGGATCGTCTTCGTCCGGCGCGGTCGCGGGTGGACGCGGTGTGATCGCGATGAAGCGTGCTTTGCCGTTCGGGGTGTAAAAGCGGCCGTCGGCGAAAAGTCGTTCGGCTTCACGCCCCGCCGGCAGCGGCCATTGGAGCGGGGCGAGCCGGTCGTGTCGGTCGCTGCAAGATCGGCCAGGGCGCCGATGTCGAAGTCGCGTCGTCCGTGGTTCTCGAAGCCCGACAGTGCGGCGTGCTCACGGAACACCTCGGCCGCCGAGCGATAGGGGAAGGCATCGGCGAACCCCATGCGGCGCGCCACCTCGGTGAGGATCCACCAGTCCGGGCGCGCCTCGCCGGGCGGATCGAGGAAGGCGCGCTGACGCGAGATGCACCGCTCCGAGTTGGTGGCGGTCCCTTCTTTTTCGCCCCATCCCGCGGCGGGCAGGAGCACGTCCGCACAGCGGGCGGTGAAGGCGGCGGCGAAGCCTTCGGTGTGCGACTCCAAAAAGGTCCAGTCGAGCCCGTCCTCGCGTCTGAGCCAGTTGAGCAAGCCGTTGAAGAGGAGGGTATCCGTGCCGGGTGCGATCGACAGGTGAAGGTCGGCGATCTCGCAGGTCGCCGTGCGGCGCGGGTCGATCACGACGATCTGCCGGTCCGGATGGGCCTGCTTGGCCTGTTTGATCCGCTGGTAGACGACCGGGTGACACCAGGCGGTGTTGGAGCCCACCAGGACGATCAGCTCGGCGGACTCCAGATCGGCATAGTCGCAGGGCACGGTGTCGGCCCCGAGTGCGCGCTTGTAGCCGGCGACACTGGAAGCCATGCAGAGCCGCGAGTTGGTGTCGATGTTCGCGCCGCCGATGAAGCCCTTCATCAGCTTGTTGGCGACATAGTAGTCCTCGGTCAGGAGCTGACCCGAGACATAGAAGGCGACCGCCCCCGGCCCGTGCTCGGCGACGATCTCGCAGAGACGAGCGGCGACCTGATCGAGTGCCCGATCCCACCCCACCTGCCCGCCTGCAACCGTCGGATGGAGCAGTCGCCCCGCGGTCCCGAGCGTCTCGCCCAAGGCCGCGCCCTTCGAGCAGAGTCGCCCCAGGTTGGCCGGGTGATCCGGGTCCCCGCGCGCGGTCACCGACCCGTCGTCCTGCGGCGTGACGAGCACCCCACAGCCTACACCGCAATAGGGACAGGTTGTTTTGATCGGTTCGGTCATTGTCCTGTCTCCGTGATCATCGCGGCTCCGCGAGGGCTTCAGCTGCGGGTATCGAATTTCCGGCAATCGCCAAAGAACGGATGAGCGGTGACTGGCCGCCGCTAAACCGCGTCCAGAGCGGGATGTTCATTTTCGAGTCAGCTCGACGTTTGGTGTATCCATAATTCTTAGCGGGAACGCGGTTTAAAACGCATATATTTTTTAATATCCTAAACCGCGCAGGCTCCAGCGCTAGTCAAGCTCGCCAAGACCGATCCCATCCAAAAACATCGCATACCGCGCACGGCGCGGTTTAACTGGGTTCTGCGCAGACGAAGACCCGACCCGCCTCGATCCGTGTCGCATAGGCGGGCGCACAGCCCTCGTCCGGCCCCTTTGCTTCGCCGCTCGCCAGATCCAGACACCAATTGTGCAGGGGGCAGACGATGGTTCGCCCGTAGAGGATCCCCTCCGATAAGGGCCCCCCGCGATGCGGGCAACGATTGAGCAAGGCGAACACCTCGTCAGCCGCGGTCCTGAAGACGGCGATATCACCCCCTTCGCGTTTGAGCACACGTGCACCCTGGCGCGGGATCTCATCGAGTGTGCCCACTTCAAGCCAGATCATGTCGTCGACGACTGCGGTCATTGTGTAGGCCTCGTGTTGTTGCGGTTTTTGGGGCGTCGTGCCTCCGGTCTCCGGCCTTCAGCCCCCAGCCCCCAGCCGTCAGCTCTCAGCTCTCAGCTCTCGACCTTCCGCCGCCTTCCTTTAGTTCTCTCTTCTCACTCTTCACTTCCTACCCCTCACCCATTCACCTGCTTCAACGCCGTGAACTCGTGTGCTTCCGCGCCGGCTGCGCGTTCCTTCCAGGGATCGACCTGGGCCTGCTTTTGGGACTCCAGGAAGCGTTTGTAGAAGGCGCGGCGGCCGGCGTGGGCGCTGCGTCGGAGCCAGTTGGGGATGATGCTCATGTGGGTGCTCCCTTAACCGTTCGCCGCGAGACGCAGCTTCGGACGCTCGCGTGCCGCCCGGGCTCGCTTCACGACCGCAGGCGCGTGTCGCTCATGCAGAAACTTCACCACCTCGGCGCGGTAGTGGTGATAGGTCGGATCCTCGGCGAGCGCGAGTCGGTCGCGGGGGCGCAGCAGATCGACGTCCAGGATCCGCCCGACCGTCGCGGAAGGTCCATTGGTCATCATCACGATGCGGTCGGAGAGCAGCACGGCCTCGTCGACGTCGTGGGTGATCAGGATGACGGTGTTGTTGAGCCGCGCCTGGATCTCGAGCAGCGAGTCCTGCATGTGCGTGCGGGTGAGCGAGTCCAGGGCACCGAAGGGTTCGTCCATCAGCAGGACCTTGGGCTCCATGGCCAAGGCGCGGGCGATCCCGACGCGCTGTTTCATGTCCTTCAGGACCTCGAGCGGCCCCTTCGGCGACGGGAAGGTGATCCCGACCCGATCGATGCTCAGATAGGCAGACATGGCTTGGTTCCTCGTGCGACGGTCATGGGGTCGGAGCATTCGGCAGGGCGCGTCATCTCAGCACCGCCGTCTTGTCCCAGGAGACGCGGCGCTAGAGCATGAGCATGCCGCGGTCGAGCGCGAAGCCGATGAAGCCGATCACGAACACGGCGACCATGATCCGCGCCAGCGAGTTGGAGCTGCCGTTCTGGAACTCGTCCCAAACGAACTTCCCGAGCCCGGGGTTCTGGGCCAACATCTCCGCGGCGATCAGCACCATCCAGCCGATCCCGAGACTCAGCCGCAGACCCGTGAAGATCATCGGCAAGGCCGAGGGCAGGATGATCTTGACCGTCTGCTTGAACCAGGTCAGACGCAGGACGCGGCTGACGTTCATCAGGTCTCGATCGACCGTTGCGACCCCGACGGTCGTGTTGATCACCGTCGGCCAGAGACAGCACAGCGTCACCGTCATCGCCGAGATGATGAAGGATTTGGACAGGAGCGGATCGTCGCTCACGTAGACGGCGCTGACGATGATGGTCACCAGCGGCAGCCAGGCGAGCGGCGAAACCGGTTTGAAAACCTGGATCAATGGGTTGACCGCGGCATAGACGGCCGCGCTCATCCCGCACAGGATGCCGAGCGGGATCGCAATCAATGACGCGAGCAGGAAGCCGACCATGACCGTCACCAGGCTGGTCCAGATCTGGATCTGAGAGGCTGCTGCGGCCCAGAGCATCAGAAAGAGGCCGATCCCGATCAATGGCAGCAGCAGGTGTCGGATCAAGCCCCCGGCGGCGCGCTCGGCGCCGTCCCCGGCGAGCCAGTCCATGGCTTGCGCCAACCAGGGCAGGTTATAGGTCTTCGCGGTGACGTCGATGTTCGACATAGTCTTCTCCGGAATCGATGGGCTCGCGTCCGGCTCGGGGCTCCCCGACTCCGGACGCGTTGGGCCATGCGTTACAGCTGCTTATCGCCCTTCAGCCCGATCGAGAACTGCTCCAGATAGGCGTTCGGCCGGGTGCCGTCGAAGTCGATGCCGTCGATGAATCCGGTCTGCGTCGGTTTGAATCCGGTCTCCGCGTCGAAATCCGGGAAGTCGGACGCCTCCATCAGGCCGTCGGCGATCAGCGACTCCGCCGCGCGGCGGTAGAGATCGGGCCGATAGACCTGCTTGGCCGTTTCCATGTACCAGTCGTCGGACTTGGGCTCGGCGATCTGACCCCAACGGCGCATCTGGGTGAGATACCAGACGGCATCCGAGTAGTAGGGGTAGCTCGCGTTGTAGCGGAAGAAGACGTTGAAGTCCGGGACCTCGCGGCTGTCGCCCTTCTCGTACTCGAAGGTGCCGGTCATGGACGCGGCGATGACGGCCTCGTCTGCACCGACATAGTTCGGGCGCGAAAGGATCTTGACCGCCTCGGCCCGGTTGGCGTTGTCGTTCTCGTCGAGCCACTTGGTCGCCCGGAGCATCGCCTTGACGATCCGCACCGAGGTATTGGGATTGGCCTTGACGAACCCGGCGGTCATGCCGAAGACCTTCTCCAGGTTGTACGGCCAGATCTCGTGGTCCGTGATCACGGGGACGCCGATGCCCATAAAGACCGCCTGCTGGTTCCAAGGCTCGCCGACGCAGTAGCCGTCGATGGTGCCGGACTCCATGGTAGGGGTATCTGCGGGGGCGGAGTGACCGGCAGCAGCGCATCGGCGTCCAACGCGCCAGACGGGTCTCTGCCGCGTACCCCTGTCTGGATTGCCCAACCCCAAGGAAGGGTTTGCTTGAGATTCTTCGCTCACGATGCCTCGGCGCCGCTTTCCGACGCTCGGATGATTCGCCCACGATTCTTGATGAGAATCAAGGTTTCTCGACAGCGGCAGCGCTAGCGTCCGATCCGACACAGCCCATCCGAGCCCGGAGACCCACCGATGAATATCTCAGGAATCCTGGTCGTCGTCCCGCCCGCCCGAATCGAAGGCGCCACGCGCGCGCTCAACGCGCTGCCCGGTGTGGAGGTTCACCACACCGAGCCTACGACCGGGCGGATCGTGGTCGTACAGGAGGCCGAGACGGTCGACCAGGAGGTCGCAGCACTCTCTCGCATCAAGGCGTTGTCCGGCGTGATGCTGGCCGAGATGGTCTACCACGTCTTCGACGAAACACCACCCGAATGGGATGCGATCCCCGCCGACATGGCCGCGTCATAAGCCACACCCTCGCCCGTTCCGAGCTGGCGAGAGCTTAAAAAATGACAACGAGATCGAGGAGGAATGATGGAGCTCAGCCGCCGCAATTTTCTCAAGTCGGGCGTCGCTGCCGCGACAGCCATGGCCGTCGGAATTCCCATCAGCCGTATCGCCAGCGTCGCGGCGGCCGAGACCGAGCAGGACTGGCGATGGGACAAAGGCGTCTGCCGCTTCTGCGGTGTGGGCTGCGGGATCATGATCGCGACGCAAGACGGCAAGATCGTCGCGACCAAGGGTGATCCCGACGCCCCTGTCAATCGCGGTCTGAACTGCGTGAAGGGTTACTTCAACGGCAAGATCCTCTACGGCAAGGATCGCCTGACGCAGCCCCTGATGCGGATGACCGACGGGCGATTCGACAAGAAGGGCAAGTTCGCCCCGGTGACCTGGGATCAGGCCTTCGACGAGATGGCGATCCAGTTCAAGAAAGCCTACGAAGAAAAAGGACCGACCGGGATCGGCGTCATCGGCTCCGGCCAATGGCTGATCCAGGAAGGCTATGCGATGACCAAGCTGATGAAGGCCGGTTTTCGCAGCAACAACATCGACCCCAATGCGCGCAATTGCATGGCCTCGGCGGTGGCTGCATTCATGCAGGTCTTCGGCATCGATGAGCCGCCCGGCAATTACGACGATATCGAATACACGGATACGGTCGTCGCTTGGGGCGCGAATATGGCCGAGGCCCATCCGGTCCTCTGGCAGCGTGTCATCGACCGTCGCCTCGGTCATGCGGACATGAAGGTCGTCAACATCACGACCCTGCGGAATATGACCTCCGAAGGATCGGATCTCGAAATCATCATTAAGCCGAATACCGACACGGCACTGCTGAACTATCTGGCGCGCGAGATCATCCACCGTGATGAGGTCAATCAAGCCTTCGTCGACGCGCATTGTGTCTTCTGCGCCGGCCCGACCGATATCGGTTACGGGATGCGTGCGACCGACAAATTCGCGTTCGAAGCCGAGAAGGATATCCAGGCGCGCGAGATCGAGGTCACCCTGACGCGGGACGAGGCGATCGGGCTCGGCCTGGATCCCGAGCAGGTTCACACGATCAAGCAGGCCAATGCGGCCACGGCCGACCGACACTGGCTGGTCGGCTTCGAGGACTTCAAGACCGGAGTCGAGCCCTACACCCTGGACTTCGTCGCCGAGCTAGCCAAGGGCGACGCCGAAGAGTCCTTGGATGCCTTCAAGGCCAAGCTCGTACGATTGGCGGATCTCTACGCCGACCCGAAGCGCAAGATGGTCAGTTTCTGGACCATGGGCTTCAATCAGCATGTCCGCGGGACTTGGGTCAACGAACAGATCTACAGCGTGCATCTCCTTTTGGGGAAGATCGCCGAGCCCGGCAACAGCCCATTCTCCCTGACCGGCCAGCCCTCCGCGTGCGGCACGGCGCGTGAGGTCGGCACCTTCAGTCATCGTCTGCCGGCCGATATGGTCGTCAACATCGCCAAGCATCGGGACATCACCGAGCAGACCTGGAAGCTGCCGCCCAAGACGCTCAACCCAAAACCCGGGAGCCACATCACCAAGATCATGCGTGATCTGGAAGACGGCTCCATGTCTTGGGTCTGGGTCCAGGTCAATAATCCCTTCCAGCATGTCGCCAACGCCAATCATTGGCTGAAAGCGGCGCGCGAGAACGACAATTTCATCGTCGTCTCCGATGCCTATCCGAGCATCTCGGCCAAGGTCGCCGATCTCATCCTGCCCGTCGCCATGATTTTCGAGAAATGGGGTGGCTACGGAAATGCCGAGCGGCGAACCCAGCTCTGGCGCGAGCAGGTTCCACCGCCGGGAGAGGCACGCAGTGACCTGTGGCAGATCCTGGAATTCTCCAAACGCATCACCCTGGCGGAGGTTTGGAAAGACCAGGCCATTCCCGGTCTGAAGGACGAGGGATTCGAGGAGGGGAAACTCCCCGATGTGATGGCGTCGGCGCAGGAGATGGGCTACCAACCCGAGATGACCCTTTACGAGGCGCTCTTCGAGACACCGGAGAATAAGGCGTTCGCCTGGCCCGATCCGGTTGCGAAGGGACACGACAATCACACGGTCAAGCATCTTGGTGTGGATTGGTTTGTCGAGAAAGCGCTATTCGAGGAATACGCCGCCTTCGGGCGTGGACATCACCACGACCTCGCGCCCTTCGACGTTTACTATCAGGACGACGTGCGCGGCCTGCGGTGGCCTGTCGTCGACGGCAAAGAGACACCATGGCGCTTCAATGCCAAATACGATCCCTACGTGAAGAACGGCGAGATCGAGTTCTACGGCGGTGCGATGAAGGAGCTGGTGACCGGCAATTTGACGGGTCCCACGACCGAGGAGAAGACCAAATTCCCCGGCAAGGCGAAGATCTTCTTCAGACCTTACGCCGCACCGGTCGAATCGCCCGACGGGAATTACGACCTCTGGCTCTGTACCGGGCGTCTGCTCGAGCACTGGCATACCGGCACGATGACCCGTCGCGTCCCCGAGCTGCATCGGGCCATGCCGGCGGCGGTGCTGGATATGAACGAGAAGGATGCCGAGGAGCGTGGTCTCAAGCGCCAGGACACGGTCTGGATCGAATCACGACGCGGCAAGATCAAGGCGGTGATCGAGACCACCGGGCGAAATCGTCCACCGCGCGGCTATAGCTTCATGGCCTTTTTCGACGAATCCGTCTTCGTCAATAAGCTGTGCATCGATGCGACCTGTCCGATATCCAAGGAGGAGGATTTCAAAAAGACCGCGATCAAGATCTATAAGGTGTAGCGCGCCCTTATCGGGTTCATCGACAGTGCTCGGATGTGTCGCACCCATCCGAGCGAGCCGAGTGCTTTCATCACGTCCGGCGACTCACCGATCATGACAACGCGGCGCAGTTTCATACAGAAGAGCATCCAAGGCGCGGCCGTCGCCACGAGCGGCGGCATGCTCTGGTCGTATCTCGCCATCCAGAACGCCCGCGCGGAGCCGTCGGCACTGCGACCGCCCGGCGCGCTTCCGGATGCGGACTTCAATGCGCTCTGCATCAAATGCGGACGTTGCGTCGTCGCCTGTCCCTACAACACCTTGACACTGGCCGCGTTGGCCGACCGTGCTCCGCTCGGTACACCCTATTTCGAGCCTCGGCAGATCCCCTGCTACCTGTGTCACGACATTCCCTGCAAAGCCGCCTGTCCGACCGGTGCGCTTTCACCGACGCTCGATGAGGTTATGGACTCGCGGATGGGCCTCGCCTTCATCGACACCGAACATTGTCTCTCCTGGCAGGGCCTGCGTTGCGAGATCTGTTATCGGGTTTGCCCGCTTCGGGACCAAGCGATTCGTGTCGAAACCCGAAGGCGTGAATTGAGCAAGCACGCAATGCTTCTGCCCATGGTCCTCAGCGAGGGCTGCACGGGCTGCGGCATCTGCGAGAATGCCTGTCCGACCGAGATCGCCGCAATCAAAGTGCTTCCTGCCGAGTTGATTCAGGGCAAGATCGGCGACCATTTCAGGATGGGGTGGACGCAGGCAGGCGGTGCCACGTCCGATCCCGAACCAGGCGAAACCTGGAAGGGGCAACTGGATTCCGCAAAGGACCAAGGTCATGCGCCAGGGCTGGATTATCTGAATGCGCCGGAGTATTAGATGGCGAGCAATCGGCAGCCAACGCCGGCCTTGCTCGTCACTGCGGCGATCGCGGCGCGTGGCGCAGAGCGCCACGGGGCATGCGTGACACCGCAGAGCGGGTGTCACGAGCTGCTGAAGGTTTGGCCGGTTGTTCTTATGAGCGAGTCCCCAACGCCGGGCCTTCTACCTAAGACGGGTCACGCGCTTCGCCGAGGCGCGCTTACTCGTGATACCGCTCCGGCGGTGTCACGCATCTCCTGGCGCTCCGCGCCACGCATCGGTTCGGCAACCCGATGAATCACACCACCACAACTCGCCTCTGGCATTGGCGCTATTTGATTCTGCGTCGGATCGTTCAGATCGGCGTCTTGCTGCTGTTCTTCGGTACGCTGCATTGGGGCTGGTCCGTTTTCGGTCTCCCTTTGTTGAGCGGAAACCTCAGTGCATCGGAGGTTCTTGGACAGTTGACGCTCGCCGATCCCTTCGCGACGCTTCAGATCCTGCTGACCGGACACGTCCTTCAGTCCGAGGTGCTCCTTGGCGCTGCGCTCGTCCTGGGCGTTTTCCTGGTCTTGGGCGGCAGGGTCTGGTGCTCCTGGGTCTGTCCGGTGAATCCGGTGACCGATTTTGCCGGCTTTCTGCATCGCAAGACCTGGCGTAAGAACCTCTTTGGGATTCCCCGTCACCTTCGATACGCGGTGCTGGCACTCGCGCTGCTGTTGTCGGTCTTGATCGGGCTACCGGCATTCGAATGGGTCAGCCCGATCGGGGCCATGCATCGCGAGATCATCTTCGGTCTAGGCCTGGGCTGGACTGCATTGCTCGGCCTGTTCTTATTCGACTGGCTGGTCGTCAAGCAGGGTTGGTGCGGCCACCTCTGTCCACTCGGCGCATTTTATTCGGTGGTCGCGCGGCATACGGCCCAGATCAGGGTCAAATTCGATCAGGCCAGTTGCAACGGTTGCGGAAAATGCCAAGCAATCTGCCCGGAGCCTCAGGTCTTGAACCTCAAACGTCTGGCGCGGGATGGCCAGGTGCTCTCGGGGGAATGTACGAATTGCGCGCGTTGTATCCCGATCTGCCCGGAGAAGAGCTTGGCATTCGGTTGGCGACGCAACCCAGGTCCCGGCTCCGGTCCGGCGCAGCAGCAGCTCATAATGAAGGAGGATTCGCCATGATCATGTTTCCCCGTTCCCTCGCGTTCGTCGCCGGGGTTGTTCTGGCCGGCAGCTTCGCCCTTGCACAAGATCTGTCATGGATCGACGAGGATCTTGCCGCGACTGTCTTTGATTCCCCAGACCCGGTGAGCTTCGACTACCTCTCGATCGATCCCGAGGATGCCGACTCGACCTTGCCGACCGCGTTCGACGATGCGCCGCCCTTGATCCCGCACAGCATCGAGGAATCCGGCCTGATTACCCTCAAGAACAACAAGTGTCTGAAATGTCATCACGACCAGGATCTCTGGGATCAGGCCAAGGACGCGGACGAACCCTCCCCGATGCCCGAGAGTCATTATGTGAGCCTGCGCAGTGATCCGGGCACGATCGAGAAGAAGATCATCGGGGCCCGCTATTTCTGTACCCAGTGCCACGTCCCGCAAACAGAGGTGAATCTGCTGGTCGGCAATGATTTCGACGCCCCTTGACCGCACCGTGACATGCTTCGCCGATGGGGCACATCCCGACCCGACGCGCTAAACTGACGGGACCTTCATCCGCGTGCGCACCTGCTGCGCTCGCGGACGATGACTGCACACTGTCCTTCGTGTCGGAAAGAAACGGGAGATCGGTCGATGAAACAGATGGATCGGGCGGCAATCGTGAGCAGTTCGGTGCTCGGCACCGAGCTGGACGAGAAGGAAGCGTCGATTCTGGCGGAGTGCATGGGTCTCGTCAGGCTGACCAACGGCGAGTTGCTGGTCTCGGAGGACGAGCAGCGGCGCACCCTGTTCCTCCTTGCGGAGGGGCGTCTGTGCGTTTGCAAGACGGTCGGCGGGGTCGAGGAGTCTCTCTATCGGATGCGTCCGGGCGAGTGCGCCGGGACCCGTGCCTTCGTCGACGGCTCCACGCGCAAGGCGGCTTTGCGCTCGGAGGACGACAGCAGTGTTCTGACACTGGAGCCTGCTGATTTCGAGGCGCTTGTCGAGTCACATCCACGGCTGGTCTACAAGGTCATGCGTGCGATCTTCCGCATCACCCACACGAACCTGATGCGGGTCAACCTCGAGCGCAACGAGCTCGCGAACTACATGCACAAGACCGGCGGGCGCTATTGATTCAGGGGGTGGGGGGAGACGTTGGCGCACGACGGTGTCCGGACCGTTGCTCCGTTCGGGTTCGGACAGTGCCTTGGCCTCCATCAGCTGTCGCGGCGATCCAATGCTGAGCGTTGCGTGTGCCTGCGTTCTCGCCTGACTCAGGTGTTCCCGCATGATCCAGGTCCTCATCGTCGATGATGATCCGGATATCCGGGACCTGGTCGCGCACGAGGCACGCCAGCAGGGCTGGGAGGTGCTCCAAGCCGGCAGCGACGCGGAGCTGACGGAACTGCTGAGACTGCACACACCCGATATCATCCTGCTCGACATCCGCCTGCCCGATCAGGACGGATTGACGATTGCGCGACGCCTGCGCGCAGCCTCGGCGATGCCGATCATCATGCTGACGGGCATGGGCTCGGACGTGGACCGAATCGTCGGGCTGGAGATCGGCGCCGACGACTATGTGGTCAAGCCCTTCAACCCGCGCGAGCTGATCGCCCGTATCAAGGCGGTGCTGCGACGAACATCTGCGGGGGCGATGATGCCTGCGCCCGCGCCCGCGCCCGCGATTACCCCCCGGCACGACTGCAGGCGTTTTGCCGGTTGGATGCTCGATCTCTCCGCTCGTCTCCTGACCGACCCCGACGGCAATCAGGTGTCCCTGACCAACGCCGAGTTTCTGCTGCTCGAAGCCTTCCTCGATGCCCCGCGCCGGGTCTTGAGCCGCGAGCATCTGCTCGAGCGCACCCATGCGTTCGAGGCCGATGTCTTCGATCGCACCATTGACGTCCTCATCATGCGCCTGCGTCGAAAGATCGAGTCCAACAGCCATGCACCGAGGCTTATCCGAACCGAGCGCGGCGCAGGCTATGTCTTCGATGCCGATGTGGAACAAGCGGGGCAGCGTCGATCGGATTAGCGCAGCCTAAACCGCGTCCGGAGCGAGATGCGTGGTTTTTATTTTGCGTTTGGCTTCGGAGATGTCCTCGACCCCGGTGAGACGCGGTTTAGGATTTGATATTTTTCTAAGACTTTAAACCGCGCCAGCTCCGACAGTCGTCGGGGCTGGCGCGGCCAAGCCATTCCAACACATGACGC
>NZ_JAABRP010000015.1 GCF_011390875.1 Thiocapsa sp.
CCGGTGCGATATGCGTCATTTGTTGGAATGGCTTGGCCGCGCCAGCCCCGACGACTGTCGGAGCTGGCGCGGTTTAGGATACAACGCTGCGTCGCGCTTCGTATTCGAATGACAGATCCGAGTCGCTTGTTAAACTGCGGGGCGCCGCTTGCCTCCATCGGGTGTCGTCGGGATTCTCTCCGTTTCAACGGCGGTCCGACGGCGGGCGACGCAGCGATCAAGCACAACAACAACGACCACCAAACGAGGTATCCCCGCGTGAATGACGATCATCCCAGATCACTGACGCCCCAAGAGGCCTTCGACATGCTTCAAGAGCATCCCCAGGCGGTTCTTGTCGATATTCGCTCCTCGATGGAGTTTCTCTTCGTGGGTCATCCCAAGGGTGCCGTGCATGTCCCCTGGATCGACGAGCCGGATTGGGTGGTCAACCCCCATTTCGTGACCGAGATCCGCAAGCTCTTGCTCGGCGGCGCCGTCTGCGAGCCGGGCGCGGCATGCGCGCCTGTCATCCTGATCTGTCGCAGCGGAAAGCGCTCGCTCGAAGCCGGTAAGGCGTTGGTCAAGGACGGGCTCAAGACCGTCTATCACGTCGACGAGGGCTTCGAGGGCGATCTCGACGAACAGCACCACAGAAGCACCCAAGGCGGTTGGCGCTTCCGCGGCTTGCCGTGGGAGCAGTGCTGAGTCCGATAGGCGCTGCGTGACGCCCGGCCCGGTCCGTCTCGGGCCGGGGTTGCTCAGACGGGCACTCGACGCAAGGGCTCAGGCCCGGTCCGTCAAGGCCGCTCGACGGTCCTCCGCCTCACGTCGACAGGTCCCGACGAGCTCGAGCCGGCGCAGGATCTCGCGTGCCGCGGTCAGGTTCTGCGGCGACGGATCGGCAAGCAAACGCTGCAGATCCTTCTCCAAGGACGCCCCCTGCTCCGCAAGATGGGTCAGCATTCCGGCCACGGCTGAAGCCGGATCTGGCCGGCTGGTCGCCTCGTCGAGGCTTTCCCGCAGCTCGATCTCGGCCATCAGGAAGCCCTCGAAGGCGCCATACTCGCCGTCCCTCGTGCCGTAGCCTTCGCTTCGGCACTCCAGAAGATCGAGAAGGTAGGCAGCGCGGGCCAAGGGGTCGAGCAAGGTTTGGTATGCCAGCTCGATCTCGATCGGCGACGGCTCGGGCGTGGAGTCATCCGCCGATTCCGGAGCGCCGAACGAGGTCGCCAAGTCCCCGTCGAGCAGTGCTCGGTAGCGCTCGCAAAGGCGGGATTGGTCGACGATAAATCCGATCGGTAGATCGAAGAGATCGAAATAGTTTTTGGAGCCGTCCACAACGGCGGAGATCGTTGCCACCTGCGGCGCGCCTCGACCCGGAATCCGACAACCGAACCCGAATGCTAGTGCTTGCAGGTCACCCAAGGCAAGCCGCCGGCGTCATCGGCGGCAGCTCGGATGCGCGGCGTTGGGTCAGGCGTTGGCAACGATGCGCTGCACGCCGAGCTTGACGTCGACGGCGGTGCAGGTCGTGCCGGGACGATTGCCCGCTTCGTCGCGGCGGTCCACAAGCTGCTGAAGGCTGATGCGATTGAGATAATCGTAGATACGCTCGCTCAGATCGTGCCAGAGGTCGTGGGTCAGGCAGGGGCCATTGTTCTGGCAGTTGTGCGCGCCGCCGCAGCGGGTCGTGTCGACGTTCTCGTCCACCGCCGCGATGACCTCGGCGATATGGATGTCGGCGGCTTGGCGCGCCAGATTGTATCCGCCGCCGGGCCCGCGGACGCTGGTCACGAGCGCGCGCCGACGCAGCTTCGCGAAGAGTTGCTCGAGATAGGACAGCGAAATGCCTTGGCGTTGGGCGATGTCGGCCAACGCGATGGGGCCCTGGCCCTGATGGATGGCCAGGTCGAGCATTGCCGTGACCGCGTAGCGGCCCTTCGTGGTCAGTCTCACGTGCGCTTCGCTCCGTTAGTCGATATCCTGCAGCATGATACGGTACCCGACCACGGCGATCAATTAATCCATACCAAAATTGCGATTAAACCTGGGGCCGGTCGGTTGCGGGCGGGATCTCGACCTCGTCGAGCGTGGGATCGTGCTCGAAATGCTGCATGATGCCGCGGCTTTCGAGCGCTCGGGACATCTGCTCGACGCGTTGATCCATGTGGTGAATATGGTCGAGCATACGGTTGATGGCGTTGGCGATCGGATCCGGCGCATCGCGTGTGGCGCCGTAGGCATCGAAGCCGATCCGCTTGGCGGTGTCGGCCCGCCGGCGCGTGGTCGCGTCCTTCGGCGGCTCGATGATGCGGCCGGGGACGCCGACCACCGTCGCGCCCGCCGGAACCGATTTCACGACCACCGCATTGGAGCCGATGCGTACCCCGTCGCCGATCAAGAGCGGACCCAGGACCTTGGCCCCGGCGCCGACGACCACGTCGCGTCCCAAGGTCGGATGGCGCTTGCCCTTCTGCCAGGTGGTGCCGCCCAAGGTCACCCCGTGATAGAGGGTGCAGTCGTCGCCGATCACCGCCGTTTCACCGATCACTACGCCCATTCCGTGATCGATGAAGAAGCGTCGGCCGATCACGGCGCCCGGATGGATCTCGATCCCGGTAAAGAGTCGCGCCAGATTGGATAGGACGCGGGCGAGCCATTTGAGATTGCGTTTCCACAGCCGGTGCGTCAGCCGATGGACCAGCACGGCGTGCAGGCCCGGGTAGGTGGTGAAGACCTCGAACGCCGTGCGCGCTGCCGGGTCGCGCTCGAAGACGCAGCCGATGTCTTCCTTCAATCGTTCGAACATGATGCAAGCCTTTGAAACGTCGATTCAGTCGGCCGAAGTCGTCGGCCGTTTGCCGCCCTTGCGCCCTTGCGCGGCGCTCAGGATGCCGCGCAGGATATTGATCTCGACCCGATCCGGGCGAGCGCGATTGAAGAGGTGGCGCAGGCGCAGGAGCAGCTTCTTGGAGCTGTCGGGATCGCCGAATCCGATGTCGCGCAGGGTGTCGGCGAGGTGACCGTGCAGACCCTCGAGCTCCTGCGCAGTGGCGAGATCGCGCTGGATGTCGTGCGACGGCTCGGTGAGATCCTCGCGCCGACAGCGGCGAATCTCGTAGGCGAAGACCTGGGCCGCGGCCGCCAGGTTGAGCGAGCTGAAGTCCGGGTTCGTCGGGATGTGGACGAGAAACTGGCAGCGTGCCAGCTCCGCGTTGGACAGGCCGGAGCTTTCGCGTCCGAGCAGCAGCGCGACCTCGCCCACGGCTGCCTCGGCGAGGAGTCGCCGGGCTGCTTCGGGAGGCTCCAGGGTATCCCAGTCGAGCGTGCGCCGGCGCGCGCTCGTGCCGATCACGAGTCGACACTCGGCGATCGCTTCGGGCAGTTCCGCATGGATCCCTGCGTGCTGCAGCAGGTCGTCCGCTCCGCAGGCTCGGGCCAATGCCTCGGCATCCGGAAGCTGCTTGGGTGCGACCAGCTCCATGCGCGAGAGACCCATGGTCTTCATGGCCCTGGCGACGGCCCCGATGTTCCCGCTGAGAGTGGGTTCAACCAGGACGAAACGGATGCGCGCGAGCGCGTTGTCGGGGTTCTCTGTCATCATGATGCAAGTTCTTCAGAACATCAGTAGATTGTCAATCTTTGATCGGTAACGCGCATCGGTTATCTTGCACACTATGCAACATCCAAGCCTCAATATCGCCATTCGCGCCGCACGCAGTGCCGGCAAGCTGCTGCTGCGCTACATGGACCGCGTCGACTCGCTGAAGATCGAGTCCAAGAGCCGCAATGACTTCGTGAGCGACATCGATCGCGGTGCGGAGGCGATCATCATCCAGGAGCTGCGGGCACGCTTCCCGGATCATGCGATCCTCGCCGAGGAAAGCGGCGCGCAGGGTCGAGGCGATTTCCAGTGGATCATCGATCCGCTCGACGGCACGACCAATTATCTGCACGGTTTTCCGCAGTTCTCGGTCTCGATCGCGCTCAAACACAAGGGTCAGCTCGAGTGCGGCGTGGTCTACGATCCGCTGCGCGAGGAGATGTACAGTGCCGCCCGCGGTCAGGGGGCGCAACTGAACGACCGCAAGATCCGGGTCGCCAATCGTCCCTCGCTCGAAGGCGGCCTGATCGGAACCGGCTTCCCCTTCCGCGATCAGCGCCACATCGACGCCTATCTGCGCATGTTCAAGGACATGACCCTGGCGACCGCGGGCCTGCGCCGGCCGGGCTCGGCCGCGCTCGATCTCGCCTACGTGGCGGCCGGGCGGACCGACGGATTCTGGGAGATCGGTCTCTCCGAATGGGATTGCGCGGCGGGCGCGCTCCTCGTCACCGAGGCCGGCGGCACCGTCACGGACCTCGCCGGCGGAAAGACTTTTCTCGAGACCGGCAATCTGATCGCAGGGAACCTCAAGGTGCATCGCGCGATGCTGGATCTCCTGACGCCGCATCTCACCGAGCAGTTGAAGGCTTAAACCGCGACCGGCACGAAATGTGCTTAGCTTGCTTGAGCGCGGTCTTGAGTGCTCCTTCCGGCGTGTCCGGGGATTCCGGCGAGCGATGACCAATCCCGCTCGGAGGGTCTAGACTTCTCTGTGGGTCAATCACCGGAGGAGGTCATCATGTCCATCCCGTGCACGCTCGAGTCTTACCTCAAGGAACAATGTATCGACTTCACCTTGGTTCGTCATCCGCACACGGGTGCGAGCATGGAGACGGCGCAGGCGGCGCATGTCCCGGGCGATCATCTCGCGAAGGGGGTCGTCGTGAACCAGGACGGGCGCTATCTTCTGGTTGTCGTCCCGACTGACTATCATGTCCACCTCGGGCGACTGCACGAGCACCTCGGCGAACCGGTGGGCCTCGCGACCGAGGCGGAGCTGGCGGGGCTGTTTCCGGATTGCGAACCCGGAGCCGTGCCTCCGGTCGGCGCGGCCTACGAGTTGAGGACGCTCGTCGATCGTCATCTCATGAATCTGCCGGAGGTCTACTTCGAATCCGGCGACCACGAGCACCTGATCAAGATCTCCGGGGCTCGGTTCGCCGACCTCATGCGTGCAGCCGAAGTGGTCGACGTCGGGCGGCATCTTTGACGAATCCGGGGATGCCGCTCAAGTGCGAGCGGCGTTTTCGCGGGGTGACTTTTCGAAAACCATGCCGCGCCAATGACTCCGACCCTACAGATTCTGGCGTTGGTCGTGTGGGCGAACGGTGTCCCGGTCTTGTTGCGTCTGCTTCTCGGGAATCGCTTCGCGCATCCGCTCGACGGCGGGCGCCTCTTTCGCGACGGTCGTCCTTGGCTGGGCACCTCCAAGACCTGGCGCGGTCTCGGCGCCGCTCTGCTGACGACGCCGTTGCTCGCCGTTCTGCTCGGCGTACCCTGGCTCCTCGGCCTGATCGCCGCCCTCGGCGCCATGTCTGGGGATCTCCTCGCGAGCTTCATCAAACGACGTCTCGGGCGGGAGCCCAGTGAATCCGTCCTCTTGTTGGATCAGATTCCGGAGGCGCTCATTCCGACGATCATTCTGATGCCCGTCTTGGATCTCTCGGCATCCCGAGTCGCGATCGTCGTGATCGCCTTCACGCTGATCGATCTGGCCTTGACGCCCTTTGCGGTGCGGCTGCGTCGCATGCTCAAGCGGATCCGCGGATAGGAATGACAACCCTTTTAATCGCCGGGTTGGCGGTCGCGCTCGCCACCAAAGCATCGGCCCAACTTCGGAATGGCGACGGCGGTTAAACCGCGTCCAGAGCGAGATGCTGATTTCCGAGTGAGCTCGACGTTTGGCGCATCCACGCACCTTGGCGGGGACGCGGTTTAAAGGGGTGCGCGGCGCAGCTCATGCACCGTGACTTCGGGTAAACAATTGAGTCGCGCGTTCACCACCGAGGTGCCGGCGCCGACCGAGGTGTAGCCGCTCAGGGCGCCGTAGCGCCAGGGTCCCGAGGCCATGGCGCGCGGACACCGGGCGTCCCAGACGACGGGGATGCCGCCGGGCAAACAGATCTGACCGCCGTGGGTGTGGCCGCTGAGCATCAGGCTGAACCCTGCATGGGCGGCCAGCCGATAGATCTCAGGGGTGTGCGAGAGGAGGATGGAGACCGCCTCGTCCGGGATCTCGGCGGAGGCGCGGTCGATGTTGTGGACCTGATAGTAATGGGCATCGTCCACGCCGGCGAGGTGGATCAACTGCCCATCGCGTTCGATGACGACCGCCTCGTTCAGCAGCAATCGGATCCCGAGCGCCTCCAGGCCCGGCACCAGACGCAGGGTGTCGTGGTTGCCGAGTACGCCGTACACCGGCCCCTTGAGCTGGAGTCGGATCGTCGCCATTCCCGTCAGTACTCGCTCGATCGGCCCAAAGGTGCGTGCGCGATAGTCGCCGGTCAGCACGCAGAGGTCATAGTTCAGGCGGCGCACGCACTCGCTGATGGCGTGGGTGTTGCGGCTCTCCATGTCCACGTGCAGATCGGTCAGATGCAGGATCCGAAAGCCCTCGAAGGCCGAGGGCAGGTTTGCGATGGCGACTCGGTGGTGTTTCACCTGGATGCTGCAGGCGTTGCGCTGGGCGCGGGCATAGAGTCCGCTGATACGCAAACAGGCGCGAATCACGCCATGAACCGAGTACCAATTCTCAGGGTAGAAGAAGTGGGCGCCGGGCCGGCGCAGCACGAAGACCTCATGGTCGCCTTCAAGCCCCAAGCGTTGGCGCAGATGGGTGCGGCCGATGCGTGCGGTCAGGCTGGTGAGGTCGATCCCGTTGAGATCGTTCGTCGTGTCTTCGGTGTCCATGTGCACGGTATATCATAAGGCAGGGCTCGAAAACGTGACCCGCATCCTACGCGCGGTCGGTGCGTTACGCCGTCTCGTAGCGGATTGAGCGGGAGAGGCTTCAGGACGATGCGAATTCAATTTCCCGAGAACCTGACCTGGGGTGCCGCCACGGCAGCGTTTCAGATCGAAGGCGCCCCGGATATCGACGGCAAGGCGCCCTCGATCTGGGATCACTTCACGGCGCGCCCCGGGCGGGTGCAGGACGGCAGCCACGCGGGTATCGCCTGCGATCATTATCGCCGCTGCAACGACGACCTGGATCTGATGGAGACGCTCGGCCTGGGGGCCTATCGCTTCTCGATCTCCTGGCCGCGAGTGATGAGCGGGCCTGACTGCCGGGTGAATCGGCGCGGCTTGGATTTCTACGATCGGCTGGTCGACGGACTGCTCGAGCGCGGCATCCGGCCGTTCGCGACCCTGTATCATTGGGATCTTCCCTGGTTCGAGGAGCAGCGCGGCGGCTGGGAGGCGCGTGCGACGGCCTGGCGTTTCGCCGATTATGCCGAGGTTGTCGCGCGCCGTCTCGGGGATCGCGTCAAGCATTGGGTCACGGTCAACGAGCCGCTGACGGTGGTCGCCGCGGGTTATGTCTCCGGGGACCATGCGCCGGGCCGGCGTAACCCCTTGACGGCGTTTCGGGTCGCGCATCATCTGCTGCTGGCCCACGGTGCGGCGTTGCAGCGGCTGCGGAGCCTGGTGCCGGACGCTCAGGTCGGACCCGCGCTCAATCTTTTTCCGGTGATCCCGCGGCGGCGCGGCGATGTCCGGATCGCCGAGCGTATCGATGCGCTGGCGAATCGGCTCTTCGCCGATCCCATCCTGGCCGGCAGGTATCCGAACCCGGTTCGGCGTCTCCTGTCGGTCTTCAACTGGACCTTGCGCCCGGGCGACCTGGACCTGATCGGCCAGCCTGTAGACTTCGTGGGCGTGAATCATTACTCACGCATCATCATCGAGCGCAGCCGGTTGCCATGGCTCGGCTTTCGCTTGGCGCGCAGCCCGGATCCGAACGCGGTGCATACCGACATGGACTGGGAGATCTACCCGCGCAGTTTTCTCGATACACTCACTTGGCTGCGCGAGCGCTACGACAATCCGCCGGTCTATATCACCGAGAACGGTGCCGCTTTCGCCGACCGGGTGGAGGCCGACGGCAGCGTGCAGGACGAGGCGCGGCGCGACTATCTGGAGGCGTACCTCTTCATGCTGCGCAAGGCGCTGGATGCGGGGAGCGATATTCGCGGCTATTTCGTCTGGAGTCTGCTGGACAATTTCGAATGGGCCTTGGGTCTGTCCAAGCGCTTCGGGCTCGTTCACGTCGACTACGACACGCTGAAACGCACACCCAAGTCGAGTGCCTATTGGTACGCCTCGGTCTGCCGCACGGGCGGGTTCGATCTCCCCGAGTCTATGTACCGATCTTTGCTTGCCACGGCGCTCGACGACTCACTCGATCTGATCGAAGAGCACGACCTTGCGAGGGCAACCCCATGAAAGCAAGCATCATTATTCCCGCGTTGAACGAGTCCGGTCTGCTGCCCAAGCTGCTCGATCGACTCGACCGACAGACCTTTCGGGACTTCGAGGTCATCGTCGCCGACGCCGGCTCGACCGACGGTACGCGCGAGATCTGTCGCTCGCGCGGCGTGACCCTCGTCGACGGGGGTATGCCTGCGGTCGGACGCAATCGCGGTGCGGCCATCGCACGCGGCGAGCGTCTGTTCTTTTTCGACGCCGACGTTCTGCCGCCGGATGACTTTCTCGAGAAGGCACTCGCGGAGATGGACGCCGAACGCATGCGGCTTGCCACCTGTTGGTTCGAGCCGGACTCGGACAATGCGCTCGACGAGCTGCTCTTCGAGCTGGCCAACTATTTCGTCAAACTCAGCCTGAAGACGGACCCGCATGCCGGCGGGTTCGCCATCTTCGTCGATCGCGAGCTGTTCGATCGGGTGGGAGGATTCGACGAGTCGCTGCGTCTCGCCGAGGATCACGACTTCGTCAAACGCGCCGCTCGCCATGCGTCTCTGCACATGCTCGAGTCCACCCGGATCCGGATGAGCGTGCGCCGCTTGGAGAAGGACGGTCGCTTCAGCTACAGCGCCAAGTGCGTGCAGGTCGAGCTATACCGTCTCTTCAAGGGAGAGGTGACCGAAGACATATTCGAGTACGGCTTTGGCTACGACGAAAAGGACAAATCCGGTGGAGCCGACGAGACCCTGAAACGTCTACGCGAGCGGATGGAGGAGTGGCGAGATGAGAACGCTGCGACGATCCGCCGGATCTCCAAGGAGGTCACCCCGGAGGTTCAGGATGCCATGTCCGAGATCAGACGCAATTTCGACACCCTGAAAGAATCCGTCCGAGCCTATCTCTCGCGCTGAGGCGAGTTCAGCTCTTGTCTCGAACCGACGTGTCGTCGGCGGCCGGCGCCGCCGACTCGACTTCGTGCTCGGCCTTCGGCTTCTCGGCGCCCGGGGTTGGCTGCTTCAACGCCTTCATCTGCGAGTAGGCGAACCAGAAAAGGCCGCCTGCGATCAACAAGACCTCGATTCCCTTGACGGCTCCGGCTGACATCAGTGTTGCTCCTATCGTTGATCCTGGATCCGGCAGTTGACCGCTTCGTGGCCGTTCAACTGTCGGGTTTAGGCTAAAAGACTGTCGTGGTAAGTCGGCTGTACAAACACTGGGCAGGACCTGCTTTGCCCCTAGTCCTAATGTTTGCGGATACCGAGCAAAATCAAGCGCAGAGTATGGCATGAAGGCTCCGGTACGCGTCGAGCAGGGTGCTGATGTGTGCTCGTCACGCCTGCCAAAGGCCAAATGACCATGTTCTGAAAATAGTATTTCTTGTCTCTGTTCAGGTCGCCCTAATACTTGACCGCGTCGGTAGGAAAATGTGGCGATGAGGCGTCCTCGACGCTATCGGCTACCGTCGCAATCCTTCACTTCGTTCAAACAACGCAGAGGTATACGACCATGAGCACCGAAAAGGCACCCGAGACCAATCCCTGGACCATCGCCGTTGTTCTGGCCGTGGCCCTAGGTCCTTTGACTGCACTGGCGCTCGGCAGCAAGTATGCGGACGAGGAGACCCGCGAGCGGGCGCGCGCCGGATTAGTCAATGCCACGCCGTCCGATTCCCTCAACGCGTACGACAGCACTCGCGCACCCGGCTACGCTTCGGAGAAGACGCTCGGCGACATCACGAGCGGTTCGGCGATCTTTAGTCAGCTACAGGCGGCCATCAAGGCGGCGGGATCGGAGGCGATGCTCGAGGGCGACGGGCCCTACACGGTCTTCGCACCCAGCAACGAGGCCTTCGCACGGGTTCCGAAGGAGCAGCTCGAGGCTCTGTTGGCGGACCCCGTGGCACTCCAGTCGCTGATCTCGGCACACATCGCCCCCGGTCGCCTGAGCGCCACCCAGATGATGCAGGGTCTGACCGCCACGAATCTGGCCGGAGAGACGGTACCGGTGGGTGTGCAGGGTAATCTGAAGGTGGGTGATGCGACCGTGTCGCAGTCGATCGTCGCCAGGAACGGCATCGTCCATGTGATCGATCGCGTTATCCTCTAAGGCGGTTTCCGGAAAACTCCATACCCGCAGGTTGTGCCGACGATGGGAGGTACAGCGTGCACCCACGGTCGGTTGGGCCTTGCACGGCTTGGCTCAACCGGCCATGGAAGCGGGAAGCGGTCGCAGCTCGGCAAAACCGTTCCTGGACTCAGCTGATCGGATCGGTTGCATCACCAGCAACGATGAGCTCAAAGGGCGAACCGACGCGGTATGGACCGTGCGGTGCGCCCTCTTTCACCGATGGTCCCGCGGCTCCACAGCCCCTTGCTGTCCTTTTCCGCTCACTCGACCGTCTCGGTCCTCGACTCGATGATTTCTCCCCGGAGCACTGCCTCGATGCTATCGGCTGGTCCGGGTCGACAGAAGAGGTAGCCTTGCGCCTCCCGACAGCCGTGAGCGATCAGGAAGGTTCTCTGATCCTCTGTCTCGACCCCTTCAGCGATGACCTGCAGACCGAGGTTTGTACCCAAGCCGATAATGGCCTTGACGATTGTTTCGGCCTGGGACTCCCCGAGCCCTCCGCTTCCGATCTCGGCAAGAAACGAGCGGTCGATCTTGATGGTCTGGACCGGCAGTCGGTTCAGGTAGCTCAAGGAGGCGTAGCCGGTCCCGAAATCATCGATCGCAAGGGAGAATCCCAGGTCGTGCAGCTCCGACAAGACCTTTACAGCCAGATCGATCGAGCGCATGGCCGCGCTCTCCGTGACCTCGATCTCCAAGAGCCCGGGATCGATACCGACCTCGGCCGCGGTTTTCGCGATCCGCCCGGCAAGCCCATCCTGATACAGCTCGGTGGCGCTGAGGTTCAATGCCACCGGTACCGGAGGGACTCCGGCCCTGCGCCAGGCGGCGATCTGCTCGCAGACGAGTCGCACGACAATGGGGCCGATGAACAGGATCAATCCGCTCGCCTCGGCGACAGGGATGAAGCGCCCTGGCGGGATCAATCCGAGCTCCGGATGATTCCACCGCACCAATGCCTCCAAACCCCGAATGCGGCCGCTGACGATGTCCACGCGCGGCTGGTAATGAAGAAGCAGCTCGTGACGCTCGATCGCGCGGCGCAGAGCCTGCTCGATGCGAAACTGCTCCTGCAGATTTTCGTTCAAGGCCGAGGTAAAGAACCGATGGAGTCCGCGGCCTTCCATTTTTGCGCCGTGCAGCGCGGTATCGGCATGACTGATCAGCTCTTCGGACGTGGTCGCATCCTCCGGATAGAGCGCGATGCCGATGCTGCAGCTCACCACGACGCCCTGCTCGCCCAGGTCGATCGGTTGCCTCAGCGCGTCGCAGATCCGATCGGCAAGCAGGGAGGCGTCCTCGATCCGCCGCAGCCCGGTGGCCAAGACGATGAAGTTGTCGCCGCTGAATCGGGCCAGGGTGTCCTCCTCCCGTAAGAGTGGCTGCCAGCGTTCGGCCACTGCACGCAACAGCTCATCGCCCGCAGGGTGACCGAGCGAGTCGTTCACCGACCTCAGATCGTCGAGGTCGATCGAGAGGAGCGCGAGAACCCTGTCGGAATGCCGTGCTGCGATCAGGGCCTGCTCGATGCGCTCGCGCATCAATGTCCGATTGGGCAGGCCGGTGAGCGGATCGTATCGGGCCAGGTAACTGACCTGCTGCGAGAGTGCCTTGCGGTCGCTGATATCCTCGGCAAGCTTGACGTAATGGGTAATTAGGCCCTGCTCGTTGCGCAACGGCGTGATGTGGGCGTACTCCCAATAGGGCTCGCCCGACTTCTTGCGATTCTGGAATTCCCCGGTCCAGACCTCGCCGTGTTGCAGCGCGCTCCAGATCACCGAATCTTCCTCGGCGGTGCGGGTCGCGGATCGCAGGATATCGACCGGTTGACCCAGGACCTCCCGCGGCCGATACCCGGTGCTCTCGCAGAAACGTGCGTTGACGAACTCGATCGTCCCCGCGATGTCGGTGATCACCACGATGCTCGGACTCTGCTCGACCACGAGGGCAAGCCGCTCGATCTCGGCCTCGCGCGACTTGTGCTCGGTGACATCCACGAGGCCGCCATAGAGTCGACGCAGTTTCGGATCGGCGTCGTCGGCGACGCATTCGGTCGTCGCGCGAAGCCAGCGGATGGCTCCGTCCCGGCGGCGCAGACGCAGCTCGCAATCGGCCCTGGTTCCAGGGGCGAGTCCGGCGACCTTGTCGTCGAAGATTCCGGTATCTTCGTCGATAAGCAAACAGCGCCAGCATCCCATGTCCCGCACCTCGCCCAAGCTGAAGCCGGTCAGTGTCTCGACCGAGTCGGTCATCCAGTCGATCCGGAAAGCCTCGCCGGGGAGCTCCACGCAAGAGTAGGCGACGTCGCTCATCATGGCCGTGACGCGCCGATAGAGGTTCTCGCTGGCCGCCAGACCGACCTCCGACGCGGTCCTGAGCAAGGCGCCGGCGACCACATCGCCGATCACCTGCAACATCCGAATCTCATCGGCGTTCCAGCTGTGCGGCTGCCTGACCGTCTCGATCCCGAGCGCACCCCAGACCCGGCCATGGCTGGACATGGGCACGCTCAGGGCCGAGCGCACGGACTCACGCTCGAGCTCCGCGCGTTCGGCCGCAGCCTCGACCGGGAGCGCCGAGACGTCCGGGATCGAGATCGGTGTGCGGGTGCGCAGCCGCTCGGCCCACCAGGGAAACCGCTCGAGCGGGATACCCTGGAACTCCTGGATGAAGGGCACGATACCCGCGGCGCACCACTCATGGCTCATGTCCATGCTCGCGTTGTCGATCGCGAGCCGGAACAGGTAGCAGCGATCGACTTCGAGCACGGTGCCGATCCGCTCGAGTGCCCAGCCGACGATCGGCTCGAGCGTATCGGCGGTGGCGTCGATAAAGCGAGATGAGACCTGAGCGACCAGCGCCTGCAGATCCAACTGGCGTTTCAGGCCTTGTTCAGCCTGCTCGCGCTCCGTGACGTCGGTGACCAGCCCGTGAAAATAGGCGAGCCGATCATCCGGGCCGAAGACGCCTTGAGTTTCCTCGTCGACCCAGCGCTCGGATCCGTCGGCCCAGAGAACCCGGTAGGTCTGTCGGAAGGTGTCGCGTCGCGTCTCGCCGAAGGCATTGAAGGCATCCACCAAGCGGTCGCGGTCGTGGGGATGGACGAGATCGAGATAGGTCAGCTCGCGCGAGATCATCCGCTCGAGCGCGTAGCCCCAACGGTGAAGGTTCGGCGAGGCGTAGATGACCGGCCAGCCCGGCTCCGGTGCCCAATGAAACGCGATTGTAGAGCTTGCATCGATGACCTCGGAGGCCATACCGAGTGCCGTTTCGAGCGCCATCTTGTCGGTCACGTCCAGATTCGAGCCGCGGTGTCCGAGCGGGCGTCCGCCGTCGCCGCTGACCGGGACGCACAGATGCTCGATCCATCGCAACTCGCCCGTGCGGGTGTAGATACGAAACCTCAGCGGCTTGAATCGATGGGTGGTGTGAACGCCGTGCAGGTGCGTGGAATATCCTTCGCGGTCGTCGGGATGGATGATCTGCAACAAAAGATCTGCGTCCTTCAGAAAGGCCGCCGCCGGGTAGCCGGTGATGCGCGCGCAGGCCGGGGAGACATAGCGGAAGCGTCCGTCCTCCCCCATCCAGTAGGCCCAGTCGGGTGCGAAGTCGGCGACGACGTGATAGCGCTCTTCCTGGATGCGCAAGCGGCGGTTGGCGGCGACCAGGTCCTCGCGCTGCGCGACCTGCTCGGTCTGATCGACCAGATTGCAGACGATCTCGGCTTCGTTGCCGTCCATCTCAGGGAGCCGAATCAGACGCAGATCGGCGATCAGGATGCTGTCGCCTTGGCCCCGCAGGCGAATCTCCCCGCAATCCGCGCGGCCGGTCTTGATGGCATCGAGCAATGCATTTTCGAGCAGTCTCGTCTGTCCCTCGACAGCGAGATGGATGAAGAGCCGACGATCGAAGGGCAGCAGCCGCTGCGCCGCCGCGTTGCCTTCCTTCACCCGGCCTTGGGCGTTGATCAGCAATACCGGGACGGGCAGCTCGCGATAGAGGCGGGTGAAGCGTGCGAGTGCGCGCTCGGTGATCTCCCGGCTGTCGTTCAGGGCCTGTTGCTGAATGTACAGCTCGGCATGGTAGATATGCAGCTCCTCGAGGAGCTTCTCGAAATCGAGATGACCCTGCTCGAAGGCATCGATGGTCTCGTCGAAGGTATGGTCGCGCAGGATACGGCGCGCGCGCTCGCGAAGATCCGTCATCTCGGCGGCGCCAAATTTATGTGTCGTCATCTCGTCGTCACGCCTCGCCGAGCGCCCCCGTGGCCCTCGGAACAGGATGTTGCAGCTCCTCGCCCGCCCGCGGACGGTCGAATGCCGCTCTCGGCCCACTGGCCTCGCTCAACCCGGCCACTTCGCCGATCGGAGCGCTGTTGTGATCAAGGCCGGCCATCCGGCCGTAGCCTGCGTGGTCCGTGCAATGATAGGCCCATCGTGACCGATTCATGAACTACCCGGGACTTTCTACGCCGGCCGAGTCAAGCCAAGAGCCGAACGATCGCCTCCGGCGGGACCGGCGGGCTGAAGAGATAGCCTTGCGCACGGCGGCAGCCGACCCCGAGTAGAAACCGGCTCTGTGCCTGCGTCTCGACCCCCTCGGCCAGGACCTCGAACCCCAGGCTGTTGCCGAGCATAGTGATCGCGGTGACGATGGCGGCGCTGGCGGGGTCCTCCGGCAGCCCGCTGATGAAGCTCCG
>NZ_JAABRP010000016.1 GCF_011390875.1 Thiocapsa sp.
TTGAGTGTATCGAATGGCAGCCCCTTGAGATAGGCGAGCGAGGAATAGCCGGTGCCGAAATCATCCATCGCCAACGCGATTCCCAGACCCTTGAGATCGCCGAGGAGTCGCTGCGCATCCTCGCGCAGATCCATGACGAAGGTCTCGGTGAGCTCAAGCTCGAGACGCTCGGGGCCAAATCCGGTTTCGTTGAGGATGGATTCGAGCGTCCGTGCGAAATCGCTGCGCTGGATCTGAACCCCCGAGACGTTCACGGCAATGCGCCCGAACGGGATCCCCGCAGCCTCCCACTCGCGGGCCTGCATGCAAGCGTGTCGCAACACCCATGCGCCGAGGGGAATGATGAGCCCCGTCTCTTCGGCCAACCGAATAAAGCTGTCGGGAAGGACCATGCCGCGCTCGGGATGCTGCCAGCGCACCAGAACCTCCAGCCCGTTCACCCGAGAGCTTTCGGTGTCGACCAGCGGCTGGTAGTGCAGGCGCAGCTCGTCGCGCTCGATTGCGCGGTTCAGCTCCGAGGTTAAGGTCACGCGCTCTCGCGCATAGTCGGTCAGACCGCGGGCATAGTGGCGATAGGTGTTGCCGCCGGCCTCGCGGGCTTGGTAGAGGGCGGCATCGCAGTTCTGCATGAGCTCGGAGACTTCGGTGCCGTCCTCGGGATAGATGGCGATCCCGATACTCGCGCTCATGAAGAGCTCCGAGGCATTGACCGCGAAGGGTTTCTTCAGACTCTCGCCGATGCGCTCCGACAGCAGCGCGGAACGGGTGTCGATGTCCTCGTCACCCTCGATCAGCAGGGCGAGCTCGTCGCCGCTGAGTCGCGCCACGGTCTCGCCGATGCGCACCAATGCGGTGAGGCGTTTGGCCATCTCGCGCAGCGCAAGGTCGCCGACTGCGTGTCCGAGGCTGTCGTTGATGTGCCGGAAGCCGTCGATGTCGACCAACAGCAGGCCGATGCGGGCTTGGTTCGTGCTCGCGCGCAGCAGGGCCTGCTCAAGGCGGGTGCGGAACAGCAGCCGGTTGGGAAGGTCGGTGAGCGGGTCGCGATGCGCCAGGCGCTCGATCTGCGCCTCGGAGCGTTTGACATCGCTGAGATCCGAGAAGACGCCGACATAGTGCGTCGTTTGGCCCAGCTCCGAGCGTACCGCGTTGATGTTGACCCATTGCGGATAGATCTCGCCGTCCTTGCGGCGGTTCCAGACCTCTCCGCGCCAGTGACCCTGGTCCAATAGGGCCCGCCACATCTCTTCGTAGAAGCGCTGCTCATGCTGTCCGGATTTGAGCAGGTTCGGGTTGCGACCCAAGACCTCATCCGGGCGGTAACCGTTGATCTCGGTGAAGGCCGGATTGACCGCGATGATCGACGGGGTCGTATCCGTGACGATGACCCCCTCGCTGGTGTTCTCGAAGACGGCCGCCGAGAGCCGCAGACGCTCCTCGGCGGTTTTGCGCTCGGTGATATCCTGAAAGGCGCCTTGCACGTGGGTAATGTGGCCGGAGACGTCGCGAACCGCAGCGCCGATGGTTCGGACCCAGACCCGCCGGCCCTTCGCCGTGATGATCTGCAGCTCCTCGTCGTAGCCGATACCCTCGCGTGCGCAAGCCGTGAAGACGTGTGTGATGCGCTCCCGCCATTCCGGGGCATAGTAAGCGATGCCATCCTCGACGCGTACCACCGTGCCGGGCGGCTCCTCATGGATTCGGCAGACCTCGTCCGACCAGGTCGCCCGGTTTTCGATGAGGTCGACATCCCAGCCGCCGATCCGCGCGAGGTTCGCGGCCATCCGGATGAGTCGCTCGCGGTCATTTATCCTAGCCTCCGCAAGCTTGCGCACCGTGACGTCGCGGAGGTAGACCACGGCCACCTCGTCTCCGTCCATGGTCATCTCGACGCAGCGCATGTCCGCCGACACGATGCCGCCCGCGCGCGGAATCTCGATCTCGATCGGCTCGTCCGGAATCACGACGAAGCCGAAATCCGCGCCCAGTAATGCCTGAATCGACCGACCGAAGAGAAGCGCGGCAGCGGCATTCGCATACCGGATGACGCCCTGTCGGTCCAGCATCAGAATGGCATCCGATGCCAGTGCGACGATCCGCTCGAAGTCAACACGGTTTGCAGTCATCAATCGACCTTGAGGTCGAGACCGATCAAGACCTTTTCTCGCTCGGAAAGATCGCCGACCACGCGCCGCATCGGTGGGGGCAGCTTCTTGATGACCACGGGTGTGGCAAGGATGCGCTCGTCCTCGGCCAGTTGGGGTCGCTCGAGGATGTCGATGACCTCGATCTGGAGCACGAGATCCGCCGTGGCGACCTCGACGGCGAGCTGTTTAAGATTGTGCAGTGCGCGATCGGCAGCCGGCGTACGCCCGGCGATATAAAGCCTCAAGTGATGCGTCGTCATGCGCGTCCTCGCCCGATCGCTGCGCGTGCGCGCTCGATGCCCGCGAGACTGCGCTCGATTTGGGCGACCTGGCGATCGAGGTCGGCGGTCTTGACCTCATGCTCGGCCCGCGCCAGGCGCTCGTTGGCGGCCTGGATCTCGCTCAGCTCGGCGCGCAGCCCGCGTGCGCGCTTGAGCTCGAGATGCAGTTGGTGAATCGTTTCCTCGTCTTCTCTCTGGCGCACCAAGCGCGCGGTGCCGTAGACGATGCCGCCTTCACCGACATAAGGGTCGACGATCCGCAGCCCGTCGCGGCCCGATGCGGGAGCGCCGGCGTTGCTCGGTGGTGTGGTCATGGCGACCTTGGTTTCTCGTATCGTAGCGATGTTCATCATCCGATCAGGGTTCGGGCTCGGGCGCCGATGCAGTCCGATCCGCCGACAGGCGCCCCTCCGTCATGGACCAACTCTCCAGGAAAGCCGCTGCCGCCAACGGGCGACCATACAGGTAACCCTGCCCTTCGTCGCAGAATTCGTCGCGCAGAAAATCATGCTGTGCACGGGTCTCGATGCCCTCGGCGATGACCCCTAGGCCGAGACTGCGGCCCAAGGCGATCACGGCGCGGGCAATCGCCTCGTCGTTGCGATCTTCGCCGAGCCGCTCGACGAAGGACTTGTCCATCTTGAGTCGATTGAGCGGCAGCCGTTTCAGGTGGGCCAGGGATGAATGTCCCGTGCCGAAGTCGTCCAGCGCGAGGATCACGCCGAGTGCGCGCAAGGCATCGAGCGTGGTCACGGCGAGATCCAAGCGTCGCATGATCATCGACTCGGTGACCTCCAGCTCCAAGCGATCCGGCGCCAGGCCGGTGCGCTCGAGCGTGCGGCGGACCCGGTTTACCAAGTCGGTCCGTTCGATCTCGCGCATCGGCAGATTCACGGCCAGACGCGGTACCCGAAAGCCGGCCTGATCCCAGAGGATGAGCTGACTGCAGGCTTGCTCGAGCACCCAGGCGGTGAGATCGCCGATCAGACCGCTGTCCTCGGCTACCGGGATGAATTGATCGGGGGCGACCAGACCCAGGCGCGGGTGCTGCCAGCGGCAGAGTGCCTCGACGCCGCGCAGGCTGCAATCGCCCAAGGCGACCTGCGGCTGATAGTGGAGCCGCATCTCGTTGCGTGCCAAGGCGCCGCGCAGCTCGTGCTCCATGCGCAGACGCTCGGCGGCGCCCGCCGACATGGCGGGCTCGTAGAAATTGAATCCGTTGCGACCGTTTTCCTTGGCGCGATACATGGCGATATCGGCATGGCGCAGAAGGGTATCCATGTCCGTGCCGTCCTCCGGATAGAGGCTGATGCCGATACTGGCGGTGACGTAGAGCTCGCGGGTCTCCGTCGCGAAGGGCTGATCCAGCGTTCCGAGGAGACGCCGTGCGAATCGGGCCGCGAAGCGCGGGTTGCCTACATCGTCCATGATGACCACGAATTCGTCTCCGCCGAGGCGCGCGATGGTGTCGGAGGAACGGACCTGCGTGGCGAGTGCTGCGGCAACCCGTTCGAGCAGCTGGTCGCCCACCGAATGACCGAGGCTGTCGTTGACGTATTTGAAACGGTCCAGGTCCAGGAACAGCAGGGCGACATGCGTGCCGCTGCGCGCCGCGCGTTGCAGACACAGCTCCAGGCGCGCGCGAAAGAGGCTCCGGTTGGCCAGACCCGTCAAAGGGTCGTGGTGGGCCAGGAACTCCAGTTGCTCCTCGGAGCGTTTGAGGTGGCTGATGTCCTGAATCGTACCCTGGAGCTTGGCCACGCGGCCCCCCTCGACGACGGGTTGACAGGTCGCCTGGACCCAGAGCGCGCGGCCCTTGGCGGTGGTCATGCGCAGTTGCAGGTCATAGGGCTCGGCACGGGCGATCGCCCGGTCGATGCGATGCTCGAGCAATTGGCGATCCTCGGGACTGAAGAAGGCCAACGCCTCGGTCAGGGACGGATCATCCGCCGGAGACACGTCATGGATGCGATAGGTCATGTCGGTCCAGCGCACCTGGCCGGTCGACACGTCCATCTCCCATCCGCCGACCTTCGCGATCTTCCCGGTGGCGTCGAGAAAGCGTTCGCTGCGCTCCATCGCCTCGGTGGCCTCGGCGAGCGCGCGACGTTGGCGCACGGAATCGGTGCGATCCACGACCGCGCAGATAAACCTGGGCTCGTCGTCGAGGGCGCAGGGGAGCTTGGCGAGATGCAGATCGCCGACGAAGCGATCACCTTCCAGTGTCAGAAACCGGAGCTCGGTGAGCTCGCACGGTTGTTCCCCGTCGAGGTTGGACCAGACGTGGATCACTTCGCCGCGGTCGGCCTCCGCGATCAGGCGGGCGAAGAAGTGCTGGTGCCCGTGGTGATCGCGCAGACCGAAGAGTGCGCGCGCGCCTTGGTTCGCCTCCTTGATCAGCCCCTGTCGGTCGATGATCAGCCCGGCCAAGGGCAGACTGTTGAAGACGGCCGAGAAGCGTGCGGCCGCGTCTTCGGCGTGCTGCTGGCTGCGTTGCAGCTCCTCGTTCTGGATTTCCAGCTCCGTCTGGTAGACGCGCAGGTTCTCGACCAACTTGGCCAATTGCAGCTCTTGGCCGTCGATGCCGGCCAGGATCTCGTCCGCGAGATCGAAGCGCCCGCTTTCGAGGGCTTCGGCGGCCCGCATGCGCAAGCCGTCGACCGCCTCCTGTTCGCTCGGGCGCATGCCGTCCCGGTTCGGGTTTTCCGGGTTGTTGCGGTTGCTCGTCATGACTCCTGTCGCCGTTCGTCGAGCTCTGACCGGGAGCGCATCATCCCTGCCCGCGTCGCGCTGCATGCGCCGGGGGCGTCGTGCATGCCTCAACCGGCAGACGCCGGGGATCGATCAGTATAGCGAGGTCGTCCGCGTTCGTCGCCGAGAGTGTGACGAGCCCGCGCACGCAGGGCAGCTCGGATAGCGCCTCCAAGAGTGCTGGCAGCGGATGGATCGCGTCGACCGGTGCGCGCCGCAGCGAGACCGGCTCCTCGATGCGCACGCCGGGACGCTGCGCCCCGTCGGACGCACCATCCTGCGCGGTGTGCCTGAACCGGAGCAGACGCTCGCGCGATCCATGCGTGTCGGCGGAGACAATGGCGGACGCGCCCACGAGGCCGAGCAGATCCGCCAATGCCGGTGCCGGAGCATCCGGGGTCTCGGCGGGATCGGCGATGCCTCGGATGTTCTCGGAGACAACGGCGAACCTCAGCGCGCCGACGTGGAAGACCACCAGTTCGATCCCGCCGTCGCCGCACTCGTCTCGCCTCTCGTGTCTGCGCTCCATCCGCGTCACCGCTGCTCGGGCAACAGGGTCTGAAACACCCGATCCAGATCGAGCAGGATCACGACCTGTCCCTGATGCTCGAACACCCCGGCTGCGAGCCCGCGTAGGGGTTCTGGCAAGCTGTCCGGCGGTGCTTGGATGGACGCCTCGGTCACGTCCATGACGTCGACCACCCGATCGACCCGCAACCCGCTGCGCACCTGGGTCCCCCGGGCGAGCAGAATGGCGGAGCGACGGGCGGACGGGGCGTGCGTCATGCCGAGCAGATCGCCGAGTCGGACCACCGAGGCGATATCGCCGCGGACATTGATGATGCCCTCCAGCGCCGGTGGGCAGCCCGGGACGAAATGGATCGTCGTGAGAGGGAGGATCTCCACCAGCACGCGCGCCGGGAAGGCAAGCAACGTCTCGCCGACAACGAAGATCACGAGCTTGACCTTGGCGGTCTCGATCTCGACGATCCGAGCGCCGGCTTCGCGCCGCCGATCCAGGAGCATGTCCAGCTTGTCGCGATCGGACACGTCGGTGGCGGATTCGGTTCGCTCAAGATCCATCGGACGTCCCCGTCGAGTCGGGCTCGGGCAGCCTGTCTTGCACGGTCGCGATCTCGACCCGATTGCGTCCGCCCTTCTTGGCCCGGTAGAGCGCCCGGTCGGCGGCCTCGGTCATGGCGTCCGGGCTGTCGAAGGTCGGAAAGTCCGCTACCCCGACGCTGAAGGTGCAGCGGAACTCCTGTCCGTCCGAGAAGAAGGTCACGTTGGAGAAACTGGTGCGCAGGGCATCAAGGATGCGTTTTGCCCGCTCGACGCTCACACCGCTGAGGACCACCGCGAACTCCTCCCCGCCGTAACGTCCGACCAGGTCGTCCTCGCGCAGGCGCAGGCGCAGCGTTCGGCTCAACGCCATGAGGACCTGATCGCCGGTCGGATGGCCGTAGGTGTCGTTGACCGACTTGAAATGATCGACGTCGAGCATGGCGAAGCACAGGGACGTCCCGGCCCGACGCGCGTTCGCCGCCGCGACCTCTAGAAACTGCATGATGGCATTGTGATTGAAAAGTCCGGTCAGGCCGTCGCGGACCATCAACGAGTGCAGGATGCGCATGCGCTCGGCTCGCAGACCGACCTCGGCAATCAGTCGGGCCGGCTCGATCGGTTTGGTCAGAAAGCCATCCGCTCCGACTGCGAGCGCCTTGTGCTGGCGCTCCACGTCCGTCTCGGAGGAGACATAGATGATCGGCAGGCTCACATGGCCCGGGATCTGGCGCAGGATCCGCGACAGCTCCGGCCCCGAGCAGTCCGGCATGTACATGTCCATCAGCACCAGGTCGGCATCGAAGGTGTCGAGCAGACCCAGCACCTGCTCCGGATCGCTCACCGCCTTGGCGACCATGCCGGCTTCTTCCAGGACCGCGGCATGGAACTGGGCCAGCTCGCGGTCATCGTCAACCACCAGGACGTTGATGGGCTCGGGCGGATGCGGGTTGGTGAGCCGATCGAGGAATTCCAGCAGCTCGACCGTTTTGATCGGCTTGGTGCAGTAGGCGCTGCCGCCGGCACGTACCGCCTGGAGGCGCCCGCCGAAGTCGTCGCGACAAGAGATGAAGATGCAGGGGATTGCCTCCTCCTCCCCGGTCCTGATCTCGGCCAGCATCTTCGGCCCGGCATTCTCGTCCTCCGGGAAAACCACGTCGAGGATCATCGCCGACGGGCGTTCGATGCCCACCGCCTCGCGTAAGTCGGCTAGGTTCGTGAAGGCCCGCACGCGATAGCCGAAACAGCCGAGCTGACCGGCCAGTTGCGCGGCAAGATCGGGGTCGTCGTCGCAGAGATAGACCATCCGCTGGCTGCGATCCGCGGGTTGTCCGGGGCGTGCGTCGGGCGCCTGTCCGGATGTTGGCTCGAGCTGCGGCTCCGGACCGGGAAGCTCGAATCCGGGGGCCACATCCGGGTCCACCTGCACATCGGCGGCGAGCGCCAGCGCGTCCAGGTCGTCCATCAGGCGCGCGAGCTCGGTCGGCAGCGCGGCCTCGACCCACCCGCCCGAGTCCATGGCACGGCGCATGGCCTGCTCGGCGCTCTCGGCGGTATCGCTGATCTGGCGGAAGCCGAAGGTGGCGCCCGATCCCTTCAGGGTGTGGAAGAGGACGTACAGGGCATCGAGACGGGCGTGATCGATCTCGCCCGGGTGCAGCTCGGCGACTGCGCGGCGCGCATCGGCAAGACGCCCGGGCAACTGGGACACAAAAGACGCGCGCAGACGCGCCTTGCGGACTTGAAAGGATTCGGCCTTGTTCGGCGCGGCGGGCGTGGAGGCGTTTCCCCGTTCGGCGACCATGGTTTCCTCGTTAAATTCCGGCGACGGCGGCCGGCAACGTGGCCTCGAGCGACGCATCCTTCGTCAGACAGGCGGCAAGGCCGGGGACCTGCGCGCGCAGCGGTTCCGGGTTGTCCCCGGTCAGGAGGACGAAGGGGGTCGGAATGTCCCGATCGCGCATCTCCCGGAACAGGTCCAAACCGTTCAACAGCGGCATGTGCATATCCGAGATGACCAGGTCGAATCCCGTGTGTTCCTCGCCGAGGGCATCGAGTGCCTCCATGCCGCTCTCTACGAGCCTACAGTCGTGCCCTTCCGCATCCAGAATGGCCTCGGCCATCGCTCCTGCGAAGGGGTCATCGTCGACGATCAAGATACGCATGACAAAGGGTCCTTAGTAACGTGTCGGAGATAAGTCGAGCGCCGAATCCAATCGTTGTCTTAATCGACAGCGACAACGACTTCCGTCGCAGAGTAATTCTCTCGTCGAGTTGTTTGACTTATTTTTGAACCGTTCCTCTTGGGCGGTGTGTGATCAGCCGAGCAGATTCCGTAAGGTGTCGACGAGATTGGATTGGTCGAAATCGCCCTTGACGATATAGGCGTCGGCGCCGACCTGGATGCCACGCTGTTTGTCCTCGCGGGTCTGACGCGAGGTGACGATGATGATCGGTGTGGAACGGTATTTGTCGTTCTCGCGCAGCTTGGCGGTGAGGGAGAAACCGTCCAGACCGGGCATCTCGACATCGGTGAGGACCGCGTCGAAGCGTCCGCCCACGGCCTTCTGCCAACCGTCGAGGCCGTCTTCGGCCAGGGTGACGCGGTAGCCGGACGCCTCCAGGACCTCTTTTTCGATCTCGCGCGTGTTCAGCGAGTCGTCCACGACCAGGATGTGCTGACCCTGGTGTCCGTCGTGTCGCGGCGCCGAGTCCTTCACCGCCGCCTTGATCGCCTCGCCGCGGATGCGTCGTGCCGCATCCAGCAGGGCGGGGGCCTGGAGCAGACTGACGAGCGCGTTGGTGCCGGTGACGACCACGCCGCCGACCAGGCCGCCGAGTGCGCCCCGGCCGCGCATGTGCTCGGGCAGCGGCTTGAGGACCATGTCGCGCTCGTCGACGAGCTGATCCACGACCAGCCCCAGCTTCGCCTGTCGCACCCCGATGATGACGACCAGGAGTGCCTCCTCGTCGAGTCCCTGTCGGCGTCGTGCGGACGACTCGGCCGGCGCGGGCAGACCCAGGAGGTCGGCCAAGGGGATCAGCGGGACCAACTCGTTGCGGAGCACGACCGCCGGGCGTCCGGCGACCTGAATCGTCTCGGAGCGGGTGGTGCGGATCAGCTCGGAGACGTGGGGCGCGGTGATTCCGAAGCAGTGCCCGGCCGCCTCGAGCAGCAGGATCCGCATCACCGCCAGCGAGAGCGGGAGCTTGAGCGTCAGGGTGGTTCCTGCGCCCGGTCGAGAGTTGATCGAGACCGAGCCTTGCAGTTCGTCGGTGATGACGCGCTTGACCACGTCCATCCCGACCCCGCGTCCCGAGACCTCGGTGATGATGGCGCTGGTGCTGAAGCCGGGGTGGAAGATGAGGTCGGCGACTTGCTCGTCGGTGATCTCGTGGCTGGCACCGACCTCGATCAGGCCCTTTTGGAGTGCCTTCTCGATGATCCGCGCGCGGTCGAGTCCGCGGCCGTCGTCGCTGATGGCGATCAGCACGGCGCCGCCCTCCTGACGTGCCGAGAGACGAATCTCCCCGAGCGCCGGCTTGCCCGCCGCCAGACGCTCCTCGGTCGACTCGATGCCGTGGTCGATGGCGTTGCGCACCAGATGGACCAGCGCGTCGCCGAGGTGGTCGATGATCTGGCGGTCGAGCTCGATCTCGCTGCCGCTCGTCTCGCACCGGATCTCCTTGCCGAGCGAGCGTCCGAGCTCGCGCGCAACCCGGGCGATCGGATCCATGACCGTGCCCAGAGGCAGCATCCGCATGCCGAGTGCGCGATCGTTGAGCTCGCCGATGAGCCGCTCTTGATCGAGCGTCAGGTCGCGCAGATCGAGCGTGAACCCGTGCAGTGCGCGGGCAAGCTCCGCCGACTCGGCCCCGGTTTCGGCGAGGGTGCGGGCGGCGAGCGCCCGGGCCGTGGCGTCGAGCCGGCGCGCCTCGCCCAGGACGTGACGCAGCCGCGCTTGGTTGGAGACCATCTCGCCCATCAGCTTGACCAGGGTGTCGAGCTTGTCCATGCGCACGCGCACCGTCTCGGGTGCGCGGATGCTTGTCGCGGCCTCGGTGCCGGTCGGTTGCGGGGTTTGCGGCGTCGGGTCCGTCGCGGATGGTGGCGGCGGCGGGGCTGCAGACGGGATGTTGCCCCGGATGGCGTCCGGGATCGAGTGCGCGTCGGCAGCGGCCGACTGCTCGGGAATCGGCGGCGGGCTTGGCTCCGACCAATCACCTGCGGCGGCCCGGGTGAGCCGTTCGCATAGGGCTTGATCGGGTGGTCCGCAGGCCGCGCCCGCGCCGGATGCGGCGACCTCTTCGATCATTGCGCCGATGGCATCCACTCCGCGCATCAGCAGTGCGGCGAGCGCCGGGTCGGGCTGGATCTTGCCTTCGCGCAAGACGCCGAGCACGTCTTCGAGATGGTGCGCGGTCTCGGCGATGCTCGCGAGCTTGAGCATGCGCGAGGATCCCTTGATGGTGTGGGCGGATCGGAACAGGGCGTCGATACCGTCCCGGCCGCCGTCGCCCGCCGTCCCGAGCGTGGCGAGTCCGGTCTCGAGCCGGGCGATATGCTCGCGCGCCTCGTCGACGAAACGGCCGATGAATTTGGTGATGTCGAGTGCCATGACGAGGCTCTCAGGCCGCGGCGTCGGCGAGACGCGCCAGACGCGTCTCGCACAGGAAGCGCAGATCCTTCACCGACAGGAGCGAGGGCAGCGCGCCCGTGCCCTGCAGCGCGAGTGTCTCGTTGCGCAGCTGGCGCAGCACGATCCGGTATTCGCGTTCTGCCGGCCCCGTCTCGCCTTGCTGGCGATAGGTTTCGGCGAGCTGGTAGTGGGCTCGCCAGCAGTCGGGTTTGTCGTAGACCGCCCGACGCAAGGCGCTGATCGCGCCCTGTGTGTCGCCGCGCAGACGTGCACAGCGCCCGAGCAGAAGGAGCGCGTCCGAAGACCAGGGGTCGCGCGTCAGCGCGCGTTGCGCGGCCGCTTCGGCACCGGCCGTGTCGCCGCGCTCGAGCAGCAGATGGGCTTGGAGCGCGAGATGCTCGACGGCGGCGTCCTCGCGATCGCAAAGCGGGGCGAGATGGCGAAGCGCCTCCTCGAAACGCTCGGATCGGGCCGATGCCAGGGCTTGCTCATAGTGCCCCTGCTCGGCCGGGTTCTCGATCGACGAATCGCGTCGGTCGGTCGAGGCGGATCCTGCTGCGTCGGCTCGGGGCGCGTGTGCGCTCGGGCGCGTCTGAACTGCAGTGGCCGAGCGTGCATCGCGTCCGTGGGGCGTGCGCCGTAGCGAGGGCTCGACCGGCATCTTCTCGAACAGGAAGACGCCGTCCAGGGCAAGCAGACGCATCAGGCCGAAGTCATTCGCCAGCGTCTCGGAGGTGCCGACGATCAGATGACCCTGCGGCTTGAGCAGGTCACGCAGCCGCGTCATGACGGCCTTGCGGGTCGCCGCGTCGAAGTAGATGGAGACATTGCGGAAGAAGATGACGTCTTGTCCCTGCATCGCCTCCGGGTAGTCGGGTGCGAGCAGGTTCCAGGGGATGAAATCGACCTGCCGTCGAATCGCGGCATCGACGCGGCGGTGCGTGCCGTCCACCGCCGAGAACCAGCGGTCACGAAGCTCGGCAGGCAGGGCCCGAAAGGCGAACGGGCCGTAGATGGCCGTGCGGGCGCGCTCGAGTGCGGCGTCGTCGACATCGCCCGCGGTAATGCGGAACAGCTGCTCGGCGAGATCACCGTAACGCTCGCGCAAGGCGATGGCGATCGAATAGGGTTCCTCGCCGGTGGAGCATCCCAAGGAGAGGATCCGGATCGGATTGCCCTTCGCGGCTTGCGTCAAGCGCGCCGGCACGAGCCGCTCCGTGAGCAGAGTCAGGTGGTCGGGCTCACGGTAGAAGTAGGTCTCGTTGACCGTCAGCAGACTGGTCAGACGCCCGAGCTCGACCGGATCGGCGTTAAGGGATTTCAGATAGTTGTCGATCGATCCCGCAGCGGTTGCCGTGATCCGGCCTGCCAGGATGGACAGGAGTCGTCTATCCGCGTCCGGGCCGAAGTGCAGCCCGAGGCGATCTTTGACGAAAGACTTAAAGGACCGGATCGGCATCAGGCGATCCCGGCGCCGATTGCAGCGCGACGACCCGCCAGGGTGCAGAGCTTGCCTGCGATAAGATCGAGCGGCAGCGTCATCTGAACACCGCCGGCGAGGATCGCCTCGCGGTTCATCCCGAAGATGACCGAGGTGGCCTCGTCTTGGGCGATGGTCGTCCCGCCGGCTTTCGCGAGTGCGAGCATCCCTTGTGCGCCGTCGCGTCCCATCCCGGTGAGGATCACGCCCACGGCATCGCGCCCGACCTGCGCCGCGACGCTGGCCAGCAGCCGATCGCAGCTCGGGCGATACATGTCGGTCTCCATGCGTTGCTCCAAACGGATGCGTCGCCCGGCACCGAGTGTCATGTGGGTGATCGAATCGGCGAGATAGATCCGCCCGGGCGCGAGCGCCTCGCCTTCGACGGGGATCTTCACCGGCAGTGCGCAGAGTTGAGCCAACCAGTCGGCCATCGCCCCGGCGAAGCCGTCGGAGATGTGCTGGGCGATCAGTACCGGGGCTGCAAAGTCGGTCGGAAGGTCCGGAAGGATTCGAGCGAGGGCTTGAGGCCCGCCCGTCGAGGCGGCGATGGCGACGACAACCGAGCCGGATCGGCTCGGTTGCGGTGTTGGCGGCTCGCCAAGCCGAGCCGGGGCAGTCGGGTCGTCGGCCCCGTATTTGAGTGCGAGCGCGCCGTTGCGCCGGATATGGCGGATGACCGGAATCCGGGCCAGGATGCGCAGGCGTACCGCCAGTTCCGGTCCCTCGTCGAAGGTCGGTTTGCGCGCGGCCTCGAGTGCACCGCGTGCGACCGCGGCCATCGCGTTGGGGGCGTCGGCCTGGTCGGAAAGGACCAGGATGGGCACGGCGTGGCGGGACATGATCTCCTCGATCGCCTGCATCCCGTCCATCTGGGGCATTTGAAGATCCATGGTGACGATGTCCGGCTTGAGCGCCAGGGTCTTCTCGACCGCTTCCCGACCATCCGCGGCCTCGCCGCAGACGACAAGCCCCGGCGCCGCCTCGATGAGCGCCCGGATCAGGCTCCTTGCAGAGCGGCTGTCGTCCACCACCAAGACCCGTACCGGACGCATTGTAGGTGCCGTCATCAGGGCGGGCTCGACATACCGGGTGCAGCGGACGGCGTGCGTGCTCCGTCGAGTACAAACTGATCCAGTCTGCCCTGCAGGGCACCCGAGAGCTCGTTCATATCGCGCGCGATATCGGCGATCCGGCGTACGGCGCCTGCGGTCTCCGAGCTGGCGGTGACGATCTCGCGCAAGGCGACCACAACCTGACCGCTGGCGGTGCGCTGCTGTTGCGTTGAGAGACTGATCTGCTGGGCGGAGGTCGAGGTCTCGCTCGCCGCCTCGACGATGGCATGGAGGATATCCGCCGTGCTGGCCGAGTCCGCGATCCCCTCCTGGATCCCGGTGGAGCCTTTCTCCGAGCTGATCACGAGCCGGTTGATCGACTCCTGGATCTCGGCGACCTTGCCGGTGATCTCGCCGGTGGATTCGGTCACCGAGTCGGCCAGCCGCCGAATCTCGGCGGCGACGACGCCGAAGCGTTTCCCCGCCTCGCCCGCAGAGGATGCCTCCAAGGCCGCGTTGAAGGCGATCAGTTTGGTCTGATCCGCCACCGTATCGATGATCTGCATGATCTTGGAGATCTCCTTGGAGCGGGTGCCGAGCTCGAGGATCTCGTTCAGCGCGTTCTGATTGTCCTCGCCGATCCGTCGCATTTTCTCCACCAGGCTCTGCATGGCATCCGAGCCGCGCAGGCTGTCGTCGTAGGTCCGACCGGCGATGTTCACGACGGACTCGGAGTATTCCGCGATCTGGGTCGAGGAGGCGGAGAGCTCTTCCATCGTCGAGGTGATCTCGGCCACCGAGGCCGACATCTGACTGGAGGTCGCGGCCTGTCCGTCGACCGCCTGCGCGATCTCGCGCGATGCCGCATGGACCGAGAAGGCGGTCGTCTCCACGCCCGTGACCAACGCGTTGAGATGCTCGCGCATTCCCTCGAGCGCGCGGGCGAGGTCGGCCAGCTCGTCCTTGCCGTCGATCGAGTCGCCGCCGCTGAGATCGCCGTTGGTGACGCGGTCGATCTCGTTGGCCAGGCGGCGTATCCGTTTCGTGATGGCATGGGCGGTGATCAGCGAGATACCGATGCTGAACAACGCGACCAGGACGCCGATGATCATGGCCTGTACGCGCGTCTTGCCGAGGACGGTGACGTACGGGGTGCGATCCATCGCCACCTCGACGACACCGAGCGGCTTTCCCGAGTAATCCGCAATCACCTCCGCATAGGCCGCGACAGGTATCGTGCCGATCTCGAGCTCGGCGACTTGGGGTTTGCTTGTAAAGGCGGCCCTCAGTGCATCCGGACCGAGGAAAGGCTGACCTTCATGCGTACTCGCAAATGTCTCCACCTCGCCGTCGCGCAGGATATAGAGTGCGGCCTCCACGCCGTAGCTTGCTTTGAAGTCGTCGAAGAAGGCTTGGCCGAACGACATGCCGAATTCGACGGAGCCGAGGTGGCTTCCATCTCGGAGCACCGGCACCACGCCGCGGGCGCCGAGGCCCGCGACGCCGAGCTCCAGCCCGCGGTGCGGCGTGCGATCGCGGTTGGTATCCACGACCGAACGGCGGAAGCTCGACAGGTCGTCGCCGAACTTCTCCAGCATATGCAGACGCAGAAAAGACATCGCCGGCGCGGTGTGGAACTGGAACTGAACCGCACCGAAGTCGCGTGCGAGGGCCACAAACGGCGGGTGAAACTGCTCGGCGAGCCAATCGCGATCGCCCGCGGCGAAACGCGCCTGGACCTCCGGCATCTCGGCGACCAGGACGCTGAGTGCCTCCGCCAATTCGACTTCATCGCGGATCCGCGTCTGGACCATCGCCGCGTACTGGCGCAGCTCGGACTCCTCAGCCGTGCGGCTTACGGTCTTGAGATTGTGTAGGCTCACGAGCGTGAGCGTGGTAATGGCAAGGATGATCGCGGCACCGATCACCAGGAGGATGTTGGCCCACAGGCGGATTTGCTTGAACATCTGGACGCGTCTCTGATGTGGATCGCGAACGCCCGATGTGGGTTCGCCGCGGGAAATACGCCGAGAGTTTAGCTGAACCGACGTGGGCGACGGTGAGAACCCGCAAGCAATCCCGCACGGTTTTTCGGTCGCGCTTTGGGTAGACTCGCGGGTTTTACCCCTCGCCCAGACTTTGGAGTCACGGCATGCACCGCACCAGCGGCATTTTGCTTCACCCGACATCGCTGCCAGGTCCCTTTGGGATCGGCGATCTCGGGCACTCGGCCCGGCGTTTCGTGGATTTTCTCGCGGCAGCGGGGCAGGGGCTGTGGCAGATGTTGCCGCTGGGGCCGACCGGTTACGGGGAGTCGCCTTATCAGTGCACTTCCGCCTTTGCCGGCAATCCGTTATTGATCAGCCCGGAGCTCTTGGTGGACGGAGGATGGCTCGGGCCGGAGGATCTCGATGCCCCGGATTTTTCGAGCGATCAGGTCGATTTCCATGCCGTCATCCCGTGGAAGCGTGCGCTGATCGCCCGCGCGGTGCATGCGTTTCAGGAGCATGCGAGCGAGACTGATCGCGAGGACTACCTCCTTTTTCGTCAGGCGCACGCCGACTGGTTGAACGATTTCGCCCTCTATCATGCGCTGAAGGTTCACCACGGACATCGTCCCTGGACCGAGTGGCGGGCCGATCTGGCGCAGCGCGAGCCGGAAGCCTTGGCGCGCTGGAGCAAGGCCCATGCGCGCGAGCTCGATGCCCAACGTCTGATCCAATACTTCTTCTTTACCCAATGGTCCGGGCTGCGCGCCTATGCCAACAGCCGCGGGGTGCACCTCATCGGCGATATGCCGATCTTCGTCGCCCATGATTCGAGTGAGGTCTGGACGCATCGGGAGTGGTTTCAGCTCGACGACGCGGGTCATCCCACCGTCATCGCCGGCGTGCCGCCGGATTATTTCAGCGCGACCGGGCAGCGTTGGGGCAATCCGCTCTACGATTGGGCGACGGTGGCGGCGGACGGCTACAGCTTCTGGGTGCAACGCCTACGACGGGTCCTGGAGCTGGTGGACCTGGTGCGGATCGATCACTTTCGGGGGTTCGCCGGCTACTGGGAGATCCCGGCGGCGGAGGAGACCGCCATCAACGGCCGTTGGATGCCCGGTCCCGGGACGGCGCTCTTCGACGCACTGCGTGCAACACTCGGCGAGGGCCTGCCGCTGATCGCCGAGGATCTCGGCGTGATTACCGAGGACGTGGAGGCCCTGCGCGACGGGCTCGGCCTGCCCGGCATGGCGATCCTGCAATTCGGATTCGAGGACACTGAGGACGGGTTCGGGCGCTCATCCTTCCTGCCCCACAATCATCGTTCCAGCCTTGCGGTCTATACCGGCACCCACGACAACAATACGCTGCTTGGTTGGTGGGCGCTGCGCGACCCTGGAACCCGCCACAACGCGATGCTCTATCTCAACAGCGACGGCAGTGAGATCCACTGGGATTTCATTCGCAGTGCGCTCGGATCGGTCGCTGCGCTCGCGCTTTTCCCGATGCAGGATGTCCTGGGTTTGGGTGCCGAGGCGTGCATGAACCGACCTGGCACCACCGAGGGCAATTGGCTCTGGCGCTATCGCGAGGAGATGTTGACGGACGACGCAGCCGAGCGGCTGCGTGTCCTGAGCAGGATTTACGGTCGTTTACCCTATCCGACTTGACGTTGTGTGCCGCGGAGGTTGCGCCGACGACAGGAAGCACAACGGCCACCGGCATGGTGTGCCTCGCGGTGCTCGGCACAACCTCCGCGGACAGCTTGCGGTTTAAACCGCGCCCGGTGCGATATGCGCAATTTGTTGGAGTGGCTTGGCCGCGCCAGCCCCGACGACTGTCGGAGCTGGCGCGGTTTAAAGTCTTAGAAAAATATCAAATCCTAAACCGCGTCTCACCGGGGTCGAGGACATCTCCGAAGCCAAACGCAAAATAAAAACGACGCATCTCGCTCCGGACGCGGTTTAGCAGGAATGACAGTAATAGCGGGGCAACCCCGCAAGACGACAGGCCTGCTTGCACCCCCCGTTCGGAAAGAGCCCTTCCAGGTGCTTGCGCGAGCAGGGCGTATGGGGTGAAACGTGGGCGCCGACGGTCTTGATGACGACCTTCGGGGAGGGCGGCATCTCGTGGGTTGCGTAATAGTCGCGAAGGAAATTGATGACCGCCCAATGACACTCGGTCAGGCTCAGGCCTTCCTCTTCCGCCAAGGCCGTTGCGACCGACGGTTCCCAATCGTCGAAATAGGCCAGATGACCCTGCTTGTTGATCTCGAGCTGCCGTCCGGCGATCTGCATGGCTGACATCATGTGCTCCTCCACCCGTCGGGTGGTCCGGTACTGCTTTGGTGGTTTTATGCCTGTCCGATGGCTTTCGGTCCATGTTCGGGGTCGTGCCGAACCTGCATCTGGTCCGACTAGACAATTGTCAATGAATTTTCGCGTAATCATGGACCGAAATCCGGCAGATGCAACCGGATCCAGATCAACGGGAGGCCGAATTTCGATCTAAACCGCGTCCAGAGCGACATGCGTCGTTTTGCGTTTGGCTTTGGAGATGTCCTCGATCTCGGTGAGGCGCGGTTTAAATCGATCGCAGACGCCGGGTCAGCGCCGGGCCAGGACGACCAGGTCATTGCCGCGCTGGACGCGCAGGTTCAGGATGTCTCCGGTTTGGCGCAGGACCTGCGCGACGTCCCGCAGGCTTGCGACCCTTTGGCCGTTGACCTGGAGGAGGCGGTCACCCTCGCGAAGGCCTGCGTTCCATGCCGGGCTGCCGGGCTCGACGGTACCGACGGGGAGTGCCGGAACCCCGCCTCGACGATCGAGCTCGCCGAGCAAAGCCCCCGCCAGACCGGGTGCGACGCGACGCCCCTCGACGAATGTCTCGTAAGGGTCGGCGATGGTCCCCTTGATCCGGTGGTACTTGCCCCCGCGCGAGATCTCGAGCTCCACGCGCGCGCCGACACGCAACAGACCGAATCGATTGCGCAGATCCTCGGCCCCCTTCACCGCTGCGCCGTTGATCTCAAGGATGACGTCGCCTTCCTGAAGACCGGCTTCTGCCGCGGCCGAGTCGGGCTCAACAGCGTTGACCACGGCGCCGTCGCGTCGTGCGATGCCGAGTGCGGCGGCCAGCTCGGGCGTAAGATCCTGGATGGCGACGCCGAAGAGGCCGCGTCGAACCGATCCGTGCTCCACGAGCTGATCCATAACCGCTCGCGCCATGTTCGCCGGGATGGCGAAACCGATCCCGATGTTCCCGCCGCCCGGTGCGAGAATCGCTGTATTGACGCCGACCAGCTCGCCACGCAGATTCACCAACGGGCCGCCCGAGTTGCCGGGATTGATGGATGCGTCGGTCTGGATGAAGCTCTCGTAGCCCTCGATCCCGAGACCCGAGCGGCCGAGTCCGCTGACGATGCCCGAGGTTACTGTCTGGCTCAGCCCGAAGGGATTGCCGATCGCGACGACGAAGTCGCCGACCTTGAGCGCATCCGAGTCCACCACCGGTAAGGCGTTCAGGTCGTCGGCCGGGATGCGCAGGACCGCGATGTCGGTCTCGGAATCCGCCCCGACCAGCTCGGCCACCAGGGAGCGCCCGTCGTGCAGGGTCACCTGGATCTCGCTCGCCTTGGCGATGACGTGCTGATTCGTCAGGACCAGACCACGCTCGGCATCGACGATGATCCCCGAGCCCAGGCTGTTGCCCTCGCGATGCCGATGCTCGGGAGGCGTCTCGAAGAAGCGGCGAAAGAAAGGGTCGCGCATCAGCGGATGCTCGGCCGCCTCGATGCGCGTGACGGTGGAGATGTTGACCACGGCCGGCACGGCCTGCTCGAGCATGGGGGCGAGGCTCGGTAAGGGCTGACCCGCGACACCGAGAGGCAGAGCCGCGCGGGCGATGCCGCTTGCCAGTGCGAGTAGGATCCAGCACAGACGGATCGATGAGGAGAGACGCATGGGTTCGAGCATGATGTCGAGGCGATGATCGAAGGGCTTATTTGAACCGCAATGACGCGAAGGGCGCAAAGGCTTTCAATCCGGCGGGTGATCGGTCGTCGGGCGGGAATCCTCCTCTCGATGCAGATGCGGATCGAAGACCCACTGAACCGCACACAAGCAAAAGCCGGGCGATTGCCCGGCTCGTTCTACGATCGACCTAACCCGCGTCCAGAGTGACATGCGTTGTTGTCGTGTTGTGACGGGCTCAAGGATTCCCCCGAATTTTCTGAAGGCGCGGTTTAACGCGTCACGCGTTCGAACCGCGTGACGCACCGCCTTCGAATCAGGCAGCGACTTGGGTCTTGTGGGACTCGCCCTCGAGATACCGGCCAGTTTCGCCGCGAATCTCGATCTTGCGAGGCTTCATCGCCTCCGGGATCTCGCGACGCAGGTCGACATGCAGGAGGCCGTTTTCGAGACGCGCATCCAGCACCCGGACATAGTCGGCAAGCTGGAATTTGCGCTCGAAGTTGCGGTTGGCGATCCCGCGGTAGAGGTATTTTGCCTGACCCTTATCCTCGTCGTCCGCACGGGCGCCCGAGACGGTCAGGATGTTTTCCTTGACCTCCATGGTGAGATCTTTATCGGTGAAGCCGGCCACCGCCATCGTGATGCGGTAGTCGTTCTCGCCGCTGACCTCGATATTGTAAGGAGGGTAGCCGCCGGGCTCGGAGCGGTAGGCCGTCTCCAATGCGGACGACATCCGATCAAAGCCGATCATGGAGCGGAAGAGTGGTGAAAAGTCGATGTTTGTCATTGACATATCCTCGATTGAGCAATATGGAAGATGCGCGTTCATGTGAACCGCGGTTTCTGCAGACCTCTTGCGAGCGTCTGTGTTATGTAAAGTAGAATCCGGCGCGGCGGATGTCAAGAGGTGTCGGGAAAAATATTATGTCAATTCATTCTCCGGGCTGCAGGACCTGGTCTTCGGGTAGAGCGAGCCTATGAAACCTATCGATCGGTGCCCCTGCGGGGCCGCCGCAGACTATTCGGTGTGTTGCGGACGTTATCTGGACACGGAGCTCCTTCCGGACACCGCCGAGGCCCTGATGCGCTCGCGCTATGTCGCCTACTTCCGGGCACGGACGGGATATTTGTTGTTCACTTGGCATCCATCCACCCGACCTTCGACGCTCGACCTCGAGGGTGAGCCGGTGCGCTGGATCGGTCTGCAGGTGCGTCGCGTCGAGGCCGGAGGTCCGGACGATCGGCACGGGATCGTCGAGTTCGTTGCCCGCTACAAGGTCGGCGGCCGGGCATATCGTCTCCATGAAACCAGCAGGTTCGTGCGCGAGGACGGTCGGTGGTTCTATATGAACGCGTTGGTCTGATCTTCTACGGGGGTAAGGGCGCTGCGCAAGATGCGGTGCGGTAGGGGTCCGCAAGCTCTTTCGAGAACCGCGATGCCCCCGGGCCCGGAGGCATCGGGGCGGGGTGCCTGGCTCCCAATCCGTCCGTTCCCCGGAGGGAGCTGCCGCGCAGCATGGCCGTAGGCGCCCGCTACCATGTTCTATACTGCGATGAGGCAACACGATTTCCGGCCCGATGCCTTACCCGCGGGAGGTGCCGATGAACGCGTCCACAGCCGTCACGGTCGAGGGGTTTGTGGCGGAGTCTCTTGTAACCCATGGCCGCGATCCGCGGCACCTGCTTCAGCATCTGATCCGCGTCCAGCAGCGTTTTTCCTGTGTTCCCGATGCGGCCGTGGAAGCCTTGTCCGCCGCACTGGACGTGACTCGCACTCAGGTGCGCGCCGCCATTGCCTTCTACGCCTTTCTGCATGAGCGCCCGCGCGGCGCCTTCGAGATCCGTTTCAGCGACAACATCACCGACAGGATGCTGGGCAGCCGGCGTCTGATCCGTCTGTTGATCGAGCGTCTCGAACTGAGTGGGCTGCCGGCTTGGGGGCGTGACCTAATCCGAGACGACGGGCGCGTGAGCGTCGGTCTCGCCTCCTGCACCGGGATGTGCGACCAAGGCCCTGCGCTCCTGGTCAACGGCCAGGCCGTGACCAACCTCGATGCGCAGAGGGTCGATCGGATCGCAGATCTGGTGCAGGAGGGTATTCCGCTCGAGCGTTGGCCGGGGGAGTTCTTCCGGGTCGAAAACAATATCCGTCGGCACGGACTGCTGCTCAGCAACCCGGCGAACGACGGTGCTGCCCTGCACCGGCTTATCGATGAGGGTGCGGACGACGCGCTGGCGGAGGTGGAGCGATCCGGACTGCGCGGACGCGGCGGGGCGGGCTTCACCACCGCAATTAAATGGCGCTTCTGCCGCGAGGCTCCGGGGATCGATCGCTATGTCGTCTGCAACGCGGACGAGGGCGAGCCCGGGACCTTCAAGGATCGTGTCCTGCTGACCGACTACGCGGACTTGGTGATTGAGGGCATGACGGTCTGCGCCGGGGTCATCGGTGCCCGTCGGGGCTTTCTCTATCTGCGCGGCGAGTACCGTTACCTTCTGCCGCATCTCGAATCGGTGCTGCAGCGCCGTCGCGCCGAGGGTTTGCTCGGCACGATGATTCTCGGCCGCGACGGCTTCGACTTCGACATCGAGATTCACCTGGGTGCGGGCGCCTACATCTGCGGCGAGGAGTCCGCGCTGATCGAGTCGCTCGAGGGCAAGCGCGGCGTGACGCGCAAGCGCCCGCCCTTTCCGGTGACCAGTGGCTTCGACGATCAGCCGACCGTGGTCAACAACGTCGAGACCTTCCTTGCCGCCGCGCGGGTGGTCCAATGGGGCGGCTATTGGCTCCGCGGAGAAGGCACCGATCAGTCCGCCGGCAGCAAGATTCTTTCGGTCAGTGGGGACTGCGCTTGGCCCGGTATCTACGAGTATCCGTTCGGTACGCCGGTCCATCAGGTCCTCTCCGACTGCGGGGCGGAGAATACCCAAGCGGTGCAGATCTCGGGTGCCGCGGGTGCGACCCTCTCGCCGGCTGATTTCGATCGCATCATTGCCTTCGAAGACCTGCCGACCGCCGGCTCCTTCATGATCTTCGATGACAGCCGCGACCTACTCGACATGGTCCGCAACTTCGCCGCCTTCTTCGCGCACGAGAGTTGCGGCTTCTGCACGCCCTGTCGGGTCGGCGGCGCGCTCCTACGCAACCTGGTCGAGAAGGTCGCCGCCGGTCAGGGCTCGGAATACGACCTGAGCGAGATGCGCCATATCGGCGCGGTGATGCGCCAAGCGAGCTATTGCGGGCTCGGGCACACGGCACCCAACCATGTCCTCAATACGCTGGACAAATTCCCGCAGATCTATCGACGGCGCTTGGAGCGCGAGGCCCACACCCCGTCCTTTGACCTGGACTCGGCGCTTTCGGAAGCTCGCGCACTTACGGGTCGAGACGACATCGGAGCCCACATCCGAGCCCAAATCCCAGAGGGATCGGAGGTATCCGCATGAGCAAGAGCTTCAAACTCGACGGCCGCGCGATCCCCTTCGAAACCGGCCAGACCATTATGGACGCGGCACTTGCCGCCGGGGTCTATATCCCGCACCTGTGCCACAATCCGGAGTTCGCACCGCACGGCAGTTGCCGTGTCTGCCTGGTTGACATCGGCGGGCGCCAAGTCTCGGCCTGCACGGCCGCGGCGAGCGAGGGGATGGAGGTCGACAGCAGCTCCGAGGCCATTCAAGCGACGCGTCGAGCCATCCTGCAGATGCTCTTCGTAGAAGGCAATCACGTGTGTCCCGCCTGCGAGAAGAGTGGGGCCTGTCAGCTCCAGGCAGTGGCCTATTACGCCGGGATGTTGGCGCCGCACTTTACCCACTTTTTCCCGCGTCGGCCTGTCGATGCCTCGCACTCGGACGTCATCATCGACTTCAACCGCTGCATCCTCTGCGAGCTGTGCGTGCGCGCCAGTCGCGACCTCGACGGCAAGCGGGTCTTCGCCATCAGCGGACGGGGCCTCGAGAGTCACCTGGTGATCGACTCGCCCAGTGGCCTGTTGGGCGATTCCAGCTTTGCCGTCGGCGACAAGGCGGCCCATGTCTGCCCCACCGGCGCCATTCTGCCGAAGGGCCGCGGCTACGAGACCCCGATCGGCGAGCGACTCTACGACCGCGAGCCCATCAGCATCGTCGGCGACGTGCGTGCTCACGAGGAGGAGGTGGTCTGATGGTCGAGAAGCCCCGTGTCGCGACCGCCTCGCTCTGCGGCTGCTTCGGCTGCCATATGTCCCTTTTGGACATCGACGAGCGCATCCTGCAGCTGGTCGATCTGGTGACTTTCGACCGCACCCCGTTGACCGACATCAAGACACTCGGCGACTGCGACCTGGGTTTGATCGAGGGCGGGGTCGCCAACGCGGAAAATGTCGAGGTGCTGCGCGAGTTTCGGCGTTGCTGCAAGACCCTGGTCGCCGTCGGGGCCTGCGCGGTCAACGGCGGGATCCCGGCGATGCGTAACCAGTTCGGTCTCGCCGAGTGCCTGCGCGAGTCCTATTGCGAGGGTATCGGGGTGCACAACCCCGGCATCCCGAACGACCCCGAGATCCCGCTGCTCCTCAATCAGGTGCATCCGATTCACGAGGTCGTTGCGATCGACTACGTCTTGCCCGGATGCCCGCCCTCGGCCGATGCCATCTGGACCTTTCTAACCGAGTTGTTGGAGGGGAGACCGATCGCGTTTCCCTACACGCAGATTCATTTTGATTAAACCGCGCCCAGCGCGGAACCCCGAAACCGCCCGAGGTTTCTACCATGACCACGAACCTGGAGACCGCCCGGCACCCCGAGACCCTCAAGCGGGTCTGTATCGAGCCGCTGACACGGGTCGAGGGTCACGGCAAGGTGACCCTGTTGCTAGACGAGGACAACCACGTCAAGCAGGCGCGGCTGCATATCGTCGAGTTTCGGGGCTTCGAGAAGTTCATCCAGGGGCGGCCCTATTGGGAGCTTCCGGTGCTGGTGCAGCGTCTTTGCGGGATCTGTCCGGTCAGCCACCACTTGGCCGCGGCCAAGGCATGCGATCGGCTCATCGGGGTGGATCGGTTGACGCCGACGGCCGAGAAGGTGCGCCGGTTGATGCATCTGGGGCAGGTGCTCCAGTCCCACGCGCTGCATTTCTTCCATCTCTCCTCGCCCGATCTGCTGTTCGGCATCGATGATGCGGTGGCCCATCGCAACATCGTCGGCGTCATCCGGGATCATCCCGAGATCGCGATGCAGGGCGTGCTGCTGCGCAAATTCGGGCAGGAGGTCATCCGTGTGACCTCTGGCAAGCGGGTCCATGGCACCGGCGCGTTGCCGGGCGGGGTGAACAAGAACGTGAGCCTCGAGGAGCGCGATCTGCTCCTGGCCGAGATCGACCGAATCCTCGACTGGGCCGAGAAGGGGGTTCAGCTCATCAAGCGCATCATCCTGACGCGCCCCGACTTTCACTATCGCTTTGCCGCCGTCGATGCCAACACCCTGAGTCTGGTTGCCCCGGACGGCGCCTTCGAGCTCTACGACGGCGGGCTGCGCGCGCGCGATGCGCAGGGCGAGACCCTCTTCGATCATGCGGACGATCAGGGTTACGCGCAGCTGATCCACGAGGAGATCAAGCCTTGGAGTTACATGAAGTTTCCCTTTATCGTGGCGCTGGGACCGGAGCAGGGCTGGTATCGGGTCGGCCCGCTCGCGCGCGTCAACAACTGCGCGCGTTTCCATACGCCGCTCGCCGAGCAGGAGCGACAGGACTTCGCGGCCGCCGGCGAGGGGCGCCCGTTGCAGGCCGCGCTCACGACCCATTGGGCGCGGATGATCGAGCTGCTGCACTGCGCCGAGGCGATCGGCGAGCTGCTCGCCGATCCCGATTTGCAGGGCACCGATCTGCGTTGCGACGGCCCGCTGCAAACGACCGGAATCGGCGTGCTGGAGGCCCCACGCGGGACGCTGTTCCACCACTACGAGATCGATCCAGACGGGCTGGTGACCCGCGCCAACCTGATCGTTTCCACGACCAACAACAATCAGGCGATGAACGCGTCCATCCGCCGTGTCGCCGCCGACGATCTGGACGGGCACGAGCTCACCGAGCCTTTGCTCAACCGCATCGAGGTCGCGATCCGGGCCTATGACCCCTGTTTGTCCTGCGCGACTCACGCGCTCGGTAAGATGCCTCTGGAGCTCGAGCTGCTCGACGCTGAAGGACAGCATGTCGGACGGCTGGTCCGGCACGCCGACGGCTCGATCGCCCTCTGAGCGCGCATCGATCGCCCGGCGCCCGACATGCCTGGTGTTGCCCGGCGTTTCGGACCGCTCGGCATCACCGACGGCACTGAGGGGCAGCCGTCGGCCGGCCCTTGCGGGACGCTCGCCCTCGGTGCATGCTCCGCGCCCATCAACGCGACCCGGAGCAATCACACATGAGCAAGATCCATTTTATCGGCGGCGAGAAGGGCGGGGTCGGCAAGTCGGTGCTGGCCCGCCTGCTCGCGCAGCATCATATCGACAACAACCAGCCCTTTACGGTCTTCGACACCGACCAGTCCCATGGGGCCATGCTGCGCTTCTACGGCGACTTCTCCAGATCCGTCTTGCTCGATGCCTTCGAGGATGCCGACCAATTGATGGATGCCGCGCTTGCGGCGCCGCAGAATGTACTGGTGGACCTGGCCGCCCAGACCTCCGCGCCCTTGTTCCGCTGGATCGATCAGAACGACTTCCTGACGCTTGCCGCAGACGAAGGGGTCGGAGTGGTCTTCTGGCATGTCATGGACGACGGTGCCGACGGTATCGGCCTGCTCCAGCGGCTTATCGACCGCTACGGCGAGGCGGCATCCTATGTCGTGGTGCAGAACTATGGTCGCGGGAAGGATTTTTCGGCGTTTCGGAACTCTCCGGCGCGGGCGGCGGCCGAGGCTGTCGGTGCCCGCTTCATGGAGCTGCCCGAGCTGCACGCGGCCACGATGCGCAAGGTCGATCACCTGGCGGCGAGCTTCTGGGCCGCGGGCCAGAGCCGACCGGGCGGGCTGGGTCTAATGGATCGTCAGCGCCTCAAGGTCTGGATGCGCAAGGCCAACGAGCAGATCGCCTCCTTGGGTCCGGTGCTTGCCGTGCAGTCGCCGGCCGAGACCGTTCCGGAGTGGCTGGCTGGCGCATTGGACGAGACGTCGCCCGGCTGAGCGCAACTCCGGGCGCGCCTGCCGGTGCCGTCATTGCCCTGATTCAGACGGAATTCAGGCGGGGTTCATGACGGATTCAGCCATCGAAACTACCCTAAAAAGCGCCGGCAACGGTATCATGGGGAGCCAAAATTTCGGAGAGAGTCATGGCGCAGGCGACACGATACGGGCAGTTGACGTTCAGCGATTACGTGGAGCGCGCGCTCCGCGAGGGCGCCATGTGGACCCTCATGGTCGTGGCGCTCTATCTGGTGCTCGCCTTGGCCAGCTACTCGCCGGATGACCCTGGTTGGTCCTACGTCGGCGATGTCTCTCAGGTCAGCAACGCGGCCGGTCGGGCCGGCGCCTGGTTTGCGGATGTCACGCTCTTTCTTTTCGGGTTTTTCGCCTATCTGCTTCCGGTGATGGTCGGCTGGAGCGCCTGGCTGGTGTTCCGCGGCCGCGGCGAGGAGCCGGCGCCGCGCACCTGGATCCTGGCGCTGCGCTGGATCGGGTTCTTCATCACCATCGTTGCCGGCTGCGGATATGCCGCGATTCATCTCGCGGACCTCGGCGCCCATCTGCCGAACGGGGCCGGCGGTGGTCTGGGCCTGCTCGTGAGCGGCAACATGCGTGCTGCCTTCAACACGACAGGAACCGATTTGCTGCTCGGTGGAGCCCTTTTGGTCGGCTTCACGCTCTTCTCCGGGATCTCATGGCTGAAGGTGGTCGACAATACGGGCGCTGCCGTCCTGCAGGCTGCGGGTTGGGTCGCGAATGTCGTGCAGGGTGCTGCGACGAGGCTGGTGTTGCGCCGGCGGGCTGCCGCAGCGGCGGAGTCGACCGGGCTGCCCGAGGCGTTGAACCTGATCGACGCCCCGGCGGGATCCGACGGACTATCGACACGTTCGCGCTTGCAGGAAGCGACCAGCCTCGAAGCAACCGGCTCCGAAGCGCCGGGGCACGAGCCCGGCGAGCGGCTCGGTCGTCGTTCCGAGGGGCTTCCGCGGCGTGTCCGGGAGGCCATGACCGAGCCCGAGACCCTGTCGCTCGACGATCTCAAACGGGGCCAGAAGCCCGTGCCGGCGGCGGCACCGCGGATCAAGACACCCCCGCGCCCGGTGACCCGGCCGGAGCCGCCGATCCAGGCCACGCAGGCCCCTTCGGGACAGGCCGCATCCGCTGCTCATGTCGCAACCGGTCGGACCGACGAGATCAGTCTTCCGCCACTCGACCTGCTCGACCTCCCCCGTCCGAGCGGGCGGGCCTACTCGGAGGAGCAGATCGAGGATCTTTCCCGACAGGTCGAGATCAAGCTCGCCGATTTCGGTGTGCAGGTCCAGGTCGTGGCTGTCTACCCCGGTCCGGTCGTGACGCTGTTCGAGCTGGAGCTCGCACCCGGGATCAAGGTCAGCAAGATTACCGGACTGGCGAAGGACCTGGCCCGCGCGCTCTCGACCATCAGCGTGCGCGTGGTGGAGGTTATCCCGGGCAAGTCGGTGATCGGCATCGAGATCCCCAACCAGCAGCGCGAGACGGTCTTTCTGCGCCAGACCTTCGGCTCGGCGACCTATCAGGACGCCAAGTCGCCCCTGACCTTGGGTCTGGGCAGCGACATCTCCGGTCTGCCGGTCGTCGTGGATCTGGCCAAGATGCCGCACGTGCTGATCGCCGGCACGACCGGCTCGGGTAAATCGGTGGCTATCAACGCCATGATCCTGAGCCTGCTCTACAAGGCCGGACCGCAGGACGTGCGGCTCATCATGGTCGATCCGAAGATGCTCGAGCTCTCGGTTTACGAGGGCATCCCGCATCTGCTCACCCCCGTCGTCACCGACATGAAGGAGGCGGCCAATGCGCTGCGCTGGTGCGTCGGGGAGATGGAACGTCGCTATCGCCTGATGGCGAAGCTCGGGGTGCGCAATATCGGCGGCTACAACCGCCAGATCGCCGACGCGGCAGCGCAAGGACGCACCATCCCGGATCCTACCATCGCGGCCGATTTCGCCGCCGAGCAGGGTATCGAGGTGCCTGCGCTCGAGCATCTGCCCTATATCGTCGTGGTGATCGACGAGCTGGCGGACATGATGATGGTGGTCGGCAAGAAGGTCGAAGAGCTGATCGCGCGCCTGGCGCAGAAGGCACGGGCCTCGGGGATTCATCTCCTGCTTGCGACTCAGCGCCCGTCGGTCGATGTGCTGACCGGGCTCATCAAGGCCAACATCCCGACTCGGATCGCCTTCCAGGTGTCCTCGCGCATCGACTCGCGCACCGTCCTGGACCAGATGGGCGCCGAGCAGCTGCTCGGGAACGGCGACATGCTCTATCTGCCGCCGGGCGGCAACATCCCGCAGCGCGTGCACGGCGCGTTCGTGGACGATCACGAGGTGCATCGGATCGTCGAGCACCTCAAGCAGTTCGGTGCCCCGCAGTATCTGCAGGACGTGCTGCGCGAGCCGACCGAAGTGCTCCCCGGCATCGATCCGGAGCCGCGCGGCGACACGGAGGATACGGATCCACTGTTCGACGAGGCGGTTCAGATCGTTGTGGAGAGCCGCCGTGCCTCCATCTCCGGCGTACAACGGCGCCTGAAGATCGGCTACAACCGCGCCGCGCGCATGATCGAGGAGATGGAGCGCATCGGCATCGTGGGTCCGGCGGAGACCAACGGAAACCGCGAGGTCTTGGCGCCTCCACCGATCGAGGACTGAACTGAATCTTTGACGTTTTTTCGTGTCTTCCGTGGTTCATAAAGCCGTTTTCAGGATTTCCTATGTTAGATTTGTTCCGCTTGGTTGATCGGTTCGGGCATCACCCGAGGCGTCTTGAAAACCCCGGTCAATCATCGCGCCTGCGAGTCGTCGTGCTCGCCTTGCTCTTGCCGCTGACCCTTCTGTCCGGAATTGCGGCCGCAAACGCCGCCGAGGGCGCACAGCGGGTCAACGACTATCTGGCCGGACTCGGCAGCCTGCGGGCCGACTTCGAGCAGTTTACCTTCAATGCCGAGCGCACCCGGATGATGGAGTCGCGCGGTACCCTCTATCTGCAGCGCCCCGGCCGTTTCCGTTGGGAGTACAGTGCGCCGAACCGGCAGGTCATCATCGCCGACGGCAGCCGAGTCTATCTCCACGACCTGGAGCTGAAACAGGTCTCGCATCAAAGCCAGAGTCGCGCGCTGAGCGGAACCCCGGCCCTGCTTCTGGCCGATGGCGGTCCGATCGAGAAGCACTTCGAGGCGTCGCCGATCGAAAGCACGGACGGCCGAACCTGGGTGGAGCTGATCCCCAAAGCCCAAGACACCGACGTGGTTCGGATCGAGCTCGGATTCGGCAAAGACAACCTCGAAAGCCTCATCATGGAGGACAGCTTCGGACAGACCACGCGGCTGAATTTCACAGGGGCGGAGCGCAATGCCAAACTGAGTCCGGATCTGTTCAAGATGGACCAGGGGGCGATGGACGATTTTCTCTCCTTCGACTGAAGCGCGTCTCGGTATGATCTGTGCGGTTTGCTGTTCGGATCGCCCTTGCGGATCTCAATGGGCGTCGGCGCAGACGCGCTTCAGGAGTTTAATTTTTTCTTCTGAACCGCGTCCGCCGCGAATGCCTCGAGTACTGCCGGGCGTCGGGCTGCGGCGAACCGGTGGTCACCACTTCGGGCGCGGTTCAGAATGACTGATGCGCCGCTCGCCGAGCGGATGCGCCCGGCAACGTTGGACGGATTCTTCGGTCAGCAGCACCTACTTGCGCCGGACAAGCCGTTGCGTGGAGCGATCGAGTCGGGTCAACTCCATTCGATGATCTTCTGGGGGCCGCCCGGCTCCGGTAAGACCACGCTTGCGCGTCTCATCTCGCGTGTCTCGGGTGCCCATTTCCTCAGTTTGTCCGCCGTCCTTGCGGGCGTGAAGGACATCCGTGATGCGGTCGCCACGGCACGGGCGGTGCGCGATCGGGAGCAGCGCCCCACACTGCTCTTCATCGACGAGGTGCACCGTTTCAACAAGGCCCAGCAGGATGCCTTTCTGCCGCATGTCGAAGACGGCACCCTGACCTTTATCGGGGCTACGACCGAGAATCCGTCCTTCGCGTTGAACAACGCACTGCTGTCGCGCGCGCGTGTCTATCTGCTTCATGCCCTGGAGGTCGAAGATATCGAGCGCGTCTTGGCGCGCGCCCTTGCGGACCCGGTTCAGGGCCTCGGCGAGCTTCGAATGCGTCTGTCCGACGAGGCATCGGCCCTGCTTGCGCGCAGTGCCGACGGCGATGCCCGCCGGGCGCTGAATGTGCTCGAATTGGCGACCCGGATGACAGCGGGCGAGGAGATTACATCGGCGACTGTCGCGGAGGTGATCGCCGGCAGCGTGCGACGCTTCGATAAGGGCGGTGATATCTTCTACGACCAGATCTCGGCGCTGCATAAGTCGGTGCGAGGATCGGACCCGAACGCCGCGCTTTATTGGCTGGCGCGGATGATCGACGGCGGCTGCGATCCGCTTTATGTGGCGCGGCGCATCGTGCGGATGGCCAGCGAGGACATCGGCAACGCCGATCCGCGTGCACTGGACCTGGCGCTCAACGCCTGGGAGGCGCAAGAGCGTCTCGGCTCCCCGGAGGGCGAGCTGGCACTCGCCCAGGCGGTCGTCTATCTCGCCTGCGCCGCCAAGAGCAACGCGGTTTATCTGGCCTGGAACGCGGCCTTGGCCGACGCCCGGTCGTCCGGCTCGCTGGATGTCCCGGTTCATCTACGCAATGCCCCGACCAAGCTACTCAAAGAGCTGGGACACGGACGTGCCTATCGCTATGCCCACGACGAGCCCGAAGGATATGCGGCCGGGGAGACCTATCTCCCGGATGCCTTGTCGGGGCGACGCTATTACAAGCCGGTCGATCGCGGTCTGGAGATCCGGATCCGCGAGAAGCTGGAGCGTCTAAAGGCGCTGGACGAGGCAGCGGGACGAGACTGAGCGTGGCGCCGACGGTCGGTTGTGCCTCGCATGGCTCGGCACAACCTACGGCCCTTAAGACGCCCCTACACGTCTTTAGGCGACCACCGATGGTTGCCGCCTAAACCGCGTCCAGAGCGAAATGCTCACTTTCGAGTCAGTACGAC
>NZ_JAABRP010000017.1 GCF_011390875.1 Thiocapsa sp.
CGGCCGCTGGAGTTGGCGCGGTTTAAGATATTAAAAAATATATTATTTTAAACCGCGCCAGCTCCGACGGTTGTCGGAGCTGGCGCGGTCCAGCCAATCCAACAAATGGCGCATACCGCACCGGGCGCGGTTTAGAGAAAATCCGGCAGGCTCTTGCGGATCGCCTCAGGGCTATGGGTCGTCAAGTTCTTGTCGACTTCCCCTGCGACCAGCTGTTTGAGCGAAGGGGACTGATGTTTGCGCAGCATTCCCAGGAAAGCCGGAGCAGCGATGACGTAAAGCTTTTGAAGCTCCCCTTTGTTGCGCG